>JAKZRK010000330.1:0-19574 GCA_047518225.1 Alphaproteobacteria bacterium | reverse complement strand
CAGTTGGCCCGCGCCGCGACCGTCGTAAGCACGGCCCTGGCGCGCGGGTCCGTCAGCAAGGAGAGGCGGTAATCCAGGGCATCTTCGTCCACCCTGGCGGCCAGATCGTCGATCAGGCTTTCCACGGCAAAAACATTTACCGCCGCGCCCAGTGTACGCAGGGCCGAGGTGCGCACGGGCGCCGTCGTGACCAGATGGTGCCGGATACGGTGTTGGGGAATATCGTAATAGGGTACGGCGTTCCGGGTGCCGCCGCCGCCGCGCTCTTCCGCCGGGTCCTGGGGCACCAGGGCGGGGGGCGGCTCCGCCAGGGCTTCCGACGCCAGCAGATAACCGCTGCCCGTGCCGGGTCGTTGTACGTGCGTCGGGCTCCACACTTCGGTCGTCCAGTCGCTTGGCCGGCCCGCGGCGTCTATCCGCACCGCCAGGTTTACCAGCATTGCCGGGCCGAGGGGTTCAAAGCCAAACTCCTCCTCCCGCCGCCATTGCAGGCGAATGCAACGGCCAGGGTTATGCATGGCGATCAGGGCGGCATCCAGGGCGGCGTCATCGGCGCCATTGTGGCCATAGCAACCGGCGCCATCCAGATGCCGGGCGGTAACCGCCTCCACGGGCAGGTCCAGCACCTGGGCGATATTGCGGCGCAGGGGATGCATGCCCTGGCCGTGGGACCAAATGGTCAGATGCCGATCCGCGAACAACGCCAGGGCACAGGATGGCGCCAACGAGGCATGCGCGATGTAGGGGCGGGAAAAGGTTGCTTCAACCAGCTCTCCCACGGGGGCCGGATCCTCCGGCGCGCCGTAGTTGTGATCCACGGCCGGCCGGCCCCGCAGCCAGGCGGCCTCCTGCTGGGCAGGCGCGATTTGCGGCGCGCCGTCCCATTGCGCATGGGCAGGCGCGCTGGCGGCGGCGGCCTCCACCACCGCCTCGTCGGCGCCAATAAAGGCTACGAAATTTTCCAGCCGCAGTATCTCGATCTCGCCTGTAGTGGCGCGCCGGATCGCCGCCTCGTCCAGGGCTTTCAATGCCGCCCCCCGTCCGGGCTGGCGTAGCATGCGGGCATGCCATAGACCGGCGGGCGCCTTATCGTGAATGAAGGCCCCGCCCGATACCTTGGCCGGCAAATCGCGGCGGGCTATATCCTGGCCGACGATGCGGTATTCGCTGACGGCTTTTGGCGGCGCGCCGCCGCTGGGCGCCTTTGACCAATCGATTTCCGGCGCCATGCTCCAATATGATAATTCGCTGGGGGCGCCATTCAGGAAAAATTGACCGTCCTCCACCGACAGCTCGTCCGTGCCGCAATTCAGGCGCAAGGCCGCCTGGGCCAGCAACAGGGCCCGCGCCTCGGCGCAGACCAGGCGAACGGAGGCGCCGGAAACGGATATGGACAGGCTCGAGGTGGTATAGAGTTCATCGGGACCTTCGTCCGTGTCCCCGGACAGCACAACGACGCGATCCAGGGATAAATCCAGCTCCTCGGCCGCGATTTGCCCGATCGCGGTAACCACGCCTTGTCCGATTTCCACCTTGCCGGTGGCGATGCGCACGGTTTCGTCGGGCAGAAACTTCAACCAGCAGTCAAGGCGCGGATTCGTGATCAAGCTGGCCGGCAGGGCTGGCGTATCGGCGTTCATGCCGGGTCCTCCCCGCGCAATCGGGCGGCGGCGGCCATCACCGCCCGGATAATGCGCTGATGGGCGCCGCAGCGGCACAGATGGCCGTCCAGGGCTGCTGTAATCTCGGCCCGGCTGGGGTTGGGGTTGTGGTCCAGCAAAGACTTGGCGCTGATCAATATACCGGATAGGCAATAGCCGCATTGCCCGGCCTGCTCGTCCAGAAAGGCTTGTTGCAGCGGATGGGGGTCGGCCAGCGTGCCCAGGCCCTCGACCGTCAGCACCGCCCGGCCGGCCACGGAATCCGTGGTCCGGGTGCAGGCATAGGCCGGTTCATCGTCGATCAGGACCATGCAGCAGCCGCATTGTTCCAAGCCGCAGCCATAGCGCGTGCCCATGAGGCCCAGTTCATTGCGCAGTACATATATCAAGGGCAGGGAAGCCTCCGCCTCGACCTGCCTCGCCTCGCCATTGACGGTGAAGTCGAACCTTTGCGTCATCGATCATGGCCTCTCTGTTGTTTACGCCGGCCCGCCAGGGCCAGACCCGCCCCTATTATAGCCAAAATTGCCGCCAGGGGGCCAAAGCCGGCAAAGCCCACCGTTGACAATATCCATCCACCCAATGCGGCCGCCACCAACCAGCCGGCCGAGGCGGCGGTGCTGTTCAAACCCATGACCGTGCCCCGCACTTCCGCCGGCACGTTGGCAAGCGCCGCCATCAGCGAGGGCCGGGACAGGGCCATGAAAAACATATAGGCAAAACCCAGGGCCACGGAAATAATAACGCCGGCGTACCAGCCGAACAGCAAAAGCGCCACCGCGCCCGCCGTCAGCAATGACAGGGCAAAGGTCAGCATGCGGTTCCTGATCCGGTCGCCCAACTGTCCCCCGGCCAGGGTGCCCAGGATGTTTCCGGCGGCGAATATGGCCAAGGGCAGAGCCAGGGCACGAAGGGAAAGATCATAGGTCTGCAACATGAAAGTGGCATAATAGACGGCGGCCAGCCCAAAGCAGACCCGTTCGGCGATAACGCTACTCAGAAGCCGGATGACCGGCGCGGTGAATACGCTGCGCAGCAAGGGCGGCGGCAGGGACAACGCCTTTCCCACTCCACCGGCTTTGCTGGCGGGGGGTGCGGTGACGGCAAACATGACCAGGGCCGAGATCAGGGTCAGCGCCGCCACGCACAGATGCACGCCGCGCCACCCGATGCTGGCTCCGATCCAGGTGGCCAGAGGCACGCCCACCAGCAGGGTCAGGGACTGTCCGGCCATGACCCAGCCAATGGCGCGGGCGCGCTGACGGTCGGCCACCCGCCCGGCGACTTCTGCCAGGCTGACGCCCGTGAACAGTCCGCTGCAGCCTCCCGCCAGGGTCGCCCAAATGACCACGGCCAGAAAACTCTGGCCAAAGGCAACACCCGTCAGGGTTATGGCCAGGGCGACCGGGGCAAAAATCAGGAATGGCCGCCGGCCCATGCGGTCCGAACCCATGCCGGCAAGAAACGAGGTGATCCCCCAGGCTACGGAAGAAATGCCAAACAGGTTGGCGATCATTGCCAGGCTGACATCAAGGTCCTGGGACATGGCGATCAGAAACGGCGCCCGGGTCACGCCGCTGGCCGTAATGGCAAAGGTCGCCATTCCCGTGGCCGCGATCAAAGCCCAGGGCATGGCGCGCTCCGTATCTTGGGTCGTCATGTGGCGCGCGCCTCGGGCGATGTCAACGGGTAGCGGCTGGGAAGCAGTCAAGGGCATTGTAGCGGCGGATCCATGGCGGCGAAAGAACAGGCAAAGAAATTATCGCTGCCGCAATTGGCAATGCTTTCGGTGAATGCATAATGACACCATGCAAGATTCATCAGATGATCCCATCCCCACCTCCGATTTCGGCGGCCAGCAGCCGCAATCCGACATCCCCTTCACCATTCGCCGCCGGGTCAACTGGGGCGACAGCGACACGGCGGAGATCGCCTACACGGGCAGCTTCATCCCCTTCGCCATCGACACCCTGGAAGTCTGGTACGAGGCGGTACTGGGTTTCAATTTCTATCAGTTAAAGCGCGACAATTTGGGCAATCCGGCCGTCTCGCTGCATTTTGATTTCCATGCACCACTGGTCGTGGGCGATCGGTTCGACACGGCTGTTTTCGTGGAACGCCTGGGCACCTCGTCCATCACCCACCATTTCGAGATGACCAAAGTTGGCGGGCCCCTGGTCTGCACCGCCTCTTTCACCGCCGCGCTGGTCAGGGATGTCCATAGCGCCGCGATTAAGTCACAGCCTTTTCCCGACGACTGGCGTGATCGGATCGAGGGCTACCGGCGGGAATGCGAATTGCGCGACAAAGGCGTGAAGAGCCGCCGCGCGGTTTTGGATTTCTGGTTCATGCCGCAAGGTTCCCCCGAGCGCGGCCAGACGCGGGAAATCTGGTTCGCCCGGCAAAGCACCGAGACTTCAAGCTTCGATGACGAGATCAGGCGCCATTTCGAGGTGACCGTGGAAACGGCGGCGAACGGCTTGCTCGACCACTGGGCACATAGCCTGGACGGCACCCTCGCGCTGCTAATTCTACTGGATCAATTTACCCGCAATATCCACCGCGGCACGCCCCGGGCCTTTACCAACGACGCCAAGGCTCTGGAATTCGCCAAGCGCGGCGTAAACGCCGGCTGGTTGGCGGGACTGGCCCCGGTCGTGGCCAAGTTCTTCGTCCTGCCGTTAACCCATAGTGAAAATTTAGCTGACCAGGAACAAGGCGTCCGGCTTGCCGCCAAGTTCCGGGGCACGGATGGTGGTGAAAAGTCATACGAGGCCGCCATCAAACACCGCGACATCATAGCCGAATACGGCCGCTTCCCCCACCGCAACGCCGCCCTGGGTAGGGTCAACAGCACGGCGGAGGAAGCCTATCTGCAAGATCCCGAAGCGGGCTTTTAGAGCGCTTCCGGGCTAGGTCGAATAGGAGGCGAACCTCTGGGTCACGGCCTGGGCGGCCCAGTCGGTCTTGACGTTGACGACGGCGACCATGCCGTCATCAACCTTGGCCTGGGCACGGGCCAGGGCAGCCGATATGTCGCCCGGCTCCTCGACATATTCGCTGTAACAACCCAAAGCTTCCGCCATTTTGTCGTAGCGGGTGTAGCCCAGGTCGCGTCCGGGTTTCGATTGATCGGGATCGGCGGTCCAGCCGCCGTTTAGGCTGATCACCACCAAAACCGGAATTTTGTGGCGCACCGCGGTGTCCAGCTCCATGGCATTCAGGCCGAAAGAGCCATCGCCATGGACAACGATCACCTGGGTATCGGGCTTGGCCACCTTGGCGCCCAAACCGAATGGCAGGCCAACGCCCATGGTACCGAAGGGTCCGGAATTCAGACGGTGGCCCGGCGCATAGGTGGGCATGGATTGACGGCCATAGTTGAGAATTTCCTGGCCATCGACCACTAGAATGGCATCCCGGTCCATGAAATTTTTCACTTCCTCGCAAAGTCGAAGCGGGTGGATCGGCACCGCATCGGACAGGCTGTTGCTGCCCGGTCCGGCCCGCTTGGACGCCTCCTTTTCCGCCAGCGCGCCACGCCAGTGATCATATTGCGCGGGATCCATCTTACCTGCGATTGCCTGGTTCAATTGCCCCAACGCCACTTTGGCATCGGCGACAATGCCGATATCCACCGTCCGGGCGCTTTCCGAGATTTCTTCCACGTCTATATCGATCCGCGCGATGGTGGCATCGGCGGAAAAACGCGGCGGGGCCAGATGGCCAACGATATAGTTCAATCGGGTGCCCACCACGGCAATCAGGTCGGCATCGCGAAACGCCGTCGACCGCGCGGCGGGGAAGCAGCAGGGATGATCCTCCGGCACCACGCCACGGCCCTGGGGCGTGGTGTAAAATGGAATGCCCGAAGCATCGACAAAGGCCTGCATTTCCTCCCAGGCCCGGGACCAGATAATGCCACCGCCCGTGAGCAGCACCGGGCGTTCCGACTTGGCCAGCGCGGCGACCAGTTCGTCGATCTGGGCCTGCGGCGCCGGCATGCGGGCACCAAGAATGGGCCGGCCCGACTGCGACCAATCGACCTTGTCCTCGTCCACCATTTGATAGAGCGTGTCGCCCGGCAGGTCCAAATAGACCGGCCCCGGCTTGCCCGACATGGCGCGCTGTATGGCGACGTTCAACATTTCCGGTATGCGGCGGGCGTCATGAACACGGGCGGCATATTTGACGCAGCCGGACATGATCTCCATCTGATCGATTTCCTGGAAGACCTGCCTGCCATTGCCCAAGACCGGACTGGCCCCACCCAGGGCCACCACGGGACAGCAATCGATTAAGGCATTAGCCAGGCCGGTGGAGAGATTGATCGTCGCCGGACCGGAGGCGGCCATGCAAAAACCGGGACGTTGCCGCAGGCGGCTATAAGCCTGGGCCATCATGGCGGCGGCCTGTTCGTGGCGTACGTCGATGCAACGAATGCCCTCGTTGATGCTCGCGGCCTCCGCCGCCAACATGGGGCCGCCCATGAGAAAGAAGAGTTCCTCCGCGCCTTCCAGCTTCAATGCCTTCGCCAGAATTTCCGAACCGTTCAATTGCGCCATAACATGCTCCTTGCCAAAAAAATACTTGTCCAACCGGCCGCTCTCAGCGCCGGGCAACTTTATATCCAACGCTGTCCCGATCCCTGGTGAATTTATCCATGGTCATGGGGAACTCACAACAAATACATGCAGGAATTGGAACCGGCATTTTGGCACAAGGTCTACCGGTCTGCCAACGCTTGGCGTGGGGGGCGAGAATTTGCTACAAGTCGGGATGAATAAAGATATTCGATTTGTGATCGTCGCCTTCGATGGCCTGCGCCCGGACATGGTGGACGGTCGCCTGATGCCGAACCTTACGGCCTTTTGCCAACAGGGCAGCCATTGCACGGACAGCCGTGCGGTCTTTCCCACCGAAACACGGGTCAACCAGGCCAGCCTGATCACCGGCTGCCATCCGGGACACCATGGCATGGTGGCCAACAAATTTATCGAGCCGGCGGCGGGCGGCTTCCTCAACACCGCCGATTTTGCCGCGCTGAGCCGGGCCGACGGGGCCCTGGACGGCATTCTGACGGCGCCCAGCCTGGGCGAGATTCTGCATGACGCCGGCCAGGCGTTGGCTGTCATCGGTTGCGGCACACCCGGGGGCAACCGCATTTTACACAATCATGCGGAAACCTTGGGGGCTTTGAACATCTCCCTGCACGGCCTGGATAAATCCACCACACCAGGGGCGGGAGCGGCGTTGGTCGAGGCCCACGGCCCCATTCCCAAGGCCGCCCTGCCCAACCTTGAGCGGATCGATTGGGTGGTCGACGCCTACATGCAACAGGTGGCGCCGCAACGCGACCCAACGGTGGCGATCCTGTGGTTTTCCGATCCCGACACGCCATTTCACTATCGCGGCATCGAAAGTCCGGAAGCCGCCGCCGCCATCCGCCACGGGGATGCAGCCCTTGGCCGCCTGTTGCAATGGCGCAAAGAGAGCGGCCGGGAAGACAGCCTGCAGGTTATCGCCCTGTCCGATCACGGCCATGTGGCAACCCATGGCCCGGCCCTGGAGCTGGAGGCCAAATTTACCGGGGCCGGATTCGAGATCGGCGATGACGGCGAGGCCAGCCTGATCCCCGGCACCTGCGCCGCCCTATATGTAAGAAACAGCGATACCCAGGCACGGCTGGTTTCCTGGCTACAGGATCAACCCTGGTGCGGCCCGATCTTTGCCCGCGCCATGATGGGCGGCGAACCGCCGCCGGGCGCCCTGCCCCTGGCCGCCGCCAACCTGGAACATGCCCGCACCGGCGATATCGTCTTCGTCTTGGCACGTGACGATGGGGCGCCGAACGGCGGGTTGCTGGGCCGTTGCCTGCACGACAACCCGGATATCCCCATGGGCTGCGGCCTACATGGCGGCCTATCCCCTTATGAAGTCAGCGCGGTGCTGGCCTTTTCCGGCAGTCTGTTTGCCAACCAGGCGCAAATTACCGCCCCCACCGGCATCATCGATGTGCTGCCGACCATATTGCACTGCCTGGATATGGAAGGCCCCGATACCGATGGCCGCATCCTGCACGAAACCCTGGCCGGCCATGACGGCGAATTGCCGGGGACCGAGCGGCAACGAACCACCGCCCAAAATGGCACTGACTATCGGCAAAGCATTCAGGCCGATCTGGTTGGCGCCAGCCGCTATCTAGCCCATGGCCAGCGGATTGGCGGGCCTGACCTTATTTAATCCGGCAGCCGGGCCAGAAAATCCAATTCAATATCCGTCAGGCCGTGTTCGAACAGGTCGTTATGGCCGGCGCCGGGCAGGAAATGCGCTTCCTTGGGCTGGCTGGCGGCCTGGAACAGGCGACGGCCGAAACGGGTAGGGATCACGCTGTCCCGCTCGCCATGGATCACCAGCAGGGGCGCTTGAATTCGCCCGATAAGGTCAATCGAGGGAAAGCGGTCATACATCAATAACCCGACCGGCAAAAAGAAATATGCCGACTGGCCCACATCCACG
Organism: Alphaproteobacteria bacterium; assembly: GCA_047518225.1. Taxonomy (GTDB): domain Bacteria; phylum Pseudomonadota; class Alphaproteobacteria. The sequence continues at coordinate 11,394 of JAKZRK010000330.1, read as the reverse complement.
GTCGAGGTATAGGGTGCTTCCAAAATCACCGCCCGGACCTGGGCTTCCGACGCCATGCGCACGGCGACACCGGTACCGAGGGACTCGCCCAACAGGACCAGGCCTTCCATGGCCAGGCCCCGAACCTGCAAATAGGCCAGGGCGGCGCGGGCATCGCGATACAAGCCGTCCTCGCTGGGCGTGCCCGGATTGCCGCCATAACCGCGATAGCCCACCAGCAACAGGCCATAGCCGGCTTCGAACAGAGGCCGGGTCTTGTAGATCCGGCCGGCTATATTGCCGCCGTTGCCCTGGAAATAGACGATGGTGGCAAGACCCTTTTCGGCGGGACGGTACCACGACACCAGGTCCAAGCCGTCGGCGGTGGCATAGTTTACGGCCTGAAACCCCGGCGCGCCGGCATTGCCGGGCGATGGCAGGGAGGCGTCGGGAAAATACATCAAGGATCGTTGTATCACGGTGCAACCGGCCACCAGGGCGGCGTAAGCGACCAAAACCAGAACCAGAATTTTCACCGCCGCCTCCAAGTTTTCGCCCCCGTGACAGATCCTTCCCGCATGTTACAGTGCCGTCATGGCCGAGGTAAATGATCGCAATTTGACGCTGCCGCCCTCCCTGTGGGCCGCGACCGCCGCGCCGGCCCCTGACACACCGGCGCTGGATGGCGATTGCCGCGCAGACGTGGCGGTGGTGGGGGGTGGCTTTGCCGGTCTTTCGGCGGCCCTGCATCTGGCCCAGGGGGGCGCGGATGTGGTGGTTCTTGAAGCGGCGGAGCCGGGCTGGGGGGCTTCGGGGCGCAATGGCGGCCAGGTCATTCCGGGCCTGAAGGAAGATCCGCGGGAAATTCTGGCCCGCTTTGGCCCCGAAGACGGCGAAGCCATGGTGCGGGCCTCGGGCAGCGCGGCCGATCTGGTGTTCGAACTGATCGCGCGCCATGGCATCGATTGCGATGGCCGGCAGACCGGCTGGATCCAGGCGGCGCACACAAAAAGCATGCTGGGCGCCTTGGCGAAACGGCACCGGGACTGGGCCGGGCGCGAGGCAAATGTCGCCTGGTTGGAACGGGAGGAGCTGACCCGGCGCATGGGCGACGGGCGCTATCACGGCGGCTGGATCGACAGGCGCGGCGGCGGGGTGCAGCCATTAAGCTATGCCCGTGGCCTGGCGCGGGCGGCACAAAAGTTCGGTGCGCGGGTGCATGGTTCCTCGCCGGTGCGGTCGCTGCGCAGGGACAGCGCGGGCTGGCGGTTGGAAACGCCCCGTGGTGCCCTGACGGCGGACAAGGTCATCATCGCCACCAACGGCTATACCGATGGCCTGTGGCCCGGCCTGGCGCAATCGGTGCTGCTGGTCTACAGCGTGCAGGTGGCCACCGCGCCCCTGGGCGAGAACATGCGCGGCAAAATTTTGGGCGGCGGCGAAGTGCTTTCCGATACCCGCCGGGTGTTGTGGTATTTCCGCCAGGATGCCCATGGCCGCCTGATCATGGGCGGCGGCGGTTCGGCCTATGAAAGCGGCGCGGCAAAAATCTATGACGGCCTGCGCCAAAGGGTGCAAAGCCTGTTGCCCGAGGCCGGCAAGATCGATTTTGAATTCGCCTGGAACGGCCGGGTCGCCATGACCAGGGATCACTACCCCCATTTGCACGAACTGGCGCCGGGCCTGTGGGCCGGCCTGGGCTATAACGGCCGGGGCGTCGCCATGGCCACCATGATGGGGAAAGTCCTGGCTGACCGCGCCCTGGATACGGCCGGGCCCGATTTTGAGTTTCCCGCCAGCCCCGTGCGTCCCCTGCCCCTACATGCCCTGCGCGGCGTGGCGGTAACCGCGACGCGGGCCTATTATCGTTTCCGCGATGCCCTGGAAAATTAAGGAGAACATTCATGCCCGGTTCCGCCGCCGCCAACGTCAAGGCCGATTATCAGGTCGAGGCCTACAACACCGCCAAGGATTCCGAGAACAAGATTCACGACGATACGGTGGCGCGGAAGTACGGATTCAATGGCGGCCTAGTGCCCGGCGTCGATGTTTATGCCTATATGACCCACCCGGCGGTGGAACGCTGGGGCAGGGACTGGCTGGAACGGGGCATGGGCGACTGCCGCCTGATAAAGCCGGTCTACGACGGCGCCATCGCCACCGTTTCCGTTGAGGCCGTCGCGGGCGAGGCGGAGGCCATGGCCATTACGGTGGAAAGCGCCGGCCAGATTTGCGCCACGGGCACGGCGCGGCTGCCCGGCACCGCACGGGAGGCACCCGATTTGGCGGATTTCCCCCTTACCGCCCTGCCCGACGACCGCCCGCCCGCCTCGCCTGCCTCCCTGCCCATCGGCGCCATGCTGGGCACCTACACCAGGCATTGCAGCGCCGAGATGGAGACGCAATACCAAGCCGACGTGCGCGAGGATCTGCCGCTATACAGATCGGAAAGCATCATCCATCCGGGCCACATCCTGCGCTTCGGCAATTGGGCCGTGACCCAGAACGTGGTGCTGGGCTCGTGGATCCATGTCAGCAGTTCGGTGCAGCATTTCGCCACGGCGCGCCATGGCGAGAACCTGTCCGTGCGAGCCCGGATCACCAACAATTTCGAGCGCAAGGGTCATCTGTTTGTTGAACTGGACGCCCTGGTGCTGGCCCAGGGCAGCCGCCTACTGGCCCGCATGGACCACACGGCTATCTATCAACCGCGCATGGTTCAAGGGTAGACCCGTCATTCCCGCGAAGGCGGGAATCCATGGATGGTTCTGGACTCCCGCCTTCGCGGGAGTGACAGGCGGCGGCGGGAGTTACGGCGTCCAGGTAACGGCAATCAGTCCCCCTGCGGGACTTCGCGGATATCCAGATCGCCGTCGTTCATGCGCTTCATCAACCTGTGGGCGTCATCCGAGACCAGACAATCCAGAAACAGTGTGCGTTCCATGGCCAGGCCGTCTTCCAGGGGTTTTTCCAGCTCGTCCCGTAACAGGCGCTTGATATGGCCAAAGGCCAGGGGTGCCATGGCCGCGTATTCCCGCGCCAGTTCCAGGGCCCGGGGCAGGACCGGGCCATCGGTGACCTCATGCACCATGCCCAGCTCCAACGCTTCGCGCGGGGGCACGGTACGGCCGCGCAGAACCATTTCCAGGGCCCGGGCCTGGCCTACCGGGCGGGCCAGCTTTTGCGTGCCGCCGGCGCCCGGCAGGATGCCCACCTTAAGCTCCGGCAGGCCCAGGGCATGGTCCCCGTCCTGGGCGATACGCAGGTCGCAGGACAGGCAGAATTCAAAGCCACCACCCATGGCATGGCCGTTGATGGCGGCAATGGTAATCTTCGGCGTGCTGGCCAGACGGCGAAACAGCAGGTCAATCTCCCGGTCCTTTTGCAACAGCCTTTGCTCCGAAAAGGTCTCGCCGCGCCGGCGCAGGGCGAAGGACATTTCTTCCAGCACCCTGACGCTGAAATGGCGGATGAAGACGCCCGCCTCGCCACCGGTAAAGACCATGGCCCGGCAGCTTTCATCCCGGTCCAGTTCTTCCGTGGCGGCGTTCAGTTCGCCGACGGTGGCATTCGTCATGAACTGGTCCGGCAGGGTGATGGTTATAATGGCGAGGGCGCCTTCGCGGCGCACGGCGATTTCGGACATGGTGTAACCTCTCGTTTTATCTTCTGCGGCGCTTTAGCAGGTCCAAGCCGAATTTGAGGATGTAGAACGGCACCACGACCACCGCGCCCAGCAGGATATAGGGCACGGCCCAGCGCACCCCGTCCGCCGCCAACTCGCCCGCCTGCCGCACGAACTGGGAGAGCAAGCGGATAAAGCCCAAGGCGTCCACGTCGATCACGGACAGAACCCAGCCGACCAACAGGCTGACCAGCAAAAGTTTTATGCCGGTGCCGATAATCTTGCGAACGTCGATATTTCCCATGCGCCGGCCGCGTCCCCCATCAGACCTGAATAATTCGATGCACCGAGCCGGCATATTACATCAGCCAACGCGTCCGAACACAGCGTCTTGCACCGGCTACGGCTGAACATTTCAATGGCGAGAAAGTGGCGACCCCGGCCGGACTCGAACCGAGCATCTCCGGCTTGAAAGGCCGGCATCCTAACCTTTAGACTACGGGGTCGCGGTGGAGGAGGAAGTAGCCAAATCGGCCGCGAAAAGCAAGCTTGATCTCTGAATTTGTTGGCGCTACCGCATCTGCGCCGAGTGACCCCGGCCTGACGGGCGCGGGGCTTAGGAATTCTCCGGATATGCCACGTCTTCGATAAACAATTGCACGCCGCGCCGGCCCTGCCAGTCGTCGGCGCGCAGATGGCCGGCCAGGTGCAAGCTGCGCCCGCGGGCCGACAGCATGGCCTGGCCCAGGGGGCTGTCGGCGGCGCCAAAGGCGATGCCTTTCAGACGTCCGCCACGGGCCCCCGCCAGCACCACGCGCACATGGTTCTGGCCCACCAGGTCGGCCTTGACGACTTCCGCATTGGCGATGGCAAAGCGGGGTTCGGGATAGCCGGCGCCATAGGGCCCGGCACTTTCCAGGGTATCGAACAGATCGCGGCTGGCGCCCGATACGGTCAGGGCGCCATCCAGGCTCAATTCATGGCCTTGGGGCTGCCCCGCCATGGCCCGAGCGATGCGTTCGGTCAAAAATTCTTCCAATGGCGCCAGTTTGTCCAGGGCCACGGTCAGACCCGCCGCCATGGCATGGCCGCCGCCGGCCAATAACAGGCCGGCCTGTTTGGCGGCGGTAACGGCGACGCCCAGATCGACATCGGGGATGGAGCGTCCCGAGCCCTTGCCCACGCCATCATTCATGGCGATGATAATGGTGGGCCGGCGGTAGCGGTCCTTGAGGCGGGAAGCGACGATGCCAATCACGCCCTGGTGCCAGCGCGGATCGGCCAGGAACAACAATGGCTGTTTGCCCCGGCCGCCGCTTTCCGCCAGTTCCGTGGCCTGGGCCTGAATGGTGGCCTCGATCTCCCGGCGTTCCAAGTTGAATTCGTTCAGCCTGGCCGCGATGGCGCGGGCCTCGTCCCCGTCATCCGTGGCCAGCAAACGCGACCCCAGATGAGGATTGCCCACGCGGCCGCCGGCGTTCAGGCGCGGGCCAAAGACAAAGCCAAGGTGATAGGTGCCGGGCCGTTGATCCACGCCGGCCAGATCGGACAGGGCGGCCAGGCCCGGATTGTCCCGCCGCGCCGCGACCTTCAGCCCCTGGGCCACCAGCACCCGGTTCAGGCCGGTCAGCGGCACCACGTCGCAGACCGTGCCGAGGGCCACCAGATCCAGCCATTGCAGCAAATTCGGCTCCACCCGTTCCTGGAACCAGCCGCGCCCGCGCAGGGCGCGGTTCAGGGCCACCACCAGCAGATAGCTGACGCCCACCGCCGCCAGCCGGCCCAGGCCGCTGTCATCGTCCAGGCGGTTCGGGTTGACCACGGCGCAGGCAGTGGGCAAACGCGGTTCCGCCTGATGGTGATCGATAACGATCACGTCCAGGCCCGCATCCGCCGCCCGCTGCAACGGCTCGAACGCCGCGATGCCGCAATCCACGGTCACCACCACGGCCATGCCCTGCTCCCGCAAGGCCAGCAGGGCCGGGGCATTGGGGCCATAGCCTTCCTTTTGCCGATCCGGGATATAAACCGTCAGTTCAACGCCGACGGCGCGGAAATAACGTTGCAGAAGGGCTGCGGAAGTGGCCCCATCCACATCGTAATCGCCGAACACGGCCACCCGCTCGCCGCCCTGAATGGCCGTTGCCAGGCGGTCGGCAGCCTTGTCCATATCGCGTAATCGGGAGGGGTCGGGCATGGCGGATTTCAAGGTCGGGTTCAGGAAGCCTTCGCCATCCTCGATGCCCACGCCACGGCCGGCCAGCACCCGGCCCACGATATCGGCCACCCCAAGGCGTTGGGACAGCGCCATGGCGATGCGGTCATCGGCGGGCCGCTGCCGCCACCGCCGGCCGGAAACCGATTGCGCCACATCCAGCACAGCCGCGCCCTCGATCAGCGAAGGCGAAACCGCGGACAGGCTCATGGCGTTACCTGCCGATGGGATGTTGCATGCGTATCCAGCGCACGGTGCCGGTGCGCGCGCGCATGGCAACGGATTCCGTCGACAGGGTGGCGGCCGTCCGGCGCACCCCTTGCAACATGTTGCCGTCCGTAACGCCGGTGGCGGCAAAGATCACGTCGCCCGCCGCCAGGTCGGTAATTTCGTATTTGCGGTTTAGATCCTCGACCCCCACCTTGGCCGCGCGGCCCCGTTCGTCATCATTGCGGAACAGCAGACGGCCTTGGATGTTGCCGCCGATGCAACGCAGGGCAGCAGCCGCCAGGCCCCCTTCGGGCGCACCGCCCGTGCCCATATAGATATCGATGCCGGTTTCGGGCATCGCCGTCGCCATGACGCCCGCCACATCGCCATCGCCGATCAGCACGATGCGGGCGCCGGCCGCGCGCACGGCGGCGATTAACTCCCCATGCCGGGGCCGGTCCAGGATACAGGCCACCACGTCCTTGGTATTCTTGCCCAGGGCCTTGGCCACATTGTCGATATTTTCGCCGGCCGGATTATCCAGATCGATGGCGTCGGCGGGGACCAGGGGGCCGGCGGCGATTTTGTCCATGTAGACGTCCGGGGCGTTTAACAACTTGCCGTCTTCGGCCAGGGCCAGGACGGCCAAGGCGTTGGGCATGCCTTTCGCGGTGATGGTGGTGCCTTCCAGGGGATCGAGCGCGATATCGATCTTTGGCCCCTCGCCGGTACCCACCTTCTCGCCAATGAAAAGCATGGGCGCCTCGTCACGCTCGCCCTCGCCGATTACCACCGTGCCGGCCATGTGCAGGCGGTTGAGGGCGGTGCGCATGGCATCCACGGCGGCCTGATCGGCAATTTTTTCATCGCCCCGTCCCATGGTCTCGGCGGCGGCGATGGCGGCCGCCTCTGTCACCCGAACAGCCTCAATGGTGAGATTACGGTCCAATGTGGTCTTCTCGGACATCACGCGCCCCTATGATTCTCTGTACAAACTATTGTAGCGAAACCGCGGCGAAACTATAGGGACTCGATGCGGATGAATTTCGGCTCCTCCACGGTAGAATCCAGACCGCCGATCAAGGTCATGGCCCGGACCATGGCCGCTTCCTGATTTTCATGGGTGATCAGCACCACCGGCACCGCCTCGCCCGGGTCGCGGCCCCGTTGCAACATGGAGCCGATGGAAATCTGCTGATCCCGCAGGATCGCCGAGATATCGGCGATCACACCCGGCCTGTCCAGCACCGACAGGCGCACGTAGTAGGGCCCCACGTGCCGGTCCATGGGGGCGGGCGGCAATGGCGCCAGAGCGTTGGCCGGTATGGCGAAGGCCGGCAGCCGGATATTGCGGCCAATATCGACCAGATCAGCGACCACCGCCGAAGCCGTCGGCCCCTCGCCCGCGCCACGCCCTTCAAAGACCACCCGGTCCACGAAGTCGCCCTCGGCCACCACCGCATTGAAGACGCCGCCAACGTGGGCGATCGACGAGCCCTCGGCAACCATGCAGGGATGGACCCGTTGTTCGACGCCATGTTCGGTCAGCCGCGCAATGGCCAGTAGCTTGATGCGATAGCCCAGTTCAGTGGCGAACTCAATATCGATGGCGGAAACCTGGCGGATTCCTTCGATATGTACCGCATCCAGATTGACCGGACAGCCGAACGCCAGGCTGGTCAGGATCGCCAGCTTGTGGGCCGCGTCCACGCCATCGACGTCAAAGGCCGGGTCGGCTTCGGCATAGCCCAGCGCCTGGGCCTCGTCCAACACATCCGCGAAGTCCCGGCCGCTGTCCCGCATTGCGGACAGAATATAGTTGCAGGTGCCGTTCAGGATGCCATAGACGCGGGAAAAGCGGTTGCCGGCCAAACCTTCGCGCATGGCCTTGACAATGGGGATGCCGCCGGCCACCGCCGCTTCGAAGTTTAGGGCCACGCCTTGGCTTTCCGCCGCGCCGGCTAATGCGGTGCCATGCCGGGCGATCAACGCCTTGTTGGCGGTCACCACATCCTTACCGGCGGCGATGGCGGCTTCCACCGCCAGCCTGGCCGGCCCTTCGTCGCCGCCGATCAATTCGACCAGCACATCGATTTCGTCGCTGGCCGCCAGGGCCACGGGATCGTCGAACCAGGTGAAGGGCGTTAGATCCAGACCGCGGTCGCGCTTTCTATCCCGGGCGGAGACGGCCGTGACCTGGATGGGACGGCCACACCGAAGCGCCAGCAAATCGCCATGTTCGTGCACCAGCCGGACGACGCCGCCGCCCACGGTGCCCAGCCCGGCTATACCCAGCCGCAATGGCGGGCCCCCCGAACTAATCCCTGACTTATTCATTGCGCCGCCGAGGCATGCGTATCCGCGATGTCCATGTCTTTGTAGTCCTGCAAGAAGCGTTTGATATTGCGGATGGCCTGGCGCGAGCGATGCTCGTTCTCGACCAATGCGATGCGCACGAAGCCGTCGCCGTATTCGCCAAAGCCGATACCGGGCGCGACCGCCACCTTGGCCTTGTCCAACAATTGCTTGGAAAACTCCAACGAGCCCAAATGGGCGAAACCGTCCGGTAACGGCGCCCAGGCGAACATGGTCGCCCGCGGCGAGGGGACCTCCCAGTTGGCGGCGCCCAAACCCTGGATCAGAACGTCCCGGCGGTGGCGATACAGATCGCGGATTTCCTCGACACAATCCTGCGGGCCGTTCAGGGCGGCACAGGCAGCCACTTGGATCGGCGTAAAAGCGCCATAATCCAGGTAGGATTTAATGCGCGTCAGGGCCGCTATCAGCCGGCGGTTACCGCTGGCAAAACCCATTCGCCAGCCGGGCATGGAGTAGGTCTTGGACAACGAAGTGAATTCCACGGCCACATCCTTGGCGCCCGGCACCTGCAGGATAGAGGGCGGTGGCGTACCGTCGAAATAAATCTCGGCATAGGCCAGATCGGAGAGCAGGAATAAATTCTTTTCTTTCGCGAACCGCACCACGCGCTCGTAAAACGCCAAATCCACCACCTCCGCCGTTGGATTGGCCGGATAGTTCAAGACGATGGCCGTCGGCGGCGGCACACAATGGCGCACGGCATTCTCCAGATTAGCGAAGAAGTCCTGCGCCGGCCCCACCGGAATATGACGGATCACCGCACCGGCGATGATGAAGCCATAAGGGTGAATCGGATAGCTTGGATTGGGCGCCAGGATAACATCGCCCGGCGTGGTAATGGCCTGGGCAAGATTGGCCAGGCCTTCCTTCGATCCCAAGGTGACGATGGTCTCGGATTCGGGATCGATATCAACACCGAAGCGGCGCTGGTAATAGTTGGCGTTGGCCAGGCGCAGGCCCGGAATGCCGCGGGAAGTGGAATAGCGATGGGTCTTTGGGTCCCGCGCCGCCTCCACCAGCTTGTCGATAATATGCTTTGCCGGCGGGGTATCGGGATTGCCCATGCCGAAATCAATAATGTCCTCGCCCCGGGCCCGGGCGCCGGCCTTCATGGCGTTTACTTCGGCAAAAACATAAGGAGGCAATCGTTTGATACGGTGAAATTCAAAGGGCATAGGCCGTCATCATCTAGTTTCGATTACAGCAGTCGGCTGGGCGGCTGTCGTTGGCACCGTCCAGCGGACGTGCTTTATGCCCGAAACTATTGGCCGGCGCGAGCCCCCGGGCACATTTAATCTGAATGTGTCCGGATTCTTTAAAATAGAGTAATTGAACTAATCACTTAAGTCGCGCTAGCGACTTCGATTAATCGAAAATTGCTCTACCGGACATAAATTTCAACCCTGCGATTCTGTGCCTCGCCGTCCGGCATGAATTCGAAATACAGCGGCTCGGCATCACCCTTCGCCTGTACCACGATCCGGTCCGAGGCAACCCCACGGCGGCGCAGTTCCCTGGCCACGATATTGGCCCGATCGAGCGAGAGGTTGAAATTCACCAGCTTATGCTTGGCATAGTTCATATCGCCCGTGCGCTGGCTGGCATGTCCTACCACATAAATCATTTTGCCCTCGCGCCGGGCCTGTTTGGCAACTTGCCTCAAATACTTCTTTTTCTTCCCGCTCAGTCGGGTCGAACCGTGGCCAAAGCGGATCAGTCCCGGCGCCCCCGGCAAACGCCGCATGGCCGCGTTACTCATTTGCGGCGACACCATAAGGGATGCCTGCAGCGATTGCACATTCCGATCAGCACCATTAAGGGATGCGTTGAAGGCCCGTTGCACCACGCCCGGCACGATGGTCGGCCATTGCCCGCCGATCGGCGTGGCGTTGGAGGCATAGAAGACATCGCCCGGCTGGCGTACCACGGGGCTACCCTGGGCCGCCAATAACGTGGCGAATGTCTGCGCCAGGATTGATTGATCCTGACCAAGCGGCAGATTGACCTGTACCAAAGGCGCCATCGCCGCGCCACCCTGGGCGACGGCTTGTGCGGGGGGCGGCATAAGCCTGGGCGCCAAGGGGCGCGCGACGGCCGGGGCCTGCGCCATGGCCGGGGCTGCCGCCGGCGCCACGGCGGCAGGCTGTTGCGGCAACGCCGCAGCGCCAACCGACCGCAGGCCACCAGGGGCGCGCGTTCTTTCCTGAACAATCCGCGGGATCGGCCGCCGTGACGCCTCGGTAATGGGCGAGGGAGGTGGCGGCAGACCACCACGGCGTTGCACGATGGAGGGCAGCCGGGACAAGCCGCGAGTGGTCGTGGCGCCGGTACTATCGCCCACGCGCCCGGCGATACGGGCCGGCGCGGGGGGCAAGGCCGGAGATACCGACCTTGCCGCCGTGCCCTCGATCGCCGGTATCGCCGCTGCCCGTTTGGCGCGGACATCCTTGATCCGTTCCGGCGCGGTCGATTTTGCCATGGGTATCAAGGTGGGCTTGGGCGGCGGCGCAGCTGCCAAACGCTGATTACCAGCGCGCAGTTCCTGCTTGGTATATTTGGCATTGTCCCGATCGGCGATCAGACTGTTAGCCAGTTTTTGGCGCGACTCGGCCGAGGTGCCGGTTCTTGACGGCGCCTGCGTCTGGCCCAGCTTGGGGAATGGTTTATCGGCCCCCGGCGGCTTGGCGGACGATTTCGGCGCCGGCGGCAATTGGTCCACATTGTCGCTGAACATGCCATCGAACATGTTATCAAACATATCGTCGACACCGTCGACCCAGCTCACCGGATTGGCCCAATTTGGAATCTGGGCACAGCCGGCCAGGGCGAGTGTCAAAACCAAGGCGGTTAGCTGCCCGGATTTACGCCCGGCAGACCCGCGCCCGGCCCGTCCGCCATGGTTCCCTGCTATCTGTCCATTCATCCCGCGCATGCTCCTTTACCTGGCGATGTTCAAACCCGGATCGCTGCATGGCCCAACTGGAAC
>JAKZRK010000329.1:0-6068 GCA_047518225.1 Alphaproteobacteria bacterium | reverse complement strand
CCCTGCTGACGGTGCTCAGCCTGGCGCCTTCGATCCTGGTCATGGTCACCTCCTTCACCAGGATTGTCATCGTCCTGTCACTGTTGCGCAGTGCCCTGGGCGTGCAACAGACACCGCCCAACACGGTGCTGATCAGCCTGGCCATGTTCCTGACCTTTTTCATCATGTCGCCGGTGTTCGAGAAAGCCTACGAAACCGGCATCACGCCCCTGATCAACCAGAAGATCGACGAGTTCGAAGCCTTTGAGCGCGCCATGGTGCCCTTCCGCGGCTTCATGATCCAGCATGTCCGGGAAAAAGACCTGGTCGTGTTCATAAACATGACGAAATATCCAATCCCCGATGATGTGGCCGACACGCCGTTGCAGGTTCTGGTGCCCGCCTTCATCGTCAGCGAATTGCGCCGGGCCTTTGAAATCGGCTTCCTGATCTTCATCCCCTTTGTCGTCATCGACATGGTGGTGGCCAGCGTGCTGATGTCCATGGGCATGATGATGCTGCCGCCGATCATGATCGCCCTGCCCTTCAAGCTGATCTTTTTCGTCCTGGTCGATGGCTGGTCCCTCGTAACCTCCAGCCTGGTAAAAAGCTTCGGCTAGAGCACGTTCGAACCATACCGGGTCATTTGATGGCGTCCATAAGCCATTCGGGCAGGCGCGGCGCGCGGCGCGATGTGGTACATGGGGCAAGCGGCGCAACGCATCCGAATGGCTTAGGGTCGCCACCGAAGGCCGGCCTGGAGGCCTCCGTGGCGGCGTTGCGGACCTTGGACGATGCACCACATCGACCTGCGGCCCGCGCCTACCCACGGAGGCCTCCAGGCCGGTAAAATGACCCGGTATAGTTCGAATGTGCTCTAGCCCTTTGGATTCCAGGCCTTGCTTTGCGCCCTGATGTCGTCCATCTGGGCCAGGGACAACAAGCCGCGTAACTTGTCGAAATGCCATTCCGCCAACTTGGGTTTCTGTACCGCCCCCAATAGGGCCCAGAAATAGGCCTTGGCCGGGTCTTTCTCCACGCCTTCGCCCAGCAGATACATCCGCGACAGCATCAATTGTGCATCGGCATTGCCCCGATCAGCCGCCTGTCCAAACTGATAGGCTGCCTCCGCCAGATCCCGTGGCGCGCCTTCGCCCCGGTAATGGACAAAACCCAGATTATATATTGCCTTGTCCAGGCCGGCCTTCGCCGCCGTGCGGAACAGGGCCGCGGCCGCGGCCGGGTCGCGCGGCACACCCTTGCCAAAGTAATAAAGATAGCCAAGGTTACGCATGGCCTTGGCGTTGCCCCGGTCGGCGGCCCGCCGCAAGAGCCTTGCCCCCTTGGCGAAATCACGTGCGATCCCCCGCCCCGCGACATATAGCTGGGCCAGATTGCGCATCGCCTTGACGTTTTTCTGGGCCGCCGCCCGTTGATACCATGCGGCCGCCTGTTCCAGATCCTGGGCGATTGCCTCGCCCTCGTCCAAATAGACCCCCACGACGCGCTGCGCCTCGTCATGGCCCTGCGCCGCCGCTTTCAGGAACCACTGGTAGGCCAGTTCACGATTTCGGGCCACGCCCTGGCCACGGTCGTACAGTATCCCCAGCCAATATCGCGCTTCCGCCGACCCCTGCGCCGCGCCACGCTCGAAGCCCGCCAACGCCAAGCCGTAATCACCCTCCTTGTAGTCGCGATGAGAGGCCGCCAAATCAACCACCTGCGATTGCGCTGGCGAAAGCGGCAGCAACAGCGCAATGCAAGCGAATAGCCCCACGGCCCCGCGTAACCGGGAAAGTCTATGATGTCGTGACATGGGCGTATTGTACGTCTCCCTCCCCACCGCGACAAGCAACGGTCGAGGTCGCAAAAGATCACCGATGCGCCTTGCCTCAAGCAATCCACTCTGCCAGCCTATGGAGCATAAAGGCAACCGAGGGAGACAGCCATGCGCGTGGTCATCGCCATGATGAAACACGAGACCAATACCTTTTCGCCGGTGCCGACGCCGATCGAGCGCTTTGCCAAGGCACAGCCCCTGCCCTACGAGGGCCGGGAGGTCTACGGTGCCTTCAAGGGTACGGGCAGCGGTGTCGGCGCCTATATCGATCTGGCGGAAGAAGCAGGCGCCGAAATGGTCTTCCCCATCGCCGCCAATGCGCCGCCCTCGGGTCCCGTACACGACGAAGCCTACAAATATATCACAGACAAAATCTGCGCCGCGGTAGAGGACGGCTGCGACGCCATTCTGTTGGATCTGCACGGCGCCATGGTGACGCAAAGCATGGACGACGGCGAAGGCGCGCTGTTGACCCGCCTGCGCGAAATTGCCCCGGAGGTGCCCATGGCCGTGACCCTGGATATGCACACCAACATGTATGCCGCCATCGCCGACAACGCCACGGTGATCGCCGGCTATCAAACCTATCCCCACATTGACAATTACGAGACCGCGGCGCGCGCCGGCAAGCCGGTCTTTGCCTTGCTGCGGGGCGAGGGGCAGCCGGCCCTGGCGTGGGGCAACCGGCCCATGCTGCCCCATGTGATGCGCCAGGGCACCGATAATTTCCCCAACAAGGACCTGCAGGAGATGACCCGGCGCATGGAGGCGGAGGGCGCCCTGGCCGCGACCCTGTTCGTCGGCTTTCCCCATGCCGATATCCACAACGCTGGGCTCTCGGCAGTCGTGGTCACGGATAACGACCCCGAATTGGCCGCGCGCTACCGCGATGAATTGTTGGACTTCGCCTGGGCCGAGCGGGAGGCCTTCGTCTACCAGATCGAACCGCTGGAAGCCTCCCTGGCCCGCGCCAAGGCGGCGACCGAGGGTCCGGTGATCGTGCTGGATCATTACGACAACGCCGCCTCGGGCGGGACCATGGATACCATGGCCGTTTTAGGCGGGGTGTTGGATGCCGGTCTGGAAGACGTCGCCGCCTTCGCCATTCATGACCCGGGCGCGGTACGGGAAATGATCGCCGCCGGCATCGGCGCCAAAGTGACCGTCAATCTGGGCGGCAAGATCGACATGCCCTCTATCGGCCGCAAGGGTGAATCCCGGCCGGTCAGCGGCACGGTGAAACTGATTTCCAACGGCCAGTTCCGCAATCGCGGCCCCATGCAGCAGGGGGTGCTACAGGACATGGGTGCCACGGTGGTGCTGGATACGGGTAAGGTTGAAATCGTGGTGATCAGCCGGCACCAGGAACCCAACGATCTGAATTGTTTCCAGAGCCTGGGTATCGACCCCACGCAAAAGCGCTATTTGCTGTTGAAAAGCCGCATTCACTACCGGGCCGGGTTCAGCGATATAGCCAAACAGGTGATCGAATGCGCCGGCGTCGGGGTCTGCACCTCGGACTATGACATGCTGGATTTCAAAAACGTGCGCCGGCCGATCTTTCCCCTGGACAAGATCAACGACCCCAACCCGTGATAGGCTCGGACCAACGGTAATTAAAAAGGATGGATGGAATGCAAAGCGGGCAGGTTGTCTTCACGGGCATGGACCGGGTGATTTTTGGCCAGGCGGCGGCCGGGGCGGTGGCCGGGGAAGCCGAACGGCTGGGCGCCGAACGGGTATTTCTGCTGGTCAGCGGCACCCTGAACCGTGAAACCGACGCCGTCGAGACCATGGCGGCGGCCCTGGGTCAGCGTTATGCGGGGCGTTGGGATCAAATGCCGTCCCACTCGCCGCGCGAGGCGGTGGTGGACTGCGCCAATGCCGCGCGTGAGGCGGGCTGCGATCTGCTGGTCAGCTTCGGCGGCGGATCGGCCACCGACGGCGGCAAGGCCGTCACCATATGCCTCGAACATGACATTACCGACGCCGACGGATTGGAGCCTTTCCGCACCAGGGTTGACGCGAACGGCAAACGTTTCCGCCCCGAATATGACGCCCCCACGGTGCGCCAGATCGTCATCCCCACCACCCTGTCGGGGGGTGAGTTCAACGCCCGCGCCGGGATTACCAACACTCGAGAGAAGCTGAAACAAAGCTTCATGCATCCCGGCATTATTCCCATTTCCGTCATCCTGGATCCAGCCGTCACCGTGTACACGCCGGAATGGCTGTGGCTGTCCACGGGCATCCGGGCCGTGGATCACGCGGTTGAGACCTATTGCTCCCTGGATGCCAACGACTACACGGACGGGGCGGCATTGCAGGCCCTGCGCCTGTTGAGTGAAGGCCTGCCACGGGTCAAGGCCGACCCAAGCGACCTGGAGGCGCGCCTGCAATGTCTGATGGGGGCCTGGATATCCATGACCGGTATCGTCACCGGCACCCGCCTGGGCGCCTCCCACGCCATCGGCCATATCCTGGGCGGCACGGCCAATGTACCCCACGGCTATACCTCCTGCGTCATGCTGCCATTCGTGCTGAACTACAACGCCGCCATCAACGCCAACCGTCAGGCCGCCATTGCCCGGGCCGTGGGCCATCCGGACCAGAGCGCGGGCGACGCCCTGGACAAATTGATTTCGGGCCTCGGCATGCCCCGCAGCTTGCGCGAAGTGGACATCGCGGAGGATCAACTGCCCCTGTTGGCGAAAAACTGCATGCTGGATGACTGGACCTTTTCCAACCCCCGGGAAATTCGCTCGCCGGACCAAATCATGGAATTATTGCGCGCCGCATATTAAATCGTCATTCGCACGGGTTTTCGCTGATGATTCGACCCATTTGATATGGATTCCGGGTGGCGCTCCAAATCAGGGCGATTTCGCCACCAAATTTCGTCCCGGTGCAGGAAATGCCGGGGATCCGTATTTTCCATAACATCCCCTTCAAGTTGATGATTCGGAAGATAAATTTAGCTCGGTCAACAGGCCGTTGTGGATAGCCTGTTAAGTAGTTGTGTATTAATTTTGCTGTTATCCACCGTTTTTTGATGAATTCTTGCGATTTTACCTTGTCTGCAACAACATCATGATCCAGAATTTTCTCAGTGGTCACGAAGGACGAATTTCCAGTCTTCAAAAGCAGGACGTTTGAAAGCCGGGGCCGCCGCGGGGTGCCAAGACCCTTTGGTGCTAGCCAGCCTAGGCTGACCGGGACCGCTGGATACCGCTTTAGGCAACTAAAGTGGATGGCATTTCGGGATCGGGATCCCTCGGTACGGCCTTCGGGTTGCATCGTTCGGTGAAGGATCGAATGGCCGGGGTATCTTTGGATGCCCGGGCCGGCTGGAAGGGGCGGCGCGTCTTCGGGCGGGTTGGCCGGACCAGCGACCGGAACGGGGTACCTCCGGGTACGGCGGACCGGGGATCGGGAAACCTTCGGGGGGAACGGTCCGGTCGGTTGGGACGACTTTCGGATTTATCCTTCGGGGTTCATCCTGCGAGTGGTCCGGACAGGCAAGCTGATTGAGGCGTCAAGCGGGTCTTACTCGTGGGTGTGTCCCAATTAGCGGGCTGGGAAATCGTTGCGGTGAGCCTTCGGGCCGATGGCAATTGATGGAAAGGTCCAGGCGGCGTGGCGATCGTGGCGCTTTTCCTTTCGGGGTGAGGTTCCGAGACCACCCGGCCGCTGGAGCAGCAGGCTTTTAAGCACGGGTCTTCGGACCACCGTCTCCGGACAACGTGTTTTGGAGTGACTGGACTCCGAGAATCAGGAACCGCGTGGTTCACGCCAAGTGGTTCGGAAGGCTTCGGCCTTTGGAGATTTCGATCTCTCTGATTGCGAGGCGTCAGGAGTGTCCTTCGGGGCACGTTGCCAGGACCCCGCGTCCAGTGCACCTGACGCCTCTCTTTTTGTCTGCAATTTCCCACACCTGTAAAATTGACCGGCAAAATCAAAGCATAGGAATTTTCCGCGCCAATCCGGTTAAGACGGTCACCCACTACATTTAGAGTAAACGAAACGCCATGCCGACAACGCGCAAGCGTTCGTGTTTGACGCATAGCAGACATTCCAGAAGCTGAAATCAAGTTTTGTTGCGGTTAGCCTGTCAACGCCGGAGTAAATTCGGGCCATGGCGCCGGAGTAAAAAGGGGCCACTTGTTGATGCCGGATACGGTGTTGCCGGTTGTCCCGGCAATCCATAGGAGGGACCCGCGCTGCTTCGTGTAGCGCTTTAGCGTTACGC
>JAKZRK010000328.1:0-20867 GCA_047518225.1 Alphaproteobacteria bacterium | reverse complement strand
AACCTGAAGACGTGGCTGATCGGTATCCACCACGGCGTTAGCCACCAGCACCTACAAGCCTACCTCAACGAGTTCACCTTCCGCTTCAACAGGCGGTTCTACCCGTTCAACGCCTTCCGCTCATTGCTCGGCATCGCGGGCGATACCT
Source organism: Alphaproteobacteria bacterium (assembly GCA_047518225.1). Taxonomy (GTDB): domain Bacteria; phylum Pseudomonadota; class Alphaproteobacteria. The sequence goes on along the minus strand of JAKZRK010000328.1, from coordinate 20,719 downwards.
CTGCTCCAACCTATGCCGAGCTTTACTCGGGAGAGTGGCGGCACCCTACATGTAGCGGTCATGGGCGTTAACCGGATAGGCAAGGTTAAAACCATGCTTCTATACTAGAAGATGCCTTCCAACAAACCACGCTTAGGCCGTTTGATGATCGGTGTCTTGCCTTTATTCGGGGCGTCGCCGGCCGCCGCGGCCTGGCGCAGGCGTTGGGCCTCCTTGGCCGCGTCAACGGCGGAGCCGAACGGCACCTTTGGCCGCCAGAACAACAGGCGGTCGGCAAAAGAGGAATCTTTTTCCGCCAGCACGGTGGTTTCCCGGTTTATGATTTGCCGGATCGACGAATTCGTATCCAAGGCCCCAGCCTTGCGCAGCAGGGCCAGTTCCGCGCCGCTCGGTTTTACGCTCGAAGCTTTGCCCGCTGTCCCGGTCACGGCTTTCCGGGCCGCCTGCCGGGACCGGTCAGTGGTGGCGCCACGGTCCTTGCCCGCCGACAAAAGTACGGCTCGGGCGCGGTCACGCGGCGCGACTTCTTGGCTCGGTCTGGCGCCCGGACGCGGTGGACGCAGGGAAAAATCCGGTGGCATGACCAAGGGTGCCTTGGTAATCACGGTGAATTCATCCGGTGCCTTTTTCGTCAACCCGGCCTGCTCCCTCAGGCTATCGCAAGCCGAAAGGCCCAACGCCAGAACAGCCGCCCCGGCCAGCCCAATGCGCCGCCCTGCCGGGCCGGTGACCAACCGCATGTATTTGAACCTTGCCATGGTCTTAGTCGTCCTTCACTCGGTGACCTTTCGGCCCCGGCCCGCCCGCCGGGGCGCCGGGTCGGAAACTATCGTACAATAACATAGCCACACCAATGGTAATGGCACTATCGGCCACATTAAAGGCCGGCCAATGATAACCCATCAGGTGAAAATCAAAAAAGTCCGCAACGGCGCCGCGCCAGACCCGGTCGATAATATTGCCCGCCGCCCCGCCAATCACCGCACCCAAGGCCAGAATGGGCATGCGGTGTGTCTGCCGCCGCATCCAGACCCCGAGGCCGAGACAGATAAGAATGGAAAATAATACCAGAAGCCAGCGCCCGGCCTCCCCGGATTGCAGCATGCCGAAACTGATGCCCCGGTTCCAAACCATCACCAGATTGAAAAAGCCAGTGACCGCTAACCAGCCATCCTGCCCCTCCAACCAGCCAATCAACCAGACCTTGCTGGCCTGATCCAGGATCACAATGGCGGCGGCCAGGGCCAGACCAGGGCGCATTACACGATCCTCATGCCGCGGCGTGCGCCGCCACCGCCGTCACACAGCGCTGACAGACGCCATCCCCGCCGTTGTCATCCGTCACGACCTCCGGCAAGACCTGCCAGCAGCGGGCACATTTACCGCCCTCCGCCAGCCCGACGACAACACCAATATCGGTGATTTCCTCCACCGTGAAGGCGCCCTCGGGTGCCGCCCCCGCATGCAATGTCATGGCCGAGGTGATGCAGATTTCCGCCGCATCCAATTCGCCCAGGGCCGCCAGATATTCGTCCGGCGCATAGACGGTCGGATGACCCTGCAGACTGGCGCCAATTCGTTTTTCCTTGCGCTCGACCTCCAGGGCGCCAGTGACCACCCGGCGCAGGGTACGGATTTTGGACCAGCGTTCCAGTAGGGCCTGGTTCCGCCAATCCGCCGGGATCTCCGGGAACTGGCGCAAATGTACGCTGTCGTCTTCGGGAAAGCGCGCGCGCCAGGCTTCTTCCGCCGTAAAGCAGAGAATGGGCGCCAACCAGGCGGTCAAACAGGAGAACACCTGGTCCAGCACCGTGCGCGCGGCCCGGCGCCGGTTGGACCCGGCGTCATCGCAATACAAGGCGTCCTTGCGGATATCCAGATAGAAAGCGGAGAGATCGTTAGTGCAAAAATTGCCCAAGGCAACGTATAGGCGATGGAAGTCAAAATCAGCACAGCATTGCCGCACCAATGCATCCAATTCAGAGAGGCGGTGCAAGACCCATTGCTCCAGCTCCGGCATCTCGGCGACCTCCCGCCGCTCCGCCTCGTCGAAGCCGGCCAGATTGCCCAACAGAAACCGCAGCGTATTGCGCAGACGGCGATAGGCGTCGACCTGGCTTTTGATGATCTCGCCGCCAATGCGCTGATCCACTGCATAGTCCGAACTGACCACCCACAGGCGCAGGATATCAGCCCCGAACTGGTCGCAGATTTTCTGTGGCGCGGTCACGTTACCCAGGGATTTGGACATCTTGCGGCCCTGCTCGTCCAGGGTAAAACCGTGGGTTAGCACCGCTTCGTAGGGCGGCCTGCCACGGGTGCCACAGGCCTCCAGCAGCGAGGAATGGAACCAGCCGCGGTGCTGGTCCGAACCTTCCAGGTACAACGACGCCGGCCATTGCAATTCCCTTCTATGCTCCAGCACATAGCTGTGGGTCGAGCCGGAATCGAACCAGACGTCCAGAATATCCTCGATCTTCTCGAAATTTTCCGGATCACGATCCGGGCCCAGAATGGCGGCGGCATCGGCATTGAACCAGGCATCCGCGCCACCGTTCATCACGGCGGCGATGATCCGTTCATTTACGGCTTCGTCCCTCAGCGGCTCCCCCGTGCGCTTGTCCACGAACAAGGTGATCGGCACGCCCCAGGCCCGCTGCCGCGAGAGTACCCAATCGGGCCGGTCCGCGATCATGGCATGAATACGGTTGCGGCCCGATCTGGGCACCCAGCGCACATTATCGATCCCTCGCAGCGCGGCCTCCCGCAGGCCCGTGGCGGACATGGAGATAAACCATTGCGGCGTATTGCGAAAGATCAAGGGCGCCTTGGAACGCCAGGAATGGGGGTAGCTGTGTTGCAGCTTGCCATGGGCCAACAGAGCATCGACGGAGGTCAGTTCCTCGACCACCTTGGCATCGGCCTTGAAGACATGATGACCGGCGAATATGGGCACATGATCAAAAAATACGCCATCGCCGTTCACGGTTTGCGGCACTTCCAGACCATGCTCCATGCCGACCTCGAAATCCTCGGCGCCATGACCGGGCGCGGTATGGACAAAGCCGGTACCGGTTTCATCGGTAACGTGATCGCCCGGGAACAGCGGCACGTCGAATTCATAGCCCTGACCGCGCCAGGGGTGGGCACAGACGGTGGTGGCCAGAACGTCATGGCCAACCTCGCCCAATACCTTGTGACCGGTGATGCCGGCCTGCTCGCAAACATCCGCGATCAGGCTTTCCGCCACCACCATCTGTTCGCCATTCCGCGCCAGGGAGCCTTCGCCAACCGCCTCTACCTGGATCAAGCGGTAAGACAGGCGGGGACCGTAACAGATCGCCCGGTTGCCCGGCATGGTCCAGGGCGTGGTGGTCCAGATCACGACCGAGGCATTGGCCAGCCGTTCGTCGCCGCTGGCAACAACAGGGAAGCGGACATGCACGGTGGTCGAAGTATGGTCGTGATATTCCACTTCCGCCTCGGCCAGGGCGGTCTTCTCCACCACGGACCACATCACCGGTTTCGAGCCCCGGTATAAGGCGCCGTTCATGAGAAACTTCAGACACTCGGCGACGATCTGCGCCTCGGCGTCGAACGCCATGGTGGTGTAGGGGTTTTTCCAATTACCGATAACGCCCAGGCGCTTGAACTCCTCCGTCTGCACGGCAATCCACTTATCCGCGAAAGTGCGGCATTCCTTGCGGAATTCATCGATCGGGATATCGTCCTTGTCCTTGCCCGCCTTGCGGTAACGCTCCTCGATCTGCCATTCGATGGGCAGGCCATGGCAGTCCCAACCGGGGACATAATTGGCATCCTTGCCCAACATCTGCTGCGAGCGGTTGACGATATCCTTGAGGATCTTGTTCAGGGCGTGGCCAATATGGATGTTGCCGTTGGCGTAGGGCGGGCCATCGTGGAGGATAAATTTTTCCCGGCCCCTGGCGTCCGCCCGCTGGCGTTCAAACAGATCGATCTTTTCCCAATGCTCCAGCAGCTTTGGTTCCAACTTGGGCAGCCCGCCGCGCATGGGAAAATCCGTTTGCGGCAGGAATAACGTGGCTTTGTAATCGGTGGTCATGGGGTTAGATCCCCGAATTTGAGAAATGGAATTTTCTAAAGCGCCGGCCGTATATCACACCGACATGGCGCGCCAAAAGGGCCGTCGAAATCTTTCCCGGCCCTAATTCGGGGCCGGGCCGATAATTCGTATTATTCGGCCCATCGGGGGATTATGGCGCGCGGTCATGAACATGGCCGCTATGTAGCAGGGGGTCGGGCTGCTGTCCATAGAGCCGACCAGCCTCAGGCACCCAGTTCGCGGCCCCTTTGCTCCGCCGCGCGAACCGCCGCCGTCATCAGGGCTTGCAGCCCCCCATCCGCCATTAAAACCTCCAAAGCCGCCAGCGTCGTGCCGCCGGGCGAGGAAACATTGATGCGTAATTGCGCCGCATCGTCGTCGGATAACCGTGCCAGTTCGCCGGAACCGGCCACGGTCTGCAACGCCAGACGGGCCGACAAATCGGGCTCCAATCCAACCTCGACGCCGGCCTGGGCCAGGCATTCGATAAGATGGAAGACATAGGCCGGCCCGCTGCCGCTGACGGCGGTGACCGCGTCCATCAAATCTTCGTCCGCCAGCCAGGCCGTATCGCCCACCGCCGCCATCAGGCCACCGCACAAATCCCGTTGGCCCGCGCTGGCGTGGCGGTTGGCGCACAGCGCGGACATGCCCCGCCGCACAGCCGCCGGCGTGTTCGGCATGACCCGCACGACGGCAGCCCCATCGCCCAGGATACCTTCAAAAAAGCGGATCGGCGTCCCCGCCGCGATGGAAAGAAAGACCGCGCCATCGGCGACAAAGCGGGCATAACCGGGCACCACCTCGGCCATGACCTGGGGCTTGACCGCAAAGACCACGACCGCCGGGGCAAAATCCGACGGGATACCGTCGGCGTCCGCCAATACGTTGACACCGGCGGGCACGCCGCTACGTTCCGCATCCAAGGCCGGTTCCACTACCAGGATTACCTCGGCGGCGGTCCCCTGATCCAACCAGCCGCCAAGCAGTGCGCCGCCCATCTTACCGCAGCCTACCAACAGTAGGGGGCCGGAGAATATGCCGTTTTCCGCCATGACCTAGGCCTCTCCCACGGTTTCCAGCATGGCGGCGGCGATGGCTTCCGCCGGCGCCTTGCCGCCCCAGATGACAAATTGGAAGGCCGGGTAAAAGCGCTCGCACTCGGTAATCGCAATCTCGATCAATTCTTCCATCTGGCTGACATGCAGGCCGGCCCCGCCACGGGTCAGAACGGCATGCCGGAACATGGGCACGCCATCTTCGATCCATAGGTCGAAATGGCCCAGCCACATACGCTCGTTCACCATGGCCAACAGGCTATGTACATCGCCCTGCCGTTTGCCAGGTACCCGCATGTCGTAGGCGGAGGCCAGTTGCAGCCCGCCCTGGGCCGAGTCGAAGGAAAAGCCCAAATGATAATCGCACCAGGTGCCGGCCACGGTTACCGACAATTCCTCGTCACAATTACGTTCGAATGGCCACTGATTGGCGGCAACGATGTCTTCGACCAGATCCAACGGATTATCCAGCGACGGGAACAGATCTTCGGTACCAACACTCATGACGAAAACCCCTGGCCTGGCCGAGGCAGGGATGGCAGGCGCCAGGCACTGTCCCAAAGATGTCCCATGATCATAGGAAAATTCACTATTTTGTCCCACATATTGTGGTGCTAAATCGTAGATACACCATGTGCAGTAATCTTGCAGAAGGGTCTTTGGCGCGCAAGCGGACTCTCGAGACGGTGTGAGCAGGCCGTAATAATATCTCAAATATTTCTATTTATTGGCAGATTTTGATGCTTTTTTGGCCTTGGCGGCAGGTTTCGCCCGGCCCTTGGCGGCGGCCTTGGGGGTAGCGGCCGGGGCGGCCCGGGACGTGTTCTTGGCATTGCCCGCCTGAATCGCCCCTTCCAAGATCGCCAGCCGTTTGCCCAGAGCCGCGTTCTCCGTCCGCGCTTTCGCGGCCATGGCCTTGGCCGCTTCGAACTCCTCGCGCGGCACCAGATCCATTTTATCCAACAGCCGCTCCAACCGTTGCTTCAACAAATTTTCGGCTTCGCGCCCGGCACCCTGAAACAACCCGGCGGCAGAGGTGGCAAGGCGGGAAACGTCGTCTAAAATTCGGCGGTTTGCTGACATGTGAGTTCACTCCTGAAGGCGCGCTACTATGGCTGCGGCCGGTATCATAGGCAAGCCGCCTTGCGGCGCCGCGGTGCGCCGGCTATATCGGAGAGATGATAACCAGCGCCCCATTGGCCAGTTTGGCCTTTCCCCAGATTGACCCGGTACTGTTGCAATTGGGTCCCATTGCCATTCGCTGGTATGCCCTGGCCTACATTGCCGGTCTGCTATTGGGCTGGCGCTATATGCTGCGCCTGAACGGCAAACGGGGCCAATTGACTACATCGGAAGTCATTGGCGATCTGCTGACCTGGGCCATCATCGGCGTCATCCTGGGCGGGCGCCTGGGCTATGTCCTGTTTTATAACCTGCCCCACTACAGCGCCAACCCGCTGCAGGCGCTCGCCATCTGGCAAGGGGGTATGTCATTTCATGGCGGTCTGTTGGGCGTCACCGTGGCCATGATCTGGTTTGCCCGGCGGCGGAAACTGGAACTGCTGCGCCTGAGCGACCTGGTGGCCTGTGCCGTACCCCTGGGCCTGTTTTTTGGCCGTATCGCCAATTTCATCAATGGCGAATTATATGGCCGTACCGCCGATCTGCCCTGGGCCGTGATATTCCCCAACGGCGGCCCCCTGCCCCGCCATCCTAGCCAGTTGTATGAAGCGGCCTTGGAAGGGGCCGTGCTGTTCGCGCTGTTGGCCTGGCTGGCCTGGCGCCGGGGCGCCTTGCGGCGTCCTGGCCTGCTGACCGGCATTTTTCTCTGCGGCTATGCCCTGGCCCGCGCCCTGGTCGAACTGGTCCGCCAGCCGGATATTCAGATCGGCCTTATGCCCTTTGGCACCACCATGGGGCAGTGGCTTTCTCTGCCGATGTTGCTGGGCGGCCTATACCTGATGTGGCGGGCCCGGCGAAACCCCCTTCGCAACGCCCCGGCGCATGACTAGGCTGGCTGACCATCTGGCCGAATGCATAAGGCTGGATGGGCCCATGCCGATCTCGCGCTTCATGGCCATGGCCCTGGGTCATCCGCAATGGGGCTATTACACCAGCCGCGATCCTTTCGGCCGCGCCGGCGATTTCATCACGGCGCCGGAAGTAAGCCAGATGTTCGGCGAATTGATCGGCCTGTGGTGCGCCGATCGCTGGCGGGCCATGGGCGCGCCCGAGCGGTTTATTCTGGCTGAATTGGGCCCGGGCCGGGGCACGTTGATGGCCGATGCGATGCGCGCCGGGGCCGCCCTGCCGGGCTTCGACGAGGCCGCCCAGGTCAATCTGGTGGAAATCAGCCCGGTCTTGCGGACGGCGCAAAAAACGGCGCTTGGCAGCCGGCGGGTTGGCTGGCACGACCGCATCGCCGATCTACCCCCTGGCCCGACCATCGCCATTGCCAACGAATTTTTCGACGCTTTGCCGATCCGCCAGTTTCAACGCGGTGAAGACGGCTGGCATGAACGCACGGTGGGTTGCAGGGATGGCCGCCTGTGCCTGTTGCTGGACCCCACCGCCACCGCCCCGCCGGCGGCGGCCATCCAAGGTGCGCCCAACGGCGCCATCGTCGAAGTCTCGTCCGCCCGCACTGATGCCATGGGGGCGCTGGCCCGGAACCTGGTCAGCCATGGCGGTGCGGCCCTGATTATCGATTACGGTCATGGGGAAAGCGCCGTGGGCGATACCTTGCAGGCCATGCAGGCCCATGAATTCGTCGATTTTCTGGAGGCGCCAGGCGCGGCCGATCTGACCGCCCATGTGGATTTTCAAACCCTTGGCGAAGCGGCACGCCAGGCCGGCGCAGGGACGTTCGGCCCAGTCACCCAAACGACCTTTCTAACCCGGTTGGGTATCGCCGCGCGGGCCGGCATCCTGCAACAAAATGCCACCGAGGCGCAGGCCGGGGCCGTCAGGGCGGCCTTGCATCGCCTGACGGACCGGGATCAAATGGGGCAATTGTTTAAGGTCATGGCCGTCACGGCTGCCGGCGATGACTGCCCCCCCGGCTTTGCGGAGGCATGATGCGGCCAAGACCCATAATCCACGCGAACCTGGACGCCGGGCATCTTGCGCACGGCTTTTTCACCCGTCAGGGTGGGGTATCGAATGGCGTTCACGGCGGTTTGAATAGCGGCTATGGCTCGGACGATGCCCGCGACGCCGTTGCACGAAACCGCGCCCGTGTCGCCCAGGCCCTGGCCGTGGCACCCGAGGCTCTGATCACCGTGCATCAGTTCCACGGCACGGATGTGATCCTGGCCGAACAGGCCTGGCCCTATAACCAAGCCCCCCGTGGCGATGCCATGGTCTGCACCACTCCGGGCATGGCCCTGGGTATCCTGACCGCCGATTGCGCGCCGGTGCTGTTCGCCGATGCCAGAAGCGGCGTGATCGGCGCGGCCCATGCGGGCTGGCGCGGCGCCCTGACCGGCGTTTTAGAGGCCACGGTGCAAGTGATGGCGGATCAAGGTGCCCGGCGGAGCAGAATAGTGGCGGTGGTCGGGCCATGCATCGCCCAAGCCTCTTATGAAGTGGGCCCCGAATTCCTGGCCGAATTCAGCGCCCAGGATCCGGGCTTCGCGAAATTCTTTGCCCCCTCCCCCAGGTCCGGTCATCATCAATTTGATCTGGCGGGTTTTATCATGGCCCGGTTGGCCGGCCTGGGCCTGGGACAAAGCCACGACATGGCCCTGGATACCTATGCCGACGACAGCTTGTTCTACAGCTACCGCCGTGCCTGCCATCGCGATGAAAACGATTATGGCCGCCAGATCGCCGCCATCACATTGTTACAGGTCTGAAAACAGGATCGCCCATGGGGAGATGTCCCTGTTTGAACCGTGCCCGCTGGTAAATTGTTAACCAATTCGGGCCACAATATTCACGATTAGGGGGAGTAAAAGCATCAAGAAGGACCCCGAACGTAATGCTCGGGAATTTTTCAGAACGGTCGTGAATGCCCTTACGTTTGCTCATTTTTCTTACTTTTTCGGGTATTGCCGTCCTGCCAGTGATTGTCCTCGCGACCTGGATCTTCAATGATGCTCTCGACCGGCAAATTGAAGGCGTCAGGGACAAGCATCTGGTCATCGCGAAAAATGTCGGCGAAGCGCTGGAACGGTATTCAATCGATCTGATAAACGGCTTCGAGTTGGTCGCCACGCTGCCGCGCGTGGAGCAGAAATCACGCGCTATATCAAAATTCATGAAATCCTTGAATTTCCAGCATGTTTGCTTCACCGATCTAACAAGCGGCGTGATCGGCGAGGGGATCGCACTGAAAGACCTGCCGTGTCCGCGTCAAGTGCCGCCGGACCGCTTTCAAAAATTCCTATCCCTGCTGAAAAGCGACCGCGTCGTCATCTCGCCCGTCATGAAGGACCCCAAGGGCCATCCGGTGTTGTATTTACTGCGGGCCCATGGGGATAAACTGGTCATTGCCGCCGTATCGACGGAATATATCGTCAGGCAGGGTAGAGCGGTGTCGTTCGGCGAAAATGGCCATGCCGCGATCGTCGATCAGACCGGCCAGGTAATCGCCCATCCATTGCCCGCCTGGCGTAGTGCCATAAAGAATATCGCCAAAGTGGCGCCCGTGCAGCGCATGATGGCGCGAAAAACCGGTACCATGGTGTTCTACTCGCCGGCCCTGAAAGCCGACATGGTGTCGGCATATACCTTCGTGCCGACGCCGGGCTGGGGTGTCATGATTCCGCAGCCGATCGCCGAAATACGGTCCGCCGCGACACTGATCCAGAATTCGGCGATCGGTATCGGCCTGGGCGGCTTCCTTTTCGCGGCGATATTGAGTTGGCTCCTATCGGGCGTTTTGACCCGGTCGATGTCCTCGATCGTCAGCACGACAAAACGAATGGCGTTGGGCGACTTCAACGCCCGCGTCGAGATGAAAGCGGATTTTAAAACGAATGAGATCAAAGAGCTTGGCCTAGCCTTCAACGCCATGGCCAATGAAGTCGCCAAAACCAACCGCAATCTATCCGAAGCCGTCAATCAGGCCAATGCCGCCAATTATGCCAAGTCGGAATTTCTCGCCACCATGAGCCACGATCTCCGCACCCCGCTGAACGCCATAATTGGATTTTCCCAAGCCATGCGGAGTAAGATATTCGGGCCGCTGGGAAACCCTCGTTACGACGAATACCTTGGCGACATCGAAACCAGCGGCAACGTATTACTCAGCCTTATTAACGACATTCTCGACCTCTCGAAGATCGAGGCGGGGCGCTACGAGTTGAGCGAATCCGACGTCGATCTGACCGCCTTCCTGCATAATTCGGCCGAACTGGCGGGCATGCAGGCAGCGCACAAAGGCGTTCGGTTGGATATTACGGTCCAGGACGGTCTGCCCAACCTTTACTGCGACGAACGTACCCTGATGCAAATCGTCAACAACCTGCTGTCCAACGCTGTGAAGTTTTCCCATGAGGGTAGCCACGTCCTCATCGCGGCGCGGCGCGGTAGGAATGGAAGCGTCGACATTGAATTTGCCGATCAAGGCATTGGCATGACGGCGCGCGACATCGATGAAGTGCTTAAACCGTTCAGCCGGGCGGACAGCCCCAAGGCGCGGGAATATGAAGGTACGGGCCTTGGCCTTCCAATCTGTCAGAAGTTCATGGAACTCCACGGCGGAACGCTCAGCATCGAAAGCGAATTAGGCAAGGGCACGACCGTCACCATTTGCTTCCCAGCCGCCCGTGCCCGTCCCCTCTCGGCGGCATCGAGCGGCACTCCGAACCAGGGCGTCTAAAGCGGTTCCGGGTCTTCAACTACCGGCCGCCGCGCGGGATCAGGTAGTCGCCGATCCACGTGCCCATGGCCAGGGCGCCGATCTGCCCGGCTTTCCCACCGGCGCATTACGAGTGGTCAAAACGTATCGAATTTCCTGTAGGCATCGACCGGATCCATGCCGCCCAGAATGGCGTCACGCATGGCGGTCTCCGTCGATGCCACGGCTTCCGTCTCCGCCACCACCGCTTCCGCCATGGCCCGGGGAATGATGACGACGCCGTCAATATCGGCCAGCACATAATCGCCGCTGGAGATCTTGACGCCGCCGATATCGATGGGCTCGCCCATGCTTTCGGCGATCCAGCGCTTGCAAATATCTTTCGGCGTGTTGAAGCGGCAAAATACCGGAAAATCATTTTTTAACAGGAACGGCACATCGCGGCAGCCGCCGTCGACGATATAGCCCCGCACGCCCCGGTAATTCAGGGTTTCCGCCGACAGTTCGCCCATCAAGGCCACTTCATGGGTATTGGGCTGGCAGATCAGCACCTTGCCCGACGGCGCCTTGGACAGCACCGTGGCCCAGGCCAGCAGGGTCTCGCCAGCGTCCTTGTCCTCGCTGTAATCGCCGTTGATGGTTTCCACCTGGCCGGCCAGACGGTGCGCGGGATCCAAGGCATTGATGCCGGGCGGCAGGACGCAATCGTTGTGGCCCATGCCGTTCATCACATCATACACCGCGCTGGCGTACAGCTTCTCAAGCCGTTCGGTCAAATCCATGATTGCAGTATCCCAAAAGCCATATTTGGGGCCATCATAGGACCTGGGCGGCGGCAAAGGAACCTATCGCCTGGCCGGCCCGATGGCGGCGTACCATTTCGCCATAGCCAGCTTCCAGGTGCCGCGCCAGGCGCGGGGTATCGAATAGGGGCGCGGTGGCCATATTGGCCCGCAGGCGCCCTTTCAGGGCCGCCAGCGCGGCGGGGTCGCGGGCCAAATGCAGGGCCAATTCGCGGTACGCCGTCATTGAGCCGACGGCCAGATCGGCCAAGCCCGCCGCATGCAGGATGGAGGGGCCGGTACGGGCCGATTGATTGTCACCGGCCAGGCTTACCACCGGCAGGCCGGACCAAAGCGCATCCAGGGTGGAAACGCCACCCGTGTGATAACGGCAATCCAGGCTCAAATCCGCCAGTGATTGACGGGCCAGATGCTCCCGATGAGGTGCCCGAGGGGCGAAAATCAGTCGCTCGGCGTCGATCTCCCCGGCCATCGCCGTGGCGCGCAGATTGGCCATGGCACCATCGCCGCCGCGCAGCAGCCACAGCACGCTGCCCGGCAGCTCCCGCAACAGATCCAGCCACAGATCAAACGTATCGGGATCAAACTTATAATGGGCGTTGAAATTGGCAAAAACCACGGCACCCTCCGGCAGACCCTGGCATTGCCGGTCCGGCACGGCCGCGTCGATTTCGGGCCGCGAGGTGGCCATGAAGCTATCGGGCAGATAAACCAATGCCTCGGCGCAATGGGACGCCAGTTCAGGTGGCGTGTGGACCGCATCGGTGATCAGATACTGGACGCAATCGGCCCCCAGGGTCGCACCGTAACCCAGATAGTGGGCCTGCACGGGCGCCGGACGCAATTCCAGCAGTTCAAGGGCGGAATGGCGGGTAAATCCCGATAGATCCACCAACAGGTCCAGTCGGTCGTTATGAATATGGCGGGCGGATTGCTCCAAATCCAATTCCTTGAAATCGGCGAATTGATCGAACCGGGTGCGGAAATGCTCGGTCACCTGATCCCGCGGCCCGCTGCCGATGGCATAGCCGAACCATTCGAAGCCCGCCCGGTCATGGCACGCGATCAAATCCTTAAAGGCCGTCGCGACGCTGTGCTGGCGGAAATCGGGCGAGACATATCCAACGCGCAGGCGGCCCGGCCGGGCCGGGCCATCGCGAAACGCCAGGCGGTCCCGCAGGGCGGTCACGGAAGCGGCGCAATAGGCCGAATATGAGCGGGCGGCGGCCAGGCGCAGCGCGGGTGGCGCATCGGTGCCGGCCAGCGAGAACGGCTGCACGGTAATGGGCAGGCCCTCCCGCAGCCGCCGGCTGGTCTCATGCAACACCCGCCGTTTGATCTCCCCCAGGTCATCCCAGGCACATTGATACATCAACGACTGCATCAGGAACGGCGCCAGGTTGTCGATGTCCTGATCCAATTCCAGGGCCCGGCGAAAGGCGACGACCGCCTCGTCGTGCCGGCCCAGGCCCTGCAAAACCTGGCCCAGATTATTTTGCAAGGACCCCATATCCGGGTTCAGCACAACCAGATCGCGGTACAGGGCCAGGGCCTCGTGATGACGGCCCAAGTTCAACTGGCAAATCGCCACGTTGTTTATACAAACTGCATCTTTTTCGTTTAATAATAATGCGTTACTATAGTTTTCTAAAGCAGTTTTATAGCAACCTTCGGCCATCAAAAGGCCGGCCATGCCGGACCAGGCTGAAGCCAGGTCTGGATCCTGTTGCAACGCTTTCTGATAATGCTGGCGGGCCGTCTCGGTTTCATTACCTTGGCTCAACAGGTTGGCGAGGGCCCCACATGCAGGGGCGCGTAGTCCGGCCGGCGTGCCAGGCCCTGCCGGGCGATATCGGCCGCTTCATCCAGGCACTGCAACCGCGCCAGGGCAGCCGTCAAATTGTGATGGATTTCGACCACATCGGGCGCCCCGGCCAGGGCCTTGCGGTAATGTGCGACCGCATCCTCCGCCCGGCCTTCGGCCAGAGCCTCGTTGCCGCCCGCGAACTCCGCCCGTGGATCAATTTCCGTCATGGCTTTGCTTATAATTATGTTTGGTTAATCTTCCCTAAAATCAGCTGTCGCCCAAAGCGGCTTGACGGGCGGGGGCGAACTCCGATTTGATGGCCGGGGAAGGGTTGTATTGGGTGGAAATGGAATGCCGGTATGAATTTCGAGTTCAATGACGACCAGCGCATGTTGCGGGATCAGGCGCGGCGGTTTCTGATGGACAAATCTCCGCCCGAGGTGGTGCGCCAAACCCTGGAAAGCGAACAGCCCTATGACCGGAAGTTATGGCGGCAATTCGGTGAAATGGGCTGGCTGGGCGCGGCCATACCCGAAGTCTACGGCGGCTCGGGCATGGGCCATCTGGAACTATGCGTGTTGGCCGAGGAGCTGGGCCGCGCACTGGCGCCAACGCCCTTCGCTTCCTCCATCTATCTGGGTGCCGAAGCCTTGCTGACGGCGGGCAGCGAGGAGCAGAAACAAGGCTATCTGCCGGATCTGGCCACGGGCGCGGCGATTTGGTGCCTGGCCCTGTCCGAGGGTCCCCGCCCGGCCACCCAGGGCAACATCGCGGCGGCGGTATCTAATGGCAAACTAACGGGCGAAAAACTACCCGTGGCAGATGGCGATATCGCCGACCGGGCCATCGTGGTGGCGCGGGAAGGCGCCTCGACCGGCCTGTACATCGTCGATCTGAACGACGCCGGCGTGACACGGCAGATTGTCGATACCATGGATCCCACCCGCTCTCAGGCCAGGCTTACCTTCGCGGATGCGGCGGCGGAAAAATTGGGTCAGGAAGGCTGGCCGTTGTTGGAGCGGATACAGGACCGGGCCGCCGTGCTGATGGCGTTCGAACAGATCGGCGGGGCCCAGGCCTGTTTGGAAATGGCCAAGGAATATGCCTTGGGCCGCTTCGCCTTTGGCCGCCCCATCGCTGGCTATCAGGCCATCAAGCATCGTCTGGCGGATATGTATATTCAGATCGAGATGGCCCGCTCCAATGCCTATTACGGCGCCTGGGCGCTATCGACCGATGCCGCCGAACTGCCCGTGGCGGCGGCCACGGCCCGGGTGGCGGCGATCGAAGCCTATAATTTCGCCGCGAAAGAGAATGTCCAGGTGCATGGCGGCATGGGCTTCACCTGGGAATTCAACTGTCATCTCTATTATCGCCGGGCCCGCCAGCTGGCACTGGTGCTGGGTAGCCAGCGCCGTTGGAAAGACCGCTTGATCCGGGCCCTGGAACGGCGCAACGCAGCATAGGGAATAGATAGATGGATTTCACCGATACCCCGGAAGAAGCCACCTACCGGGCCAAGGCGCGTAGCTTTCTGAACGAAACCGCCGAGCCCAAAAGCAGCGGCAAGCGCAGCATTGCCTCGGGTTGGAACAAGGACGAGGCGTTGGTGGCTGCCCGTGCCTGGCAGGCGAAAAAGGCCGCCGGCGGCTTTGCCGGCATCACCATGCCGACCGAATATGGCGGCCAGGGCCTCTCACCCATCCTGCAGGTTATCTACAACCAGGAAGAGGCCCATTACGTGGCCCCCCGTGGGGTGTACGAGATTGGCCTGGGCATGTGCATCCCCACGATGTTGGCCTATGCCACGGAAGAGCAGAAACAGCGCTATGCGCCGCCCGCCGTGCGCGGCGAAGAGATTTGGTGTCAATTATTTTCCGAGCCGGCGGGTGGTTCAGATCTGGCCGGCCTGCGGACCAGGGCGGAACGGGACGGCGACGACTGGGTCATCAACGGGCAAAAGACCTGGACCTCGGGCGCGCAATTTTCCGACTACGCCATTCTGGTTACCCGCAGCGATTTCGATGTACCCAAACACAAGGGCCTGACCTTTTTTTTCCTATCCATGAAATCCCCCGGGATCGAAGTCCGTCCCATCAAACAGATGTCCGGGGCGGCCAACTTCAACGAGGTCTATTTTACCGACGTCCGTATCCCCGACAGCCAGCGTCTGGGGGCGGTGGGCGACGGCTGGAAAGTATCCCTGACCACCTTGATGAATGAACGTTTCGCCGTCGGCGTCGCGCCACCGCCCGATTTCGACGAGATATTCGATTTGGTGCGGGATACGGAATTGGAGGACGGCCCCGCCCTGGACAATGCCATGGTGCGCGACCGCCTGGCCGATTGGTATGTGCGGCAGCAGGGCCTGAAGAACGCCCATTTCCGCACCATGACGGCCCTGTCACGCGGCGAAACGCCGGGACCTGAATCTTCCATCAACAAGGTGGTCAGCGCCACCAAGCATCAGGATGTCTCGTTCTTCGGCATGGAGATGCAGGAAATGCTGGGGATCATAACCGACCCGGAGATCGTCGCCCTGGACGGCCTGTTTCAGACCGGCGCCCTGTCATCGCCCGGTTACCGCATTGCCGGCGGCACGGACGAAATCTTGCGCAACATCATCGCCGAACGTGTCCTGGGGCTGCCCCAGGATATCCGGGTGGATAAGGAAGTCGCCTTCCGCGACCTGCCAACCGGCCGGGATTAGGCTAATAAGGGGACGACTTATTAGAGGCCCCCATATTAGCCGCCGCCGATCTTCGGCAGGACGAAAATTTCGCTGTCGTCGTTGACCGCTTCCAGGAACGGGTCGGGCAGTATCACACCGTCGATGGCGACCGACATGCTCTGCTGTATCTCCGTACCCAAGCCTGGAAACTTACCCTCCAACGCCTTGACCATTTGTCTGACGTTGCTGGCCTCGACATCAACCGCCGTCTGCCCATTCGTGTACTGCTGGGCGGTACCGCTGGTAAGCACGACCGTGACCATCGCCTAAGCTTCCAGGCCCTTTCCCGGTTTCAGCCCTTATCCGCCATGCCGGCCAGGATCGCGGGCGGTGACAACGGCAGGGCGGTGAAACGCACGCCCGTCGCGGCGGCAACCGCGTTGTTGACAGCCGCCAATGGTGGGATGATCGGCACTTCACCGACGCCCCGCACCCCGAAGGGGTGAGTGGGGTTCGGTATTTCCACCAAAATGGTGTCAATCATTGGCAGATCAGAGGCCACGGGCACCCGGTAATCCAGGAAGCCCGCATTTTCCATCTTGCCGTCTTTGTCGTAGAGGTAGGCTTCGTTCAGCGCCCAGCCGATGCCTTGGGCGGCACCGCCTTGCAATTGGCCTTCCACGTAGCTGGGATGAATGGCCCGGCCAACGTCCTGCACGGCCGTATAGCGCAGGACCGTGACGAAGCCCGTATCCGGGTCGACCTCTACATCGCAGATATGGGTGCCGAAGCCAGGGCCCGCGCCCTTGGCATTGATATCCGCATGGCCGCTGATGGGACCACCGGTCTTGTTAGCCATGGCGGCCAGTTCAGCCAGGGACATGGGTTCGAAATCCCCCACGTTGGTCGATGCAGGCTTGGCCTGGCCATCTTCCCAAACCACGCCATCAACATCCACGTCCCAGATCTTCGCGGCCCGGGCGCGCAATTCGTCTATGGCCGCCCTGGAAGCGTCCACCACGGCCATGCCGGTGGCAAAGGTCACCCGGCTGCCGCCGGTGACGAAGCTATAGCCCGTGGCATCGGTATCGACCACGGTCGGCTTCACTTTTGTGACATCGACGCCCAAGACTTCCGCCGCCATAATGGCCATGGAGGCGCGCGAGCCGCCGATATCGGGGCTGCCCTCGGTCAGGGACACGGTGCCGTCTTCGTTGATGCGGATACCGGCACAGGACTCGCCGCCGATATTGAACCAGAAGCCCGTGGCCACGCCCCGGCCTTGGTTCGGTCCCAGGGGAATTTTGTAATGTTCCGTTGCCTGTGCCGCGGCGATGGTTTCCTGCATGCCGATGGTGCCGAATTTCACCCCATAGGCCGCTTGCGTGCCCTCTTTGGCCCCGTTCATGGCACGGAATTCCAGCGGATCAATGCCCAGTTTGGAAGCCAATTCGTCAACGATGGATTCCACACCGTATTCAGAGATCGGCGCGCCAGGAGCACGATAGGCCACGACCTTTTGTCGGTTGGAGACAACATCGTAACCAACTACCTTGACGTTTTCCAAATCGTAAGGCGCAAATGCTGTCATCGCCGCCGGCCCCACGGGAGAACCCGCCCAGGCGCCGGCTTGAAAATACAGCGTGGCATCGCCGGCCGTGATCTTGCCGTCCTTGGTGGCACCCATCTTGACTGTCAGGGCCGCACCGGACGTCGGACCGGACGCACGGAAGACTTCTTCCCGGCTCATCACCATGCGCACGGGACGTCCCGCCTTGCCTGACAGCAACACCGCCAAAGGCTCCAAATACACCGTGGTCTTGCCGCCAAAGCCGCCGCCGATCTCCGCCGCCGTGACCTTGATCTTCGACATTTGGATCTTCAACAGTCCGGCCAAGAAGGCCCGCACCATGAAATGACCCTGGCTGGAGCACCAGACATCCACCTTGCCGTCCGGTCCCATGTCGGCCACAACGGCGTGGGGTTCGATATAGCCCTGATGCACCGGCTCGGTGGTGAAATTCTTTTCGATCACCACATCGGCCGCCGCGAAACCGGCTTCGATATCGCCCAGAGCGAATTCGACCCGGCTGGCGATATTCGAGGATTTCTCCGGCTTCGGCTTCACGCCGCCCGTAAACATATCGTCGTGCAGCAGGGGCGCGTCTTCCTTCATGGCCTCCAGCACGTCGATGACATGGGGCAGCACGTCGTACTCAACCTTGATCAGCGCCACTGCCTGTTCCGCGATATCGGCGGTCGCGGCCGCCACTGCGGCCACGGTCTGGCCCTCGTAGAGAACCTTGTGCCGGGCAACGACGTTGTCGGAAAGATCCCTCAGGTTGATCATGGCTTCGCCGGCGGCAACCGGTGTGGGATCGGCCAGGGGCATGTCCGCGGCCGTCACCACGGCCTTGACGCCATCCAGCGCCTCGGCCTTGGAGGTATCGATGGATACAATGCGGGCATGGGCATGGGGGCTACGCACCACCTTGCCCTGCAGCATGCCGGGCAAGGTTAGATCGGCGCCATACATGGCCCGGCCCGTAACCTTGTCGACCCCATCGGGGCGGATGGGGCGCGTGCCAACCCACTTAAATTGTTTCGGTTGTTCATTCATAATCTATGCTCCCCGCATGTCGGCCGCGGTGTCCATGACGGCGCGAATAATCTTGTCATAGCCGGTACAGCGACAAAGGTTTCCGGCCAGCCAATAGCGCACTTCCGTCTCGGACGGATCGTTATTGATATCCAGCAACGCCTTGGCCGCAACCAGAACGCCCGGCGTGCAGTAGCCACATTGCAGAGCCGCTTCTTCCAGGAATTTTTGCTGCAAAGGGTGCAGTTCCTCGCCGTTGGCCATGCCCTCGATGGTCTCGATGGTTTTGCCTTCGGCTTCGACGCCTAGAACCAGACATGAGCAGACCAACCGGCCATCCAGCATAACGCTGCAAGCCCCGCAGTCGCCCGAAGAGCAGCCTTCTTTTGTGCCCGTTAGACCGACCTGGTCACGTAAGACGTCCAACAGAGTTTCCTGTGGCTCGCACAGATACTCGGACTCTTCGCCATTCACTATCGCCGTAATGTGGTATTTTGCCATTATTTGCTCCTTGCGCGGTCAGCCGCGATCGCGGCGGCCCGTGAGGCCAATACGCCCGCGACCTTGGTGCGGTATTCGACCGTGCCACGTTTGTCATCAATCGGAGAGGCGGCCGCGCTGGCGGCTGCCGAAACGGCCGCCAGGGCCGCATCGTCAACCTTGCTGCCGACCAGTGCGGCAGCGGCATCGGCCACTACGATGGTTGTCGGACCAACCGCACCCAGAACCACACAGGCCTCGGTGCAGGTGCCACTGTCATCTAGAACCAGATTAACCCCGGCCCCGACGATGGCGATATCCATCTCGGTACGCGGGATCATCCGCAGATAGGCGTCGGAGGCGTGCGCCGGGCGCGCGGGTAGTTTGATATCAAGGATGAATTCACCGTTGTCCAATGAGGTACTGCCCGGACCCGTGGGAATATCCTTAACCGGAACTTCGCGCAGCCCCTTGGGGCCCGCCACGGTGCAGGTGGCGCCGCCGGCAATTAATGCCGGTACGCTGTCGGCGGCCGGTGACGCGTTGCAAAGGTTGCCCGCCATGGTGGCGCGGCTCTGTATCTGGGTAGAGCCTATCAGCTCCGCCCCTTCAACCACGCCCGGCCAAGCCGCCGATAATTCGGCATGCTCGCCCATTTCGGCTCCCGATATCGAAGCACCAACGATAAAGCCACCGCCGTTAGCGGTAATGCCCTTCGTTTCGGCGATACTCTTAATATCGACCACCAGGTCCGGGCTAATCATCCCGGCCCGCAATTGCACTAATAGATCGGTGCCGCCCGCAAGTACACGCGCGTCACCTTTTTCGTCGGCCAAAAGCGCTACCGCTTCATCGACCGAGCCAGGGGCTTCGTATCGCATCCCGCTCATATTGCTCCCTATGAATTACGCCGGATTAACTGCCCAAGATTGGACCACCGGCGCCCTGTCAATTTGTTTACATCCGCCAACCGGTACATACGCATGTTCCTTACTTTTCCATACCCAGAAGCATGCTTACCTCTGCGTTTTTGCCATTGAATTTCTGCGATAGCAAGCTGTAAGGAGCGCGGCACGCCCGGTCACCACCCCTATCTTACACCGCAAGTCATGGAAGCGCCAAGCCAAGAGGTCGCCTGCGGCAAAATGAATTGCATATCGTCGCCTGGCGGAACAATTTCCCATGCCCGTGAGATAATTTTTTATCGATATATCCTTTTGACAAACATTGCCCGGATACAAACCCAAGCACGGCGCAACGCATCCGAATGGCTTATCAGCCCGTTGAAAAAGGCGCTATTGACCGGGTTTCACTCGACGGCGAAACATAACGCGACGAAGGCGGTTTCGCCATCCTCCGAGACGATGAGGACCATCTGAGCGACCAGAACGGCTCCAGCTGGCGCAATAAG
>JAKZRK010000327.1:0-2505 GCA_047518225.1 Alphaproteobacteria bacterium | reverse complement strand
CAGGCAGTGGTCCCCGGCATTGTCGGAGGTGTGGCATTCGGCGCAAACCGCCCGCGGCATTGGCTTGAAGTTTGCGCTGAAGGTAGCGGGGTTGCGATCCTTGAAAGCCGAGGCATAGTCCGCCTTATCGTCTCAAACGTGGCAGGTCAAACAGCCCCGTTCATCCATTAGGTTGAAATGGGCGGCATGGGAAAAGCGCACCGGTTTCTTCAAACCCTCCTCGGGTTCGTATGGATGCCAGTTGACCATCAGGCCGCCATCGGCCCGCTTATTCACGGAATGGCATTTGCCGCACAATCCCGGCGCCCTGTCGCCGATCAGGCCTTCGAATACCCGGCTGCTTTCCATTAGCCGCTGAGCCGTTTTGCCCGTCAGGTCCAACCAGGCGCGGATGAAACCATCCTCATGCCCCGTGGGGCGATAGCGCAAGACGAATTCGTCACGATACCAGCCGCCGGAGACATTCCAATCTTCGCCGCTGGCCACCGCAATGACCGGCGCCGCCGCGTGGTCACCGTCCGCTGCCGATTTCCCGTCGTCATCGTCGTCATTATCCGTGGCAATTTCCTCGTCGTCATCGTTGTCTTTATCGGTATCGATTTCGTCATCGTCGTCGTCGTCATCATCGTCTTTGCCGGTCGCGATTTCGTCATCTTCATCTTCATCTTCATCTTCATCTTCATCGTCGTCATCGTCCGTGGCGATCTCATCGTCGTCGTCATCCTTGCCGGTATCGATTTCGCCATCGCTGTCGCCGTCAGCGTCTTTCTGATCCGGCGCCTCGCCTTTATTATTTACCTCCCCAGCCGCGTCCGGTACCTCGTCCGAAGGTATCGACACCAATTCACCATCGCGCCAGCGGGGAATTTCGGACTCCAATGAAGGGAACCATTCCTTTTGCGCCGCGGCAATGGTGTCCAGGGGCAACAGAGCCGTCAGCGGAGATGTTTCAGCCGCCGACAAGGGGCGCCCCAGTAAGCGTTGCAAGCGCGCATGCAGGGCCACCACGCCCTTGGTGCGAAGATCGAACAACAACGATTTCACGCCCCAGGCCAAGGTCTCGACCGCCGCCAGTTGTTCGCCATTGGCCTCCGACAGATCCATCGGGTCATCGATACCGTTAAAAACCGTGTTCGCCGCGCGGTAATCCGGATCCGCCGAGAGCAATAAATTCATAATGGGCGGCATCGCGCCATCGGCGTATTCGGGCCATTCGCCAATTGCCGTGCCCGTCTCGCGCAAACTGGCCACATCCAGGCCCGGTACGGCAAATACGGCCATGCCCTTGGCACTGGCGCGCCCGGCACCGGCCACCTGTTCGCCATGACAGGCGCCACAGCTCGCCTCAAACGGCTTCACCTCCATAAGGCGGTCGTTGCTATCGGTTTTGTGACAGTCACGGCATGCGTGCGGCGCCAATTCGGCCATCTTGGCATCACGGAAATGTTTGTCGATATGGCTGGTATGATCAAACTGTATTTGCGTCCGCCGCTCGTAGGGATAGCGAGCAAAATCCGGATGGCCGGAGGCAAGACTATGAAACTGCACCTGGTGGCAGGTATTGCAGTGATCGTCGGACACGCGCGTTAAGTCACCGGCCGCTCCTTGATGTTCGCGGTGACAGGTCATGCAGGGAACCCGTTCATCGCTTTCTTCGGACTTGCTGAACAACAAATTGGCCAGTTGCACGCCGACACTACGCCCGCTAACGGTTGCCGGCGCCACGTTCGCGCTCAATGCCTGAAGGTCCGCCGCCGGCAGATTGTGGGGCAGCAGGCCACGATCGGTCATCTTGTGGCAGGTAATGCAGGGTTTGCTGTCCTCCAGGGCGTTATCTTGCGACCAGGCGGCGCGCATCCAACCCACCACCCCTTTGTGGTACTCCACATGACAGGAGCCACAATCGGCCAGCGCGGAATGCTGAAACGACAACTCACCCGGATTGATGAAGGCCGTACGATAGCCACTGGCCAGCACCAGGACCAGCAGACCCGCCACCACCGCCAACACCCAACGGGTACTGTCGCGCGCTTCGACCATGCGGATATTGTCGTAGGGGCAGGAGTTGGCGCAGGTGGAGCAGCCGATACAGGTCAAATCGTTGATCACAACCTGGCCGCCCGCCGAAGATCTGTGAATGGCGCCGGTTGGGCAACCGATCATGCAAACGGGATCCATGCAATGCATGCAGGCATTAGCCACCATGTAATGATCATGGCGCCGGCCATGGCGATTAAAGCGCGGATTGTTGTCATGGGCGCGGGCGCAGGCCACCACGCATTCGTCGCAACGCACGCAACGGTCCAGGTCGATCAGCATGGTTGCCGTTCCGTTGATATAGCGATGTTTGACTAGAAACTCCAACCTTGCCTATCCGGTTTACACCCACACCCACCAGGGCTAGAATGGGCGCAAACCGGATATAGGGGAGCGCGCCATGGATGTTCTCGACCGCGCCGATCTCCCATTCCCGCATTCGCTACCCGAGTTCCAGCGACTTTTCCC
>JAKZRK010000326.1:0-4830 GCA_047518225.1 Alphaproteobacteria bacterium | reverse complement strand
ACAAATTCTTGGTCATTCCCGCGAAGGCGGGAATCCAGAAAACGCCTGAAAACAGCGATAATTATTGCCGCATCTGGATGCCCGCCTACGCGGGCATGACAACAATGGGCCGAATTATGGAGTTTTTCAGCAGCCTGCTAGTAGTATGTTGGCGAGCATGTGGGAGGATGCGTTATGAGCAATGAGCTGATCCGGATGAGCGCGGTCGATCTGATAGCAGGCTATCGGGGGGGCCGATTTTCGCCGATCGAGGCGACCAGGGCCGTGCTGGACCGCATTCATGCCGTGAACGAAAAGATCAATGCCTTCATGATCATCGACGACGAGGGCGCCCTGGCTTCGGCCAAAGAGTCCGAGGCCCGTTGGGCCAAGGGTGAGCCAATGGGCCTGCTGGATGGCGTGCCGACCACGATCAAGGATTTGGTGTTGACCAAGGGCTGGCCGACCCTGAAGGGCTCGCTGACCACTGATCCCGCCGGCCCGTGGGATGAAGATGCGCCCTGTGTCGCCCGCCTGCGCGAACACGGCGCGGTATTGCTGGGCAAGACCACCACGCCGGAAGTCGGCTGGAAGGGCCTGACCGAGAGCGCGCTTAGCGGCATCACGCGGAATCCCTGGAACTTGGCGAAGACGCCGGGCGGCTCCTCGGGCGGTGCGGCCGCTGCCCTGGTAGCTGACATGGGACCGCTGGCTGTCGGCTCGGACGGCGGCGGCTCAATCCGCATTCCCGCCGCCTTCAGCGGGGTGTTTGGCCTGAAGGCGAATTTTGGCCGGGTGCCGGTCTATCCCGAAAGCGCCATGCGCGTCCTCTCCCACGTGGGCCCCATGACCCGCTCCGTGGCCGATGCGGCCCTGATGCTGAACGTGCTGGCGGAGCCGGATTATCGCGACCATACCGCTTTGCCATACCAGGGCATCGACTTTACCCAGGGTTTGGACGACGGGATCGCCGGCCTGAAGGTCGCCTTCAGTCCCGATCTGGGCTATGCCAAGGTCGATCCGGAAGTTGCCCGGATCGTAGCGGCGGCGGCGGCCGTCTTCACCGAACTGGGGGCGGTGGTGGAACAGCGCGATCCCGGCTTTGAAAACCCCAAGCCGGCCTTCAAAACCCATTGGTGGGCTGGAAGCGCCGGCGCCTTTGCCCATCTGCCTGATGCGACCAAGGCCAAGTTGGAACCGGAGTTGGCCCAAATTGTCGCGGAAGGCCAGGAACTGTCGGTCCTGGATTATATGCGGGCCATGGAGCGACGGACCGCATTGTGTCTGCACCTGCGAAAGTTCTTCCAGGAGGTGGATCTGTTGCTGACCCCCGCTCTGGCGGTGCCGGCCTTCGACGTGGGGCGGTTGCAGCCGCCCGGCAGCCCGCCGGACGATACCTATTGGACCGATTGGACGCCGTTCACCTATCCCTTTAATATGGCGCAGCAGCCGGCCTGTTCCATCCCTTGCGGCTTTACCGAAGCTGGCTTGCCCGTGGGCCTGCAGATCGTGGCCGATAACTTCCGCGAGGATCTGGTGTTGCGTGCCGCCAAGGCGTTCGAGGCGGCCCGGCCCGTGGACCGGCGGCCCGACCTGTAGCCGCCCAAAAGCCAGGCTATGACCGAACTGCTGTCAGTCCAGGAAATGTATGGCGCCGACCGCGCCGCCATGGCGGCGGGGATCAGTGGCGAGGGATTGATGGAAGCCGCCGGCCGGGAAGCAGCCAAGGCCATCCTGGACGGCTTCGGCGCCCGGCCCACGGCGGTCCTGTGCGGCCCCGGCAACAATGGCGGCGATGGCTTTGTCATCGCCCGGCACCTGAAAAAGGCCGGCGTCAAGGTCTCGCTGGCCCTGTTGGGCGACAGAGGCAATTTGCGGGGCGATGCCGCGATCATGGCCAAGCGCTGGCGGGGCCGGGTTGCGCCCTTGCGCGGTGACGTGCTGGATGGTGCGGCCCTGGTCGTTGATGCCCTGTTTGGCGCCGGTCTGGCCCGCCCCGTGAAGGGCCCGGCGAAGACCACTTTGGCGGCGGCGCGGGCCCGGGAGCTACCCATTATCGCCGTCGATGTGCCTACCGGTGTGCACGGGGACAGCGGCCAGATACTGGGATTTGCCCCCCAGGCGGCCATGACCGTGACCTTTTTCCGGCCCAAAAGCGGCCATCTGCTGTATCCGGGCCGGGGCCTGTGCGGCGAGCTGCGGGTGGTGGATATTGGCATTCCCGACCGGGTTCTGGCGAAAATCAAACCACGGACCTGGATTAACCAGCCCTCGATCTGGCTGCCATGCTGGCCGCCGCTGTCGCCCGAGGGGCATAAATACAGCCGTGGCCATGCGGTGGTGTTAAGCGGGGGGGCGGGCAAGACCGGGGCCGCGCGCCTGGCCGCGGGCGCCGCGCTGCGGGTTGGCGCCGGCCTGGTGACCGTCGCATCGCCCCTTGCGGCGGTGGCCGAGAACGCCGCGCATCTGACCGCCGTGATGATCGATCCCTGGCGCGACGGAGCCGGATTTCGCCGGCTGCTGTCGGATCCACGGCGCAATGCGGTTTGCCTTGGCCCCGGTGCGGGGGTGGGCAAGCTTTTGCGCGGCAATGTTTCGGCGGCCTTGGATCTGGACAAGGCCGTGGTGCTGGACGCCGATGCCATCACGGCCTTCGCAAGTTCACGCAAAAGCCTGTTCCGCCAGTTGCATGGCAATTGCATACTTACCCCCCATCAGGGCGAATTCGGCCGGCTGTTCCCTGGCCGGGGCGATAAGCTGCAACGCACCCGCAAGGCGGCCGTTGATTGCGGCGCCGTGGTCTTGCTTAAAGGCCCCGATACAGTGATCGCCGCCCCCGATGGCCGGGCCGTGATCAACGCCAATGCACCGCCCGAATTGGCCACCGCCGGGTCGGGCGATGTCCTGGCTGGTTTTTGCACCGGTTTGCTGGCCCAATGGGTGCCGGCGTTCGAGGCGGCGGCGGCGGCCTGCTGGTTGCATGGCGCGGCGGCGAGCCAATTCGGGCCGGGCCTGACCGCTGAAGATCTGGCCGGCGCCTTGCCAGCCGTATTGGCAGATTTGCAAGCGGAAACCCAACCAAGGTAGTTGGTGAATTGTGGTTGGTTGAAGAAAATAGTAACCCTTCCCATGTCATGGTCTGCGTCGAACAACAATTGAATTGAAAATGCTGCAACGAGAAAGCCTTTTTGACCGGACATTCGCACCCTTGCGGCGCGCGCTTTTTGGTGCTTCGGACGCTGACGGGCCGGGCGCCGCGCTGAATGATTCCGGTGTCGAAAAGCTGAAGCAGCGGATCGAGGACTGTCTGGAACGGCGCGGCGGCGAGGTTTCCGCGCGCGCCGGGGCAGCCGACCTGGGGCATTTTTATCTGCAGTTGGGGCCCGAGGGGCGGCGGCGCTTTCTGGTCGTGTTGGCCGAGGATTATGGCGTTGACCGGGCCCGGGTGGATGCGGCCATCGCCACCCTGCGGGCGGTGGAACCCGGCGGTGACAGTGGCCGGCCCGAACGGGCGTTGCGTGCCGCCCTGGTGCCCCGGCGGCTTGCCCTATTGACCCAATTCAACGCCTTGCCCCAGGGCGTCAAGTTCCTGGTGGATATGCGGGCGGAAATCTTGTCCATGGTTGGCGAGGAACCGGTGTTGCAAGCCCTGGGCGATGATTTGCGCGAGTTGCTGACCTCCTGGTTCGATATCGGTTTTCTGGACCTGCGCCGCATGACCTGGGATTCTCCCGCCGTGGTGCTGGAAAAATTGATGGCTTACGAGGCCGTGCATGAAATCCGCTCCTGGGACGACTTGAAGAACCGGCTGGATTCCGACCGCCGCTGTTTTGCCTTTTTCCATCCCCGCATGCCCGATGAACCCCTGATCTTTGTCGAGGTCGCCCTGGTCAGCGGCATGGCCGACAACGTGCAGGTGCTGTTGGACGAACACGCCCCCGAAGGCGATCCGGGCAAGGCCGATACGGCGGTCTTTTATTCCATCTCCAACGCCCAGCCCGGTTTGGCCAAGGTCGGCTTTGGCGACTTTCTTATTAAGCGGGTGGTCGATGAACTGCGCGCGGAACTGCCCAACCTGAAAACCTTTGCCACCCTGTCACCGATACCCGGCTTTCAATCCTGGCTGACCGACTTCTATGAGGCGGAGGGCGAGGCGCCCTGGGATCAGGTCCACGAAGCGGCATTGGTCGAGGCGGCGGGTATGGGCGATGGGCGGGAGGCCCTGCGCGGCCTGTTGGCCCGTAGTGATTGGAGCCGGGACGAGGCGGCGGTGGCCGCCATCCGCCCCGTGCTGGTGCCCTTGGCGGCGCGTTATCTGTTGGCGGAAAAGCGCGGCCGCCGCGCCCTGGATCCGGTGGAGAATTTTCACCTTTCCAACGGTGCTAGGTTGGAGAGGATCAACTGGCTGGGCGATACCTCGCGCAACGGCCTGGAGCGTGCGGCCGGCCTGATGGTCAACTATCTCTACAAGCTGGCCGATATCGAACAGAACCATGAAGCCTATCGCGGCAGAGGCAAAATCACCGCCGCCGCCCCCGTGCGCCGCATGCTCAAGGGCTAAATTTTCTTCCAGCTATCGCGATCACGCCGCCGCTCTCGGGTTAAATTGGTATACTGTAATGCGTCGGTCGTGAAGTATTCTCAACGTATTGATTGGATGTGATATTTGTAGATTGAGGCGCTGGTTTATTTGCAAGAAACGGGCGCGTATGGCGTGAAAACCTTGCAAATTGCGTTTCGCTTTCAGGCGTGATTCACTGGTCCCGGTTGGGATTGGAGGACGCCATGAAGCCAAGGGAACGGGAGACCAGCGGCCAGCACGACTTGTTCCGCTCGCGCCTGGATCAGATC
>JAKZRK010000325.1:0-2645 GCA_047518225.1 Alphaproteobacteria bacterium | reverse complement strand
CCCCGTCCTTGTCCCGCGCTGTGGGGTCGGCCCCGGCGGTGACCAAGGCGGTAAACACGGCCGGATTTTCGTTGAACCATGCCGCATAATGCAGGGGCGTCGCGCCCTCCTTGTCCCGCATTGTGGGGTCGGCCCCCACGGCCAGACACGCCCGCACCCGCACGGGCGGCGCCAGCTTGAAGAACTCGCGCGTGTTCCACGCCCCGCACTCCGCCGCGTCGGCCGGTCGGCCCCAGGACGGCCCCAGGATGAGCACCAATACGGCGGTAAAGAGCCACAGCCACGGCATAGATTCCCTCCTCACACCACTGCTAACAGCCCCGCTTGCAAGCCCGTATTTCCTAGGGTTTTTGGGGGGGGTCCGGACGTGTCGAAAAAGTCCAATGATTTCAAGGCGCAAAGTTTACATAATACCTTTTTATCAGACGTAAACCGCATAGGTCAGTCCGGGAGATCCTTGAGATGGTTGAGATAGTCCGGCAGTTGCGCTTTGCGCCAATTTTTGGCGAGCTTAACATCCCCGGTTGTGAGATTCTTGGCCAACTCCAGGTGGGCCAAGGCCAGGTCGGCCCCGCTCAGGATGGTCCCGGTTAGGTCGGTCCCGATCAGGATGGTCCCGCGCAGGTGGGCCCCGCGCAGGTGGGCCCCGCTCAGGTCGGCATCGCTCAGGTGGGCCTTGCTTAGGTCGGCATCGCTCAGGATGGCCCCGTCCAGCTTGGCCTCGGTCAGCTCGGCCCCGACCAAATGAGTCTTGCTTAAATTAAGACGATCATTGCGCCTGCCCTTGCCCGTTGTCTCCCGCCGGACAATAACCGTGAGGATCGCTTGAATGTCGGTAGGCGGCCTTTCAGCTGCTTGTGGTTCGTAATCCTCATTTTTTCTGGGAGCCTTCTCTCGCACATAGGCCGTCAAGACTTCCATGATCGGGCCGTGGTCTTTCTCTGAATCTCTGGCAATCCGTTCAAGTGCATAAATCCCGCCCAACCGGATTGCCATGTTGTCATCACCCTCCTGTCCCAGTTGCTCAATTGCTTTGGTAAACCGGTCGGTGATTTGTCCCTCTTCCGCAGCTCTGACCCGCCGCCAACCCAAATACAGCCCAACAAGGAGCCCGCCTCCGGCCAAAATCTGGGCGAGGGTTCTGCGGTGCTCATCTTTAAGTTTTGCGAGCTCTAAGGGCTTTCCCTGTACGTGTTCAACCTGCCACGACGGAATGCACCATAACGCCCCGCCAACAAGACCCAGCACCGCCAGCCCACCCAGGAGGAGGAGGACTCCTCGCCAGTTGGAGAAGAATTTCTTCACATCAAAGCACTCCATGTTCCGCCTCATAGCCCCTTAGCAGACCCAAATAGGGCAATGCCATTTTTGTTCAAAGTGCAAAAAGTGAACATAATACCCAATTATCAGACGCAATACGCACGAAATCCGGCAAGACTGGGGGGCCGGGAGCCCTCAGTTCCCTTTCCCGGACTGCGGCCCGCGACAAATCGGACAGGCCGTGTCCGCCGAGTGGGACTCGAGGAGGCGGTCCGCGGCCGCTAGCACGGCCGGCCCCGCTTCGCCAAACCTGTCAGGCACATCGGTCATGATGGCCACCCAGGCCATCCCCGGCAGCGCAAAAATGGGCCGGCCGTCGATGTCGATGAGCAGCAGCATGTTCGCTAGCGGATGGGCGACCGCATCGATCTGCCCGAAGATGTGGAAGAGCCGCAGCGTCCCATAGCAGACCGGGCGACCGGAGGGCGTGTAAGCGGAAACGGGAGCGGGAGACGGCGGGACGAGATCAGTCCCGCCGATCGGATACACCCCGCCGCCGACATGCGCAAAATCCATGAACTGATTCAGCACCTCGGCAGGGGGCGGAAACATCGCCTCCTCGCGCGCCCCAAACCCCCCGCTCTTCCGTCCCCCCCGCGCCGCTTTGCGGCGGAGTTTCGACTGCCCCATGACTGACACCTCCTGCCAAATGCCCCGCCCAGGCCCGTCGGCCCAGAGCCGCGCAAAAATAATTTCGACGCAACAAGTTCTATAAGCCCTATTATTCACTCAATACGAAGCCCAAAACAGGCCAAAACGGCACACTACCTGGTATGGCTTCATTTCCCTCACTAATTGTCACGTCGGCGACGGAGGATATATCCCACCGCCCGCTTCGTGAGTCCATACCGATCAGCTATGGATTTGTGGGTCTGTCCTTCGGCAGAGGCAGCCACGATTTCCGCGTCTCGGTCCAGGGTGGCAGCACGCCGCTTCGCCCCCGACACCCGCCCGCCTTTCCGGCCTCGCGCCGCCTGGATAAACGAGAACGTCCGCTGCTGTTCGCCAGTGTGTAGCTTCCACTGATGCCGCTTGTAGACCGACCGCACGATGCCCGCGACCTCGGCCCCATCGAGCGGGGGCAGGCCGTGCAGGGCAAAGGCTTGGTTCTTCATGTCCGCCTCGGCGGCCAGCTCGGCCTCTGAGACCCGGTAATTGCTCGGCGTGCCCACAAACGAGCACAGCGCCCGGAAGAGGCCATCATTCCGCCCGACTGCCGTCTTTGGCACGCGCGGCATTTTCCAGCCCGCTGGCAGACAGGCCGCCAGCTCTACCAGCTCAAAGGGCGCTGTACGGCCCCAGAACGTCTTATGCGGCTCTTGCAC
>JAKZRK010000324.1:0-4847 GCA_047518225.1 Alphaproteobacteria bacterium | reverse complement strand
CTCTACAATGCCCAGTGGATCGTCGAAAAGAACGGCTACCTGAGCCCCGCTCAAGCTCGTCAGGCGTGGCACGCCGCGATCTCAATCAGGCCCGCCGCGTGAGACAAACTTGTGTCCAAGGAACCGGGTGCGCTACAGTCTGGAGGAATATTTTACACGGGCTGCGTTGGCGCCGCCCTTGTCAATCGCGACAGCGGTCTCATGGGCGGTGATACTAAGGACGAAAGAAATGGGGCCGCGTCTGCAATTCGCGGCCAATATCAAACGATGCGAAATGAAAGACTTGACCCGGCTTGTGCGCGGCCAGGTCTGGGACCTTGAACTTCGGACCGCTGGTGAGTGTAAATTTGCTACGATGGGCGCATGACCATCGACAGTATCAGCGCCATAACATTGGCGACCCATGACATGTCACGAGCGGTGCGGTTTTACCGAACACTCGGGTTTGAGTTGATCCATGGCGGCGAGCAGGCATCGTTCACCAGTTTCCAGGTCGGCAAGGGCTACCTCAACCTCATTTTCCAACCAGCCAGCCGCCGATGGTCATGGTGGGGGCGGGTCATCTTTTACGTCTCTGATGTGGACGCCCTCTACCACCACGCCGTGGCCCGTGGGATCGATCCGGATACGACGCCCAAGGACGCCGGCTGGGGCGAGCGCTACTTCCACCTGACCGACCCGGACGGCCACGAGATAAGTTTTGCCAAGCCATTGGGCAACTGAATGGAAAAGCAAGAAACGGTGCCGATAAGCTTGGTTATCGACATCCAAAGGTGGAATAATTTTTGGAACGGGCGGCCATTTTCATGGCCGCCCGAACTGCTGCCCTGGAACTGGAAGAGCGAAAACCAACAAACGCAAGCCGCATGACGGCGGTCTTCACCGGATGCTTACGCTACAGCCTTCGTGGCGTTGTTGCAGCGAACTCGTATGGCTATGTTTATTCTGCGCACGTATGCATCGAAAAATTTGCGGTTCACCCGTCCCCGGCATATAGGCGCATGGCGGTGTTCAAGGGGCGTTCTGTGTGCCACGTTCAAAATGAACCGGCCGTCGCTCGCCCGTCGTTTCGCATCCTGCCAGGCCGAGAAATACTAACGTGAGCAACATAGAGGCAATGAGTGCTTTGTTCATTCTATCCGGTTCCGTTTCCGGGCATTGGTTCGCGCAAGAGCAGGCGATACAACGCCAGACAACTCGTAACTTCAAATGAAATATTTGTGACCCGTGGTGAGGTGGGACCCCTTTGTGGGGTGGAAAGAATGGCGACCGAAGCCGCTCTCTCCGCTGTCCGGTCACTCCGCGTAATACCCCGCCACAAGAAACGGCGTCGCGCCTTGCATTTTGCAATCAGCGGCCTGGCGCCGCCGGCCCGCTACAGCGCCTTGACGATGTCCTCGACCATTTTTTTGGCGTCGGCGAACAGCATCATGGTGTTGTCGGCGTAGAACAGCTCGTTGTCGATGCCGGCGTAACCGGGCGACAGGCTGCGTTTGACGAATAGGCAGGTGCGCGCCCGGTCCACGTCCAGGATGGGCATGCCGGCGATGGGGCTGCCGGGCTCGTGGGCGGCGGGGTTGGTAACGTCGTTGGCGCCGATGACGAAGGCCACGTCGGTGTTGGCGAAGCTCGAATTGATCTCCTCGAGCTCGAAGACCTCGTCGTAGGAGACGCTGGCCTCGGCCAGCAGCACGTTCATATGGCCGGGCATGCGGCCCGCCACCGGATGAATGGCGTAGGTCACCTTGACCCCATAACCCTTGAGCAAATCGCCCATTTCCCGCACCGCATGCTGGGCCTGGGCCACGGCCATGCCATAGCCGGGCACGATGATGACCGAGGCGGCGTTCTTCATGATAAAGGCGGCATCGTCCGCGCTGCCGGCCTTCACGGGTCGGTCGCTGCGCGTGGTGGAGGCGGCCGCATCGCCGCCGAAACCGCCCAGCAGCACCGAGATGAACGAGCGGTTCATGGCCTTGCACATGATATAGGACAGAATGGCTCCCGATGAGCCGACCAGGGCGCCGGTGATGATCAGGGCGGTATTCTCCAGGGTGAAGCCGATGCCGGCGGCGGCCCAGCCGGAATAGCTGTTCAGCATGGAGACGATGACCGGCATATCGGCGCCGCCGATGGGGATGATCAGCAAGAAGCCCAGCACAAAGGCCAGCGCGCTCATGGCCCAGAACCATTCCGGGGCCGGCTCAATGGCGAACAGCACCCCAAGCACGACGATGGCCGCGCCAAACAGGGCGTTCAGGGCATTCTGGCCGGTGAAGGTAAGTGGGTTGCCGGTGACAAGGCCCTGCAACTTGCCAAAGGCGACGATGGAGCCCGAGAATGTAACGGCGCCGATCACCACGCCGATGCCCATTTCCACGCGGCTGGCCAGTTTCAAGGCGCCGGAGCTATCCGCGATGCCATAAGCGCCCGGATTATAGAAGGCGCCGGCGGCGACCAGCACCGCGGCCAGACCCACCAGGGAGTGAAAGGCGGCCACCAGTTGCGGCATATCGGTCATGGCGATGTGCCGGGCGATCAAGGCGCCGATGGCGCCGCCGATGACCAGGGCGGTCAGGATCCAGCCGTAGGATACCACATCGGGGTTGATCACCGTGGCGATCACCGCGATAGCCATGCCGATCATGCCGTAGAGGTTGCCGCCACGGGCCGATTCCGGCGAAGACAGGCCGCGCAGGGCCATGATGAACAGGACCGAGGCGATCAAATAAGCCAGGGCCGTCAGGTTTGCCGACATGATCCCGGGCCCCTATTGCTTTTTCTTGTACATGGCCAACATGCGCTGGGTCACGAGGAAACCGCCGAAAATATTCACCGCGGCCAAGCCAATCGCGGCAATGCCCACGATCTTCGAAAAAGACATCTCCACCGGCCCGGCGGCGATCAAGGCGCCAACGATGATGACCGAGGATATGGCGTTGGTTACGCTCATCAAGGGCGTGTGCAACGCGGCCGTGACCGACCAGACCACATAGTAGCCGACAAAAATCGCCAGCACGACAATCGCCAGGCGATAGATGAAGGGATCGATACCACTCGCCACATCCATTATTCATCACTCCTTCGCGTTCAGAGCCGGATGGATGACGGCGCCACCCCTTGTCAGGCAAACGCCCGAGACCGTCTCGTCCTCGAAATCGAAAGACAAGGTAGCATTTTCCCCATCGATGTGAGGCGAGAGAAAATTGAACAGGTTCCTGGCGTACAGTTTGGAGGCATCGACCGCCAGGCGGGCCGGAAAATTGGCATGGCCGATGATCTTGACGCCATTCACCTCGACCACCCGACCCATTTCCGACAGGGCGCAATTGCCGCCGTTTTCCACCGCCAGATCGACGATCACCGAACCGGGCTTCATGGCAGCCACCATGGCCTCATCCACTAGCACGGGCGCCGCCCGGCCCGGTATCAGGGCGGTACAGATGACAATATCCTGCCGGGCGATGGTTTCGGCGATCAGGGCGGCCTGCTTTTTCCGATACGCCTCGCTCATTTCCTTGGCATAGCCGGCCTCCGTCTCCGCCTGGGCGGATTCTTCATCCTCCACCATGACAAAGTTGGCGCCCAGGCTTTGTACCTGTTCCTTTGCCACCGGGCGCACATCGGTGGCCGCGACCACGGCGCCCAGGCGCCGGGCCGTGGCGATGGCCTGCAACCCCGCCACGCCGGCCCCCATGACGAAAACCTTGGCCGGCGCAATGGTGCCCGCCGCCGTCATCATCATGGGCAAGGCCCGGTCAAATTCCTCCGTCGCGTCCAGCACCGCCTTATAGCCCGCCAGGTTGGCCTGGCTGGACAACACGTCCATGCTTTGCGCCCGGCCGATCCGGGGCATCAGTTCCATGGCATAGGCGTCGATCCCGGCGGCCGCGTAGGCGTCGCAATCAGCCCGCCGGATCAAAGGGTTAAGCATGGCGATCAGGGCCTGGCCAGGGCGCATGGCCCCCAGTTCATCGGGTCCCGGTTCGTCGGGCATGATGGGCCGGCGCACTTTCAGGATGACATCCGCGCCGGCAATGGCGGCCGCCGCATCGGCCGCGATGGCCGCGCCGGCATCCCGGAAATCTTTGTCGGAGATATGGACCGCGGCGCCGGCGCCGGCCTCGACCTCGACCTCGACGCCAAGTTGGGCAAATTTTTTGACGGTTTCCGGCGTCGCCGCCACCCGCCGTTCGTCGGCCCGCCGCTCTTTCATTACGGCAATTTTCATTCTTACTTTCCAACTCGTCAGGCCGCGCCGCCATGCCGGCGTCGGTTAGGCAAACCAAGCACGGCATACGTTACGGCGCGATGACCGCAAGATGAGTTAATTGGCGCGCCCCGGCTGTTCGCGATAATGCACGCCAGGGGCCTTCGGCCCAGGCGTCCATCGGAACGCGCGGACTATAGCAAAACCGGCGCGGCAAGCAACGGGTCGTTTCTTCCTAACGGCATATTATCACAGGGATTTTACCCATTTTGGCTAGGTTTGACAGTCACACGGCACGACACGCCGTCATCCTCGGGCGAAGCGAAGCGGAGAGCCGTGGATCCAGAGCTGCAAACACCGGAGTTTGCCGCCCAAGAGCAGTTCCGGGTTATTCTGATTCATTTGATGGCGTCCATAAGCCATTCGGGCAGGCGCGCCGCGCAGCGCGATGTGGTACATCGGGCAAGCGGCGCAACGCATCCGAATGGCTTAGGGGCGCCACCAAAGGCCGCTCACCAAGGCCCCGTGGCTGTGTTGCGGGGAATGTCCCAGTCTGTGTTGAAACTCGCCTGAGCGGCGCTGCTTGATGGGAGGTTATGCTGCGTCCTTCAACTGGTCAAGTTTGGCTTTTTCGCGG
>JAKZRK010000323.1:0-6737 GCA_047518225.1 Alphaproteobacteria bacterium | reverse complement strand
AAATGGGCCAGATCATCATCGGCCACCCAGTCCTTAAGATCAGGCGGCAAAAGCATCCGTTGTGAACGGTCATAAGAGCGAAAATTCTTCATCAAGAATCATACCAGAACAGAGCAGAATTGTAGCGTCAAAACACCCTCAAATCCGACAGACTGCTAGCGCCCTGCCGCTGGCTTCGACATCATCGACCTCCAGGCAGATGTGATAAAAGCCCTCGCCAACCTTGGCCAGGCGCCGGGACAAGGCGTTCTCCATGTTCGATTTGTCCAGGGGTTCCATGATCTCGATGACCATTTCGTCCCAACTTCCGCCCACGGAAATGAAAACGCTGCGGATACCTTCGACCTCGATCCTGCGATCCTCGAATTTCTTCAAGCCGAAGGCCTCCGTCCAGTGCGTGACGGCGGCATCCGCGTCGTGCACCAGAATGCCTATATGGCTAATTCCCTTTGTCATCATCTTCCTTCTCCATTGGCGGGGATGCGTCCCGACCAGCACAATAACCGCATTCAGCGGTGACCGGAATTATTGCAATCCCCACGGCCATCCGCATACTGGAATGAAATTCGAAAAAAATTGGCCCTAACAATTTGTAAGAAATGGCCCTTTTAATCCAGCCAATTTTAGAAGATGGTCTTGTTGGAAATAATTCAGCGATAGGAGGCCATCACATGGCCCAGCAAACGGCGAGTGTTTGTCCCCTGGATTGCCCCGATACCTGCTCTTTGACCGTCACCGTGGAAGCGGGCCGGATCAGCAAGGTGCGGGGCTCCAACGCTAATCCACTGACGCAAGGTGCGATCTGCGGCAAGGTATCAAAGCTTTATCCGGAATTTGTCCATGGTGAGAACCGCCTGACCCGGCCCCTGAAGCGTGTCGGTCCCAAGGGCGAGGGCCGTTTCGAGGCGATTTCGTGGGAAGAGGCCCTGGATTTGATCCATGAGAGGTTTCAGGACGCCATCGCGAAACACGGCCCGCAGACCATTCTGCCGTTGAATTACGCCGGTCCGCACGGACTGTTGGCCATGGGCTCCATGGATCTGCGTTTTTTCCATCAGTTGGGCGCTTCGGTCCTCTCGCGCCGGCCCCTGTGCGGCGGCATCAAGACCGAGGCCTGGCTGGGCACCTTTGGCACCATCGCGGGGGCGCAGATGGACGACGTGGAAAGCGCCCGGTTGATCGTGGTCTGGGGCAATAATGTCACCTTTTCCAACCTGCATCTGGCGCCCGTGATCCAGCGGATCAGGGACAATGGCGGCAAGGTGGTGGTGGTGGATCCCAAGCGGATCAAGGTCGCGGAACAGGCGGATTTGCACTTGGCACCACGGCCCGGCACCGACGTGGTACTGGCCTTTGCCCTGGCGGCGGAGCTGGAACGGCGCGGCGCTTTCGATGCCGGGTTTATCGCGGATGCCGTCGAAGGCGCCGAGGATTTCATGGCCGAGGCGCGTCAATTCAGCATCGAACGGGCGGCCGGGATCACGGGCGTTCCGGCGGCGGATATCCTGGCCCTGGCCGCGCTGTACCACGAGGCCGAGCCGGCGGTGATTGCCACGGGCAATGGCTTGGAGCGGAACCGCAACGGCGGCGCTGGCCTGCGGTCCATCTTTGCCCTGCCGGCCCTGACCGGCAAGTTCCGCCATCCCGCCGGCGGTCTGGTCGGCGGTTCGGGCAACCTGTTTCCCAAGACCTTGAAGCGCTTGCAGCGGCCCGATTTGATCCCCCGGGGGACGCGCACCCTGAACATCATTGATGTGGGCCAGCATCTGGCGAACGACGATATAGATCCACCGATCCGTGGGCTGGTGATCTACAACCATAATCCACTGGTGGTACATCCCGATCAGAACACCATGCGCCGGGGTCTGGCCCGCGAAGATATCTTCACGGTCGTGGTGGACATCGCCTTGACGGATTCGGCGGCTTACGCGGACGTGGTCCTGCCGGCGGCCAGTCATTTCGAGCATGACGAATTGTTCTGCGCCTATGGTCAGCAGTATTTGCAACGGTCCGAGCCGGTTATCGAACCGGTCGGGGATGCCCTGCCCAATACGGAAATCTTCCGCCGTCTGGCCCGGCGTTTCGGCTTCAACGACCCGATCTTCCGGGCCAGTGACGCCGAATTGATGGACGACGCCATTGACGGCGACGATCCCCGCCTTGGTGGCGTGCGGCCCAGCGAATTGCCCACCGGAGCGGCGCTATCCATGACATCCCATGGTCCGCGTATCGGCTTTGAACGCAAACCGACTACGAAAAGCGGCCGGATAGAGCTGAAATCGGCCTATCTGGAAGAAAAGTTCGCGGCTCCGTTGCCCGGCTTCCAAACCCTGGCCGAAGACGAGGATGCCGACGGCACCTATCCCTTTGCCCTGTTGACGCCTTCGTCGAACTGGCGGACCACTTCCACCTTCGGCGGCCTGGCCAAATCCGATGCCACCCCGTCCCTGGAAATGCACCCCGACGACGCGGCCCGGCGTGACTTCGCGGATGGTCAACAGGTGCGCGTCTTCAACGGCCTTGGCGAAGTTTTTCTGCCCCTGAAGATCACCGACAGCGTGGCCAGGGGCGTGTTGCTGTCATACAAGGGCGCCTGGATGCGGACCACGACAAACGGCCAAACCGTCTCTGCCCTGGCGCCCACCACCAAGGCCGATCTGTCCGAAGGCGCCTGCTACAACGACACCCGCGTGGAAGTGGCGGCGGCCTAGGCGGCGGCCCCCGACCGACGGCACAAAAAGCTAGGCGGCAAAAACCACCGGCACGCTGCGGGGGCCGCGGACCTGACCGCCGACCCAGGTGACCTTTTCCGGCGCCGACAGTTTAAATTCCGGTAGCCGGTCAAACCAGACGCGCAGGGCCACGTCCATTTCCATGCGCGCGAGGTTGGAGCCCGCACATCGATGGATGCCGACGCCGAAGGCAATATGCCGATTGCGCTGGCGGTCGAGAACGACCTCGTCCGGATTTTCGAACACTTCGGGATCATGGTTGGCGGCCGGGAAGTTGAGCAGCACCTTGTCGCCCGGCACGAAATCCGCATCGCCAACCGTGACCGGTTCGGTCACCTTGCGGGCCATGGTCACGGGCGAATAAAAACGCAGCATTTCCTCGATCGCGGTTCCGAACAATTCCGGTTCACTGGCCAACCGGCGCTGGTCGTCGGCATGTCCGGCGAAATGCCACAAAGCGGCCCCGATGGAACTCCAGGTCGTATCGATACCGGCGACCAGCAACAAGTTGCACATGCCAATGACCGTATGATCGCTTAGCGGTTCGCCGTCGATCTCGGATTTAATCAACCTTGAAATCATATCCTCGCCCGGGCTTGGCCGACGTTCCGCGACCAATTCCGCAAAGAAGTCGCGGATCACCCGGCGGTACTTTTGGCGCAGTTCGGGCTGCGTCTGGCCAAGTTCCAGGACGCCGCGGGTCCATTCCGTGAATTCATCGCCTCGGCCCGGATCGATGCCAAGCATCTGCGCGATTACCCGTGGTGGGATCTGCTGGGCATAATCAGCGGCGGCGTCGCACGACCCCGCACCGATAAACCGGTCGATCAGTTCGTGACAAAGCTGCTCGGTAAATTCACGGTGGGCCTCGACCGCCTTGGGCGTGAAGAACGGCAGTATCAACCGGCGATAGGGGATCATCTCTGGCGGATCGGCGGTAATCGGCGGGTTTTCGGAGCCATATTCCTTGAGCTCCGCGACCAGTTCCGCGCGCAGCTCCGGCGCCGGCGGAATAACGGACGGCGAGCGCGACGACAGTTCCGGCACCATGCGGACCATGGCCTGCATGTCCGCGTACTTCGTCGGCAGCCACGAGCCGCCCCAACGGGTGGTGTGGGCGATGGGACAGCTTTCCCGTAAGTCTTTCCACACGGGCACGGGATCGCGGACGTAGCCGGGATCAAGAATGTCGTAGTCGGTGGCCCAGTCCTTTACCGGGCAAACATCATCATCGCTCATCGGGTCATTCCTCGCTTCTCGCAGGCCTGTAATTTACAATAATGATGGGTTGGGGAAATATCCAGAGCTATCGGGGACCACGGCGATTATGACGGCGGGAGAATGCACCGCGCCCGTGGCTGGGGACGATCCCGATCCTGTCTTCACGCACGCTTGCATTGGATGGGGCCGCTAATTCAGTCGTGCGTGAGCTCAAGCAAATCGAACCGAATTTTGACTGTCGTCCAGAACTGTTCAGCGGCGAATTTCGGACATTCATCCGTGCAGGAAGGGTCATTCTCGGGGCACGAATTAATGGAATATGGGTCAAAGAAAACAGCTTCGGTGGCACCACTCTTATTCTTCCAAACTCGATAGACGGGGCAAATTCTGACTTCTCTAGATTTAGTTCGTCTATCAATATTCCTACCGCATTTGTCGCCCGCATCCATTATATTTCGAGAATATTCCCATAATACGTC
The DNA here is from genome assembly GCA_047518225.1 of Alphaproteobacteria bacterium. Classification (GTDB taxonomy): domain Bacteria; phylum Pseudomonadota; class Alphaproteobacteria. The sequence goes on along the minus strand of JAKZRK010000323.1, from coordinate 2,305 downwards.
CGACGTCACAAAATTATCGGATACTTGCAGCTTCAGGAAATGAGCAATCGTGGGTGTATTATTCTCAATTCCCGAAGGACCAAGCACAATATCGGACAACGCGGTAAGTACCGGAAAGGATTCCCCAAGCTTGTTGACGACGGTTATGGTTTTGGAAAGAATTTGCAATCTTCCATCATTTTTGGAAAACGCATCGGCACACAGCGGTCCATGCACCTGATCCGCCGAAACTTCGAAGAATGAGCCCACTTCCGCACTGGCGAATTTCGTGCCGTCAAAACCGTCATGCATCGCCGTGACATCATCCCTTGTGACATCGTTCAGCAAAACGCCCAGTGACACAATCGCGAAAATCAACACAATCATGCCGACCACCCAAGCAGAATTTTTCCTGGTTGGCTTCAGGCCCGTGAATATTCTCCACATAGATTTAGTCCGTTCGAGCGGTTGCCGTGCCGGGTGAAAACGAGTTTATTTCAATCGCAATTCAGCGCCGGCAAACATCAGCGGCAACAGGAATTTTGCCCGCACGGCGTCTGCCCGGCCGGGCATGCCATCGCCGTTACCGTTGCTCCGAACCCAATGAAGACGACGAGACAGATCGCAGCCAACATTTTCATTTTACAACTCCCGTCAAGCAAGTGGATTTAGAGTAACCAAGTCAGTTTGTTATCATATCATTACTGAAAGAAAACGCAAGTAAATTACAATAACTCACCATCTAAATTTGTTTTAATTGGAATTGATCCAATATTCAGAAATAAAAATAATCGACTCAACTTAACGAATATACCGCCTTGGCAACATGATTGACGGCTATCGCCGTGCCCCGTACTCCCATCCGGATATTTTCCGAAGCCGCTTTAATGTTGCCGACGGACGGTCGGGCCGTCGCCGGCCAGGGTGGTGCGCCGCATATCGCGGGGTTCTTCCGCCGGCAACGGCCGCGCGCGGTGCATGGTTTGCCGATTGTCCCAGATCACAAGGTCACCGACCCGCCATTCATGGGCGTAGACAAATTGCCGTTGCGTGGCATGTTCGGTCAAGTCCTGAAGAAATATTCTGGCCTCGGGAACCGGCCACCCGACGATGCCTCCCGCATGGGATGACAGGTAAAGCGACTTTCGGCCCGTCCCCGGATGGATGCGGACCAAGACCTGGCGCACGGGGGCGAACCGTTCCCGCTCCTCGTCGGTAAAATCCCCAAAGCCGATCTTCCCGCGCGAAAAAACCTGCGAATGTTCGCAGATAAGCCCCTTGGCCTTGACCTGCAAGGACTTGGGCATATTGTTCAGCACATTGGCGGTTTTGTGAACCCAGCAGCGCTGCTCCCGAGCTTGCCCGTAAACCTGACGCAGGGCCTTCCAAAAGCCCAGCGCCCCGTCACCCGCCGCCAGGTCGGGGCCATGTTCAAGGCCGCGCCGCTTGAGATCGAGCAGCAGTTCTTTCCAACTCTGCTCGCTTTCGCGATAGCCGTCCATCAAGCCAATGATGTCCTTACGGCCGTTGGCATCGGCGGCGATGATCACCAGGATGCATTGGCGCTCATGATCCAGGCGAGGATTGAAGTAGACCCCGTCGGCCCAGAAATAGACGTAGCGCTTGGCCGCGCTTTTGCCAAGCAACATATTGCTCCCACCACAGGGCTTTCAGCCGGCCAATGGTGGAGGCCGTCAGACCTGATGCATCGGAACCCAGCAAGGCGGCCAGAGCCTCTGCGAAGCCGCCACTCGATATGCCTTTCAGGTAAAGCCAGGGCAGCAGCTCCGCGACCGATTTGGAGCGCCTGAGATAGCGCGGCAGAATTGAGGAGGTGAAGCCGATGCGACCGCCGGGCGCCGCTGGCTCGCGATCCCGCACCCGTGGAACCTTGACCCCGACCGCTCCGATCCCGGTCTGGCTCTCCCGTTCGGGCAAATAGCCGTGGCGGACAACCCGGCGCCGGCCCCGGACGTCGGCCAAATCCGCATGGGCCGCGATAGGGGCCTCGACTTCCGCTTCAACCGCTTGGGCAAGCAACTGCCGGGCTCCAGCGCGCAGGACATCCGTCAACGGATCATCGGAAAATGAGACTGGCTGGCGCAACGTAACAACTGTATCGTCTTTCATGGCGTATCCCTTTCTTCCGAAATTGGCGTCTTCATCAACGCCAGGATACGCCGCCTTCATTTCAACGCCGTACACAAGATTCGACGGGGCGGTAAAAAGTTGTTGGCCGATGGCGTGCTTGTACAGGTCTTTGCGGTTCGGTGAAGAATATTTGCCTGTCTCCGCGTTGCTGGTGGATAAAACCTGATATTACCTA
>JAKZRK010000322.1:0-8359 GCA_047518225.1 Alphaproteobacteria bacterium | reverse complement strand
GATATAGGTCCACGGTGTACATCCTCCCGCCTTCCATCTCAAAAAAGATCGAAGGCTACAGGTGGCAGAGTTTTACTCCGCCCGCAGCTGGGAAATCCCGCCGCTTCCGTGGACTAATTTGTCACCGCCGTTCTCAGGCGGCGCTAAATCCCGCTACACGATCGCTCGAACCAAAGGATTGCCACCCTATGAGGCTTTGATCTACGAGGTCCAATCGCACAATAATCATGCTCGGTGCGGAATATTGCGCCTGGGCCGTCGTAGGGTAAACCGCCTCGTATGCAAAGAGTCGGATATGACGCCAAACAATTGGCATCAGCACATGCCGTGAAGATGCATTTAACTCGTGTTGCTCAATAAATCTGTGCGCCGTCCGGCTGGTTTCTTTTCACTGGCGGATTTCAACTGACCGCAGGCGGCCATGATATCCCGGCCCCTGGGCGTGCGAACCGGGGCGGCAAAGCCGGCATCGTTCAGCACCGCGGCAAATCGGTGAATGCGGTTGTTCGAGCTGCATTGATAGGGTGCTCCAGGCCAGGGATTGAATGGAATCAAGTTGATCTTGGCCGGAATGCCGCGCAACAGGCGCACCAGTTCATGGGCATCCTCCAGGCTGTCATTGACCTCTTGCAACATGACATATTCAAAGGTGATGCGCCGGGCATTGTTGGCGGAGGGATAGTCGCGGCAAGCCTGGATCAATGCCGCGATGGGGTACCGCCGGTTCAAGGGTACCAGTTGGTCGCGCACCTTGTCATCCACGGCATGCAAGGACACCGCCAGGTTGACCCTTAATTCGCGCCCGCACCGTTCCATGGCCGGGACCAGGCCGGCGGTGGACAGTGTGATGCTCCGCCGTGAAAGGGCGATCCCGTCCATATCCATGATGATTTTCAAGGCTTTGGCGACGTTGTCGTAATTCAACAGCGGCTCGCCCATGCCCATCATGACGATGGTGGAAATTTTCCGATGGCCTTCGGGGGTGGGCCAATCATCCAGACAGTCCCGCGCCAGCATGAATTGGCCAAGGATTTCGCCGGCGGTCAAATTGCGCACCAATGGCATGGTTCCGGTATAGCAAAAACGGCAATTCAAGGTACAGCCGACCTGGCTGGAGAGGCACAGGGCGCCATGATCCAGGTCGGGAATGTAGACCATTTCGATCTCTTTGCCATCGGCCAGCCGCAACAGCCATTTCATCGTGCCGTCGGTTGACCGTTGGGTCGTGGCGATGCCCGGACGCGCGACGCTATGGCTTTCACCCAGACCCTGGCGCAAGTCCTTGCCCAGATCGCTCATTCCCTCAAAGCTGTCCGCGCCCCGGTTGTAGATCCAGCGCCAAAGCTGGCTGACCCGCATCTTGCGCTGCCGCTCGGGTACGCCAAGTGCGGCCACAGCGTCAGATAGTTCCGGCCGCGTCAGGCCGACCAGATTCGGCCGTGCGGCCGGGCTGGCGAAATCCGCCGGGGAAATATCGGTTGCACTGGTGATTTTTGCGGTCATTTTACTTTGCAAGCCCGATTAATCGCCTTATGGGCGCGGGTAAAACCGTTCAAGGAGTAGTTGTCGGTGGTCTTGGTGCCGCGTTTCGACGTGCCTAGGACAACCATCTTCCTGCCGGCCCGCATGGCGGCCACCAGCTTCTTCTCTACCTTGGGATTTTCTACCCAGGCCGTATCCGCCACGGTGTAGAGTTTGAACTTCTGGCCATCAACATCAATGCTGGCCGTGCTGCCTGATTTGAAGGGATAACCCACATAGACCCCCACCTCGCCCTTGATCTTCTTGTAGGGGCGGTGGGTGATCAGCAGCCAGATCGGGCCGCGCTTGACCCCGGCCGGCGTGCTGCGCTTCGGCTGTCCGGCCATATAGCAGGCCTTACCCTTGCCTTCCTTGAGCGAAAATGCACCCCAGGTGCCGGGATTTTTCAGCAACGATTTGGGCGCCTTGGCCTGGGCCGCGGTCGCGGCTGTAATGGCGGCGGTAAACAGGATTGCGACGACGGCCGGGATGATAATGAATTGTCTCATGGCGACAACATAGGGCCCGACGGCGGTATATTCCAGGCCAAGCTGGGCTTATTGTTTATCGTTGCGAAAGATCTGGGCGCCCCGGACATGGGGCGCAGGCGGCTCGCCGGCATTTCGGCTGAACGTGGCCCGCTGGCCAAAGCGGCCCAGGCTGACCGCGCGGTCATACATGACGATGGCGCCCGCCGTGGCCACGTTAATGCAGAATGCGGTTGGAATCCTGATCAGATGATCGCAGCGCGCCGTCATTTCCGGCGATAGGCTACCCCGCTCCGGTCCCAGGACATAGGCCGCGCGGACCGGATGCTTGAAGGTCGGTAAATCAACCGCACTATCCATCAATTCTACGCCCACAAGCTGACAGCGTTCAGGCAGCAGCATGCCGGCCACATCGTCGAATTCGTAAAACGGTATCTGATGGGTGGACTGCGAGGTATCGGAATGCGCCTGGCGCCGGTGATAGTTGCCGGCGACGGTGAATAGAAAGCCGGCGCCAAACGCCTGGGCCGAACGGAACAGATTGCCCGCGTTCATGGGCTTGCTCAAACGCTCGACGCCGATGCCGAAATAACCGCGCATATTCACCTTTTCCATTTGTCGAGGATCGAGAATAACGCCTATAGGCGACAAAGGCCCATGCTTTGTGTTAATTCCGGGCTCGGGATAGTCACGCTCGGAACTATGGGGAAGACATTGATGAAAGCGATGTTGTGCAAGAAATACGGCCCGCCTGAAAGTCTGGTGCTGCAAGAATATGAATTACCCCCTCCCGGCGAAGGTGAAGTTCGCATTCGGGTGCGCTGCGCCGGGGTCAATTTCCCCGATATCCTGATCACCCAGGGGAAGTATCAATTCAAACCGGACTTTCCCTTTTCTCCCGGCTCCGAATGCGCCGGCGATGTGCTTTCCGTGGGCCCCGGTGTCAGCGATTTCAAGCCCGGAGACCGGGTGATCGCCCTGACCGGCCATGGCGCTTTCGCCGAGGAGGTCAATGCCCGGACCGTCAAATGTCTGCATCTGCCGGACGATATCAGTTACGAATTGGGCTCCGCCTTTGTTTTAACCTATGGCACCTCCGCCTATGCCCTGATGCAGATGGGAAAATTGCAGCCCGGTGAATGGCTATTGGTGCATGGCGCCTCGGGCGGGGTTGGCCTTTCGGCGGTGGAAGTCGGCAAGGCCATGGGGGCCAGGGTGATCGGAACGGGCGGCAACGACGAAAAGTTGAAAGTGGTCAGCGATCATGGCGCCGATCATGTCGTCAACTACACCGATGGCCCGTTCAAGGATAAAGTGAAGGAGATTTGCGGCGGCACCGGCGCCGATGTGATCTACGATCCCGTGGGTGGCGATATTTTCGATGAATCCCTGCGTTGCATCAACTGGGATGGCCGTCTTTTGGTGATCGGTTTCACCTCCGGGCGCATTCCGGCGGCGCCGGCCAACCTGGCACTGTTGAAGAATTGCTCCATTGTCGGCGTATTTTGGGGCGCCTGGACAGAGCGTTACCCGGAACGCCACCGCGCGAATATGGAAATCATGTTCCAGTGGCTGCGGGAAGGGAAATTGCGCCCCAATATCTCGCACCGTTTTCCCCTGGCGGAAGTACCGGCTGCCCTGAACGTCCTGGTCGAGCGCAAGGTCGTGGGCAAGGCCGTGGTCACGATGGGCTAGACGCACGGGCGGGGCGCAAATTTTGCCATGACCAGGAATGGCGATCGCACTGTCCGCGCTCAGTATGAAGCTTATCCCTATCCGGCCCGGGATCCGGCGGACGAGGTGCATCGCCTGATCACCGGCTCGCCCAGCCATCTTGTGGAGATTGAGCATTTTGTCTTTGCAGGTGGCCGGGCCTGCGGCCCTGACGGCGGATTTAGGGCTTTGGTGGCGGGGGGCGGCACGGGTGATGGCGCCATCATGCTGGCGCAGCAATTGGCGGACCGTGGGGCCGGCACGGTCACCTACCTGGACCAGTCCGAAGCATCGCTTGCGGTGGCCAGGGGGCGGGCCGAGGCGCGTGGCCTGGGCAATATCTCGTTCCATCGTGGGTCGTTGCTGGATCTGCCCGATCTTGGCTGGGGCCCGTTCGACTACATCGATTGTTGCGGCGTGCTGCACCATCTCGACCTGCCCGGGGAGGGCTTGAAAGCACTGGTTTCGGTCTTGGCGGAACAGGGTGGCCTGGGCTTGATGCTGTATGGGGAACTGGGACGAACCGGGGTTTATCCGGCACAGCGCGCCATCGCCCGTTTGGCCGGTGACGGCCCCGCCGCCGAGCGCCTGACCCTGGCCCGGCGTCTGGTCGATGCCCTGCCGGACGGCAATTGGTTGAAACGCAACGACCATCTGTCGGATCACCTAGCGGGTGATGATGCGGGCTTTCACGATCTGTTGCTGCATAGCCGCGACCGCGCCTATCTGGTGGGCGAGATCGCCGAGTTGGCCGCCGCCGCCGATTTGCGCATTACCGGGTTTCTGCCCGCCGGTGCCTATGATCCCGGCCATTATCTGGATGATTCGGAATTGCGGGAACGGGCTGACCGTCTGCCGCGGCAGGATCGTTGGGCCCTGGCGGAGGAATTGTCAGGCGCCATGAAAACCCATGTCTTCTATGCCGTGCGCCGGGGCAATGAACAGGGCGGCGCGGCGATGGGTTGCGCCCCGGCCATGGTGCCCGTGCTGCATGAAATGGCGCCGGACCGTCTGGCCGCAAGCTTGGCGCGGTCACCCCGACTGACCGCGGCATTGGGCGGCGTTGAGAGGCAATTCGAGGTATCCGAGGGGGCAGCCGCCATGGTCGCCTTGATCGATGGCCGGCGCAGTTTGCGGCAAATTCATGGCCGTCTGCGCGCCGGCGGCGCAAAGATGAACTGGACCGAATTCGAGGCCGAGTTTGCGGCGCTATTTGCCGTTCTTCATCGCCTTAACTTGCTGTTGTTCGCCGGTGCTGTGCTAGATTAGCGGCCAGATGAATACGAACGGTCTTTTTGAAATTGCCCTGTTGGCGGCCAGTGCCCTGATCCTGGGCCTGGTTTTGCAGCGGCTGCGCCAGCCGGCGATTGTCGGTTACATCGTCGCCGGCGTCGTCCTCGGCCCATCCGGGTTTGATCTGTTTCCCAATCGGGGGCCGATTGAAACCCTGGCCGAACTGGGTGTGTTGTTGTTGCTGTTCGTGATCGGCATGGAATTATCCCTGCGGGCCTTCCGCCGGGTCCTGCGCCTGGCGCTGCTGGGGGCGGGCGCGCAAATTGCCTTGTCCATTGGCGCCATGCTGATCGTGATGCATTTCTTTGAGCGCAGCGTCGAGACAGCCATCGTGATGGGCTTTGTCGTCGCCCTGTCCAGCACCGCCGTGGCGATCAAGTTGTTGGAAGATATCGGCGAATTGCGCACCGCCATCGGGCGCACGGCGATTGGGCTGCTGATCGCCCAGGATCTGGCGATCGTGCCCATGCTGCTGATCATCGACGGCCTGGCTGGCGGCACGGGCATTGCCCTGGCCGGTTATCTGAAGCTGTTCCTGGCGGTGGGCCTTCTGGCCGCCATGATCGCCTTGTTGACGCGGCGCGCGCGGGTTGGTTTGCCCTTTGCCCGGACCATGCACGGCGATGTGGAATTGGCGGCGGTCACCGCCCTGGCCTATTGCTTCGGTGCGGCGCTGGTTTCCGCCCTGATGGGGCTGTCACCGGCCTATGGCGCGTTTCTGGCGGGCCTGTGGATCGGAAACTCCACCGCGCGGGCGCCGCTGTTGGCGGCGGCCCGGCCTATCCAGGGCGTCTTGTTGATGGTCTTTTTCGTGTCCATCGGGCTGTTATTGGACCTTGGCTTCATCTGGGATCATTTGGCGGAAGTCATGAGCATTCTGTTGGTCGTCACGGTGTTGAAAACCATTATGAACGTCACCGTATTGCGGTTGCTGCGCGAGCCATGGCCCAGGGCCTGGATCGTCGGCGTCTCCGTCGGTCAAATCGGTGAATTTTCCTTTGTCCTGGTGGCGGCGGCGGTCGGGGCCGGCTTGATTTTGGACATTGGCGGCCGCATCGCCGTTTCCGTCATTGCCTTGAGCCTGGTGCTGTCGCCGCTGTGGTTGATCTTGAACCGGCGGCTGGAACGCCTGGTCGGCAGCAATGTTCAGACCCTGCGGGAATATTTGCAGAATTTGTTCGCGCCCGAGGCCAGGGCGGTGGCGACCATGAGCCAATATTCCGTTGGCTTCTCCATGCGTTTGGGAGAGAGGGGCTATCGCGCCGCCAAGGACATGATGACGGATGACGGCGATGGTGACGAACGCCCCAATACCGATGCCCGCGCCGATGCGGACGGTGACGGCGATGCCCGCTTTGAAGACGATGGCCCGGATGACGCCGCGGCTAGCAGTGATGGCAAAACCAAGGATTGACGCGGATTACGAGCACGAGGCGGCCGCCGTGGCCCTGGGCCTGGCTCCGGTTTGCGGCATTGATGAGGCGGGCCGGGGTCCCTGGGCCGGACCCGTCGTGGCGGCGGCGGTGATCCTGCGCCCGGACGATATTCCCCGCGGCCTGGCGGATTCCAAAACCCTGTCCCGGGCGCGCCGGGAAGAGCTGTTTGACAGTCTGGGCGAAGTCGCCGTGATCGGCATCGGCCGGGCCGAGGTAGCGGAAATCGACCGCATCAACATCCTGGCCGCTACCATGCTGGCCATGGCCCGCGCGGTGGCCGATCTGGCTGCCGTGCCCAGCCACGCGCTGGTGGATGGCAACCGCGCCCCGGCACTGTCCTGTAGCGTCAAATGTCTGGTCAAGGGCGATGCCCGTTGTCTTTCCATCGCGGCCGCCTCGATTGTGGCCAAGGTGACCCGGGACCGGGAGATGGCGGCCCTCGCCGCGCGCTTTCCCGGCTTTGGCTGGGAGCGCAATGCCGGCTATGGTACCGCCGAACACGGGGCGGCCCTGGCGCGGCTGGGACCGAACGAAATGCACCGGCGGTCCTTTGCACCTATCCGAAAACTGCTGGACCCGTCTCTAAGCGGCTGACTCCACACAAAAAAATCGGTTGACGGGCGATTCGCTCTCGACCAGGATGCGCCGCCGTCATGCGCAATGCACAGAAAATAGATCGAAACCACATCCACCTGGGCGACAGCGTCCAGGTGATGTCCGCTATGCCGGATGCATCGGTCGACCTGGTTTTCGCCGATCCACCCTATAATCTGCAATTGAGCGGGGATCTGCATCGACCGAACAACAGCAGGGTTGAAGGCGTTGACGACGATTGGGACCGGTTCGATGATTTCGCCAGTTACGATGAATTTACCACCGCTTGGCTGATCCAGGCCCGGCGGGTCTTGAAGCCCAAGGGCGGTTTGTGGGTCATCGGCAGCTATCACAATATATTCCGGGTGGGCGCCATTTTGCAGGATCTGGGCTTTTGGATCCTCAATGACATCGTTTGGCGCAAGACCAACCCGATGCCGAATTTTCGCGGCAAACGCTTCACCAATGCCCATGAAACCTTGATCTGGTGCACCCCGTCGCCGGATGGCAAGGGTTATACCTTCAATTACGAGGCCATGAAGGCGTTGAACGAGGATTTGCAGATGCGCAGCGATTGGCTGCTGCCGATCTGCACAGGGGGCGAACGTCTAAAACTGGACGGGCGCAAGGCCCATCCGACGCAAAAGCCCGAGGCCCTGTTGCACCGGATTCTGCTGGCCAGCAGCAATCCCGGTGACCTGATACTCGATCCCTTTTTCGGCACCGGCACAACGGGGGCCGTGGCGAAACGCCTGGGCCGGGATTTCATCGGCATTGACGCCAACCAGGGATATATCGATCTGGCCCGCGCGCGCCTTGCCGCCGTGACGGCCCTTGGCGATGAAGACGTGGATGTGACGCCTTCGAAACGCACCTTGCCACGCATCCCCTTTGGCTGGCTGGTGGAGCGGGGCCTGGTCCTGCCTGGTGCCTTGTTATATGATTCCCGCCGCCGTCATGCCGCCCGCGTCCGGGCTGATGGCAGCGTGGTGGCCGACCGCTGCCGTGGTTCCATTCACCAGGTCGGCGCCGCCGTACAGGGCGCATCCGCCTGCAACGGCTGGACCTTCTGGTGCCTCGAAGATCGGGGTCAACTGGTTCCCATCGATCTGTTGCGGCAGCAATTGCGGGCGGAACTGAACTGATATTCTTAGCCGTCCAGAGGCGGCGCTGCCTTATCAGCCCGTTGAAAAAGGCGCTATTGACCGGGTTTCACTCGACGGCGAAACATAACGCGACGAAGGCGGTTTCGCCATCCTCCGAGACGATGAGGACCATCTGAGCGACCAGAACGGCTCCAGCTGGCGCAATAAG
>JAKZRK010000321.1:0-19186 GCA_047518225.1 Alphaproteobacteria bacterium | reverse complement strand
GGTTCTACCCGTTCAACGCCTTCCGCTCATTGCTCGGCATCGCGGGCGACACCTCTGCTCCAACCTATGCCGAGCTTTACTCGGGAGAGTGGCGGCACCCTACATGTAGCGGTCATGGGCGTTAACCGGATAGGCAAGCATGATTCCTTCCTGGAAGGTGATCTGCTGCCGGCCTACGGAGAAGCCATAGTCGATCAATTTGGTGCCATCGGGGTCAAATACCGGAAACAACGACCCAAAATCACCTTCACAAAAGGCGGTGCGCAGGAACACGCCGGCCTCCGAGCGGCCGCCTTCCTGGGCCTGATTCGATTCCCAGCTATAGCGGGTGAAGTTGGTGAAACGGTTCTTGTCCAGGGGCGCCACGCCGACGATGCATTTATCCGTCGTGGTCAGTTGCAGGTTCGCAAACAGGTCCAGACGGGTCACCAGTTCGGTGTTCCGGCCTGGCGGACCCACGGATTCATAAGTCTGCATCGCGGCCCGCCAGGTACCGAAACCCCACAAACAGGGCGTCAATACCGCCCCCGTCGGTATCTTTATGCCTTGGGGGATATTGCCCTTGCCGAGAAATTTGCAGCCCAATTCAATGGGCAGGGCCGGCCGCTCGGGCGGGGTGATATAGGGCAGCGGCTTATCGGACAGCCGTGGCACCGGCGTGGTTTCGCCCAGTGGGTATAGACCGCCTGCCTGCAGGTCCGCCGCGCCGCCAAATGCCCCAAGAACAACCCCAAGGACGACCGGGGCCACCACCGCCGTCAGGAACGCGGCCGGTGCGCTCTTGCGGAACCAGCCATGCCGGCCATGTCGCTTTTTCATTATCGGTGCCATCTTAAAGCTCGCCTCTCCGATCCGCCGGTCATCAATACGTTTTTTCCCGCCGTGCTTATTCACTACCGCCACTTAACGGCCGCCGCCCAACCAAGGTTTAGCAGGCGAACGAGTCATTTCGGCCCGCCACCTATCTGACATCGATTGTAAGGTTTTCTTCATAGAAAACCTCACGGCCGGCAACCACCGCGTCGCCAACGGCACGGGGGCTGAGGCCATAGTCGAAACCAACGACCTGAATGGTGCTGATCAGGTTGATGGGGAACATCTGCGCCAGCAGTTCAATCTTGGCCTGGTATGGCCCCCTGCCGGTCAGCAGATCGCCGTCGATCTCGAATTTCGCGATCCGATGGCCCAGGGCTTCTATGCCTTTGCGGTGGTTCCGCTCAACCGTGGATTCACCAGTCAAGATCAGGGATAGGCGGGTTGGCCGCAGGAATGGCAGTGCGGTTGTCGAATAGAGAATGGTCACCGTCCGCTCCCGCTCGCCGCCGCGGATGTTTTGTACCAGGAAGCGCGATTGCAGGTTAAACAGCTGGGTATCAAGGGGCAGTTCACCGGCGTGCACAAAAGCCGACTCGTTGTCGCGAACGTCGCCGTTGGGATCCGTATCGCCGGATTGAAAGACGACCTTGCCATCCCTATCCTTCACCGTGATGCGCAGCCAGACCAGCCGCTCACCGGTAAATCCGGTTGGCGTGTTGTGCCCCTCGGTAATGTTTGAGACCTTGGCCTGTATTTCGATACCGCCGCGGTCGGCCCGGGTCGCCTTCACGTCGCTCAACAGATAACCGTTGCGCAGAAGTTCCAAACGTTTGTCGCGGACGAACGCCAGGCGCTTGAACTGTACATCCAGAATTTCCCTTGCATCGTAACGGGTATCGATGGCGTCCCATGCCTTGGGGAACCTATAATTCTTGGGTACGTTATCTTCGAATTTGTCCGTTCCCCAGCCGGCGGCGACATCAAAGGTAAGCCAGTTCGCCAAGGTGGCCAGTTGTTGCGCATCGGCGTTGTGGGGGAAGATGCCCGGATGCACCAGGGTATAGTCGGGGCCGGCCATGATATGATTGGTCAGCTTCCGCGACTTGGTCGGCACGCCGCCGACGACCGCCGCGGGCCCCTCATTATAACCCGAAACGATGCCCTGAACCTTGCCCATGTGGCAGTCCTGGCAGGAAATTCCCTTGGCGGCGGCCGGCGAGGCCCGGTACTCGCTGAAGGCTTCTTCCAGGCGGAAGCCGTTCAACAGGGTCACGTCGTGGCAGGTGCCACAGAATGTAGAGGTCGAAATCTCCTTGAATTTAATGGCCTCGATATGGATTTTGCGGCCCGGCTCGTCCGCCTTCGTGACAACCCGGTAGTCCTGGCGGTTGTCCAGCACCCGTTTCAGTTCCTCGTTGCCCTTCGGGCCATAGACCGGCTGCAACAAATCGCCCTCGACCAACGCAACACGGCCCGAGGCCTTGTTGTAGATGTTCGCGACCCGGTGACAGACAATACAGGTAATGGCCTCGCGCGAGGTGGGATGGCGCTCCAGATTGGAAATCTGCGTCGGCTCCTCCATGTTCATGCCGACTTGATTATGGCAGCGGATGCAAAAATCACCGTTGGTGCCATTCACCTGCAAATTGACAAAATTCTGAAATGCCATATAGGCGGGGCTAAGCTGGGCATAGGAATGTTGCGAGACGGCCCATTCCTCAAAATGCCGGGGATGACAGGTGCCGCAGGTGGTGGCAGACGGATAGCGGCTCTCCGCGAACAGCGCGGCGTGTTCCTTGCCGGCTTTGCCCAGGGGTTTTGCGCCCACATGTTTGGCCGTCTCCTCGGTTTTCCCTTCGTGATCGTCATCGTCGATTTTCAACAGATCGTCATCGTCGTCCTCATCGTCATCCGTCAACAAGTCCTTGTCGTCATCGTCGTCTTTGTCCAACAGTTCGTCGTCCTTTTTGGCCTTGGCCAAATACAAGGGACGGCCAAGCGACGGCGCGGTGGCGTTTGGTATGATGATTGCCGGCGGGATGCCTATTTGCAGGATGGGGACGGTAGGCACGGAATTGGCAAGAATTGCCGCACTTACCGTCGGTGCGGCCGAGGCCGGCCGGCCCGGCAATGGCGCCAGAAACAGCCCGGTCAAAATGATGCCCAGGGCCGCGGCAGCCGCGCCGGAAGTGAATCGCTTACCGTGCCAATTAATTTTCCGGGTCATGGTCATCTGTCCCATCACTGTCTGCCTAATCGACCTGCGGGTTCGCCGATCTTTTCACCTGTTAGATCCGCCCGGCCATGGTATCCCGGTCCAGGCGGGCCACACCCCCGCGTCCACCATTCGTGGCAATACGTTGGAGCTGTTTTCTAGCCCATCAAAGTAACCAACAAATCCGACGATTAATTTTAACCTACATTCGCCACGCAGGCAAAAAATCAGTGTCATCCTGCAATGCCCCACCGTGCGGTGGTAGCGAAATTATCTCGAATTTTGCCCCTTTTGCTGATTGGGGACAATCTGTCGGATCCAGGCAACAACCGGGCGCGGCAAAAACAGCGCGCCGCCAGGAGCAAAATAACGCGCACATTCTATTATGGCAGCTTCCATCGCGCTTTATCTTACAAGGGGCGGCATGGCCGGCTGAAGCGGACCGGCGGTTGCTAGGCGATACGAAGGGGTCATCACGCCCCGCATGCCGCCGCCGCTTAGCCGCTCTGGATCAGTTGAGCCAGGTCGTCCGAGGCGCTCAGCATGGGATAGTGGCCGGTGTCGAGTTCGTGCCAGCGCGCGCCCAGGGCCTCGGCGCAGCGGCGTTGATGCGCTTCGCCGGGATTAACGGCGCGGCGGCAATAGATCACCGAGGCCTCCCAGCTTTGCGACCAGAAGCGCTCCAATTGCACCGGCAATGTATGAACGCCGACCGGGTGCAGGGTGTAACGGTCCACCGCCCAGGCCCGCACGTCCGGCTCCAGATCGACGAACAGCCGACCCTCCACATCCTCGCGGGAGGGGCCCATCGCCAGCCCGGTGTTAATCGACGACGGCCTGTCGACGATGTCCTTGATCGTCTCGCCATGGCGCAGCGCCAGGGCGTCGGCGAAGACCAGCCGCCCGACCCGTTCCCGGGCCAGTTCCGCCGCTTTCGCCATGACCATGCCGCCGCTGGATGTGCCGACCAGCACGACCTCGCTAAGATCCTCGTAAAACAACAACTGCGCGACCTCCTCTCCCATGCTCTCCGTGCTGATGCCGGGGCGCAAATTGCCGGCGCGTTCGGCGCAGCCGTCCATGGTTGGTGCGTAAACCCGGTGCCCCTGGTCCCGTAGCCGCGTCGCCACGGCTTGCCAAATCCAGCCGCCCTGGTAAGAGCCGTGTATCAACATGAATGTCGTCATCTTATTCCTCCACGATGCCCCTCGGGGCGCTGGTTTTCCATTCCTCGTAAGCCTGCAAGGTTTCCGGGTTGGGCGGATAGGTGCCGATGGTGGGATGGCCGGCGGCGACCCGTTGTTTGAGAAAATCTTCCAATTGTTCCTGCTCGGCGCCGTCTTGGGCCACCGCCGCCGCCAGGGCGGCCGGGATCACCACCACGCCGTCACTATCGCCCACCAGCACGTCGCCGGGTATCACCGCGACGCCGCCACAGGCGATGGGGCATTGTAAATCGGCGCCAAAATGCACATTCAGGCTGGCCGGCGCCGCCGCGCCCGCGCAGAACACAGGCAGCGCGCCCGCCGCCACTTCGGCCGCGTCCCGCACGGGGCCGTCACTGACCACCGCCGCCACGCCCCGTTCCTGCAGCCGGGCCGCCAGAATATCGCCGATGACGCCTGCGCCCGTCTCGCCGCGGGCATCGATCACCAGGGCCATGCCGGGGGGGGATATCTTCCACCGCCTTGCGCGGCGGATATTCCGGGTCACCCAGCACCTCGACCTTGGAAAGATCCTCGCGCATGGGGATAAAGCGCAGCGTATAGGCCTGGGCCACGAACCGGCAGCGCGCCGTATTCAGGGGCCTGGCACCCTGAACGAAGCAGTTGCGCAGGCCCCGTTTCAACAATTGCATGGTTACGGTGGCGGTGGAGACACTGGCCAATTGGCGCAGGATTTCCGGTTTCATAGCAGGCCCCGCGCCGCCAGATTGGCCATCAGGGCGCCGAGGCCAAAGGTCCAGGGCGGAATCTTGTCCGTATGGTTGACCTGATTTGTCAGGGTACCCAACAGCGGATTGGCAATGGTAACGATATCGCCCAGGTGATGGGTGAAGCCCTGGCCGGGGCCATCGCGGTCCTCGGTCGGGGCGAACATGGTGCCGGTGAACAGCAACAGGCCGTCGGGATATTGGTTGTGGGCGCCACGGGCATAGGCCGCGAGGTCGGCCAGATCGCGGCTGATCTCGGCGATTGACGAGCGGCCCTGCAACTAGAAGCCGTCCGTGCCGCTGACCGACAGGCTGATTTCCATGGCTCGTACGTGATCCAGGTTGAAGCGGTCATCGAACAGGCGAATGAACGGGCCCAGGGCGCAGGAGGCGCGATTGTCCTTGGCCTTGCCCAGCAACAGCGCGCTACGGCCCTCGAAATCGCGCAAGTTGACGTCGTTGCCCAGGCAGGCGCCGACGATCCGCCCGGATGGAGCGATGGCCAGGACCACCTCGGGCTCGGGATTGCTCCAGACGGAATTTGGGTGGACGCCGATTTCCGCCCCGGTACCCACGGCCGACATGGGCTGGGCCTTGGTAAAGACCTCGGCATCCGGGCCGATGCCCACCTCCAGGTATTGCGACCACAGGCCGCGTTCCGTCAAAACCGCCTTGATCCGCGCCGCTTCGTCCAAGCCGGGGATGACATCGGCCAGGGATTGGCCCATCTCGGCCCCAATGGCGCCGCGGATTTCCGCCGCCTGTTCCGGGTCGCCCTTGGCCTGTTCCTCGATCACCCGTTCCAGCATGGAGCGCACAAAAGTCACGCCACAGGCCTTTAGGGCCTGCAAATCGCTGGGCGCCAGAAAATACGGTTTACCGCTGTCCTGGCTCTGATGGGCGCTGTTGGCGAGGATCGCCCCGGCCGCGCCTAATCGCGCGCCGCTGCCCGATTGGACCGCGCCGCGCTCCGCCGCCGCCGGATCGTCCATGGCCAGAAGGCCCGCCAGGGTGGGTGATAGGGATGAAAGATCGAACACCCCGTCGTCGCTGACCAGGACCGGCGTTGGGCCGCCACCCCCGCCTGGCAGCCAGACGCGGCCAACGAAGCAACCGGTCAACCCATCCACGGGTAGTGTGTTCGCGGCATTTAGCGACAATGCGGTCATGGCTTTGTGATCCCTGCAAATTTCGGTACGCCAGTATGGCAACAGGCTTCGGTTGGTGGAAGACGCAAAGCGGTTGTTGCCCCTGCTGCAAAGCGGCTACATTTCCCTGCAGCCTTCAGGGGACAACGACAGGACAATAATATGCGCGCCAATGCCCGAACCATAACGGCCCTTGCGGTTCTCCTTTATATCGTGGCCGGCTTGGCCCCGGCGCATGCCATGACGGCGCGCGAAAAAGACTTTCAGGACTGGCGCCTGCGTTGCGAGAGGCAAGACGACAAGGAGCCCGAACGCTGCTTCATCATGCAGATCGCCAAGACGGCAAAGGACAAACGCGACGTCCTGCGCATTGGCGTGCGCTATCCCGAGGCCAACAAGCCGGCCATGGTGTTTCTGACCCTGCCCTTGGGGGTCTATCTGCCCACCGACCTGTTGTTGCAGATCGATGAAGGCGAGACCTTGCGGATACCGGTGGAAATCTGCCTGCCCAACGGGTGCCACACGCGCATGGCCCTGGAAGGGGAGCTGTTGAAAAACCTGAAATCCGGCCGGCTGGCCAAATTGGCCTTTCATGACAGCCGGCAACAAAAAATTACCGTACCGGTTTCACTGGCCGGCTTCACCGCCGCCCTTGCCGCCTTGAAATAGCCAAACAAGGATGCCGCCATGACAGAGACACCATCGGCCGACCCCACTGATCTGCTGTGGGGATATTTGAAAGGCTTTCACGCTGTACACCATATGGCGATGGGATCGGAATTGGGCCTGTTTGAAAAAATCCATGGCGCGGGGGAGGGCGGTTGCAATCCGTCGGATCTGGCGGCGGATTTGGGGCTGCATCCGCCCTATGTCGATGTCTGGTGCCGTAGCGGATATCATTATGGTTTTTTGGAAGCAGGCGATGCCGGCTGCTTTCGCCTCGCCGCCATGATGGACAAGTTATTGGTGGATCCTGGCGATCCACGCAATCTGGCGCCCTATATCGCCATCACGGTCAAATTCGGCAGCGACGATCTGCGCAGCTATCCGGAATTCTTCCGCACCGGCGGGACGCACCGGTTTCAGGATCATGGCGACGACTTTTCCCGCCACGTGGGTGATACCACCGCCGGCTTCCACACAGTGGTGGCGCGGCGCATGCTGGGGGGCATTCCCGGCCTAAAGGACAAGTTAGCGGCGGGCGCATCGGTATTGGACGTGGGCTGCGGCACCGCCGGCCTGATGATCAAGATCGCGCAGGCATGGCCCAACTGCCAATGTCACGGTGTCGATATTGACCCCCATGGTATCGCCCAGGCCCGCGCCAACGTCGCGGCCAGCGATGTCGCCGAACGGGTCACGGTTGAGGCCGTCGGCCCGGATGGCATCGGCCACGGGGAAGAATTCGACCTGGCGGTGATGTTCGAGGTGCTGCACGAAATCGACAACGATATCCGCCCCGGCGTGCTCATGCAGGTGGGCCGGGCCCTGAAGCCGGGCGGCATTCTGTTCATTCTGGATGAAACCTATCCTTCCGATTTGGCGGGGCTGCGTGATCCCGGATTCAATTTCGCCGTACAAACCCAATTCAATGAACTGATCTGGGGCAACGTGGTGCCCACGATCGAGATGCAGCGCGAGTTGTTCGCCGCCGCCGGTCTGAAGGAAACGGCCCGCGAGCCGATCGGCGGCATCTTTACCATGCTGGTCGCCGTAAAGGAATAGAAACCCATGGCCTCCCACCCTGACTCCGATCCCATTGAAGGCGCCGCACGGCATTTGTTCAAGGCGGCGCAGGCGGGCCACAAGGGCGCGCCCTTGCCGGACAATCTGGCGCCCACCGACGTTGCCGCCGCTTACTTGGTACAGGACCGTTTACAAGCCCTGTGGGTCGAGGCCGGCGCCGGGGCGGTGGCGGGGTGGAAGGTCGCCCTGACGTCGAAAGTGATGCAGGAGCTGGTGGGCGTGGCGCAACCGTGCGAGGGGGCGATCTTCGCCAACCGGATACATCACGGCGCGGTTGTTTTGGCCCATGGCGCCTTCGTCAATATCGGCGTTGAATCCGAGATCGCGGTGCGTCTGGCCCATGACCTGCCCGCCTCGGGCGGCCCCTATGACAGGAACAATATTCGCGGCGCCGTGGCGGCCTGCATGGCGGCCATTGAAATCGTCGACGACCGTGCCATCGACTACAAACTGGTCGATGCTGAATTGTTGATCGCCGACAATTCCTTCAATGCCGGCTGTATCCTGGGCGAGGAAGTCAGCGGCTGGCAGGATCTGGATCTGGCGGCGCTGGCCGGCCGCATGTCGATCAACGGCGAAGTGGTGGGAACGGGCGTCGGTGGCGATGCCCTGGGCCATCCGCTGGAGCCGCTGGCCTGGCTGGCCAACAACCTGAACCATCGCGGCACGCTGTTGCGCGCCGGCGATGTGGTTATGACCGGTTCCATCGTGGCGACCAAATGGCTGCGGCCGGGTGATCATACGGTGACCGAGATTGACGGCCTGGGCCAGGCCTCTCTTACCGTGACCTGACGGCGCCATCATGGCGGGACCATTTGGACATGGAATGCGGGATCTTTGGTCCCTGGAGGCGGGCGCAATCTACCTGAACCACGGCACCGTCGGCGTCACGCCGAATGAGGTCATGGCGGCGCAATGGGCGATCAAGCAACGGATCGAGGCGCATCCGGCCCGTTTCATGCTGCGGGATCTGAAGCCCGAATTGCGCGCCGCGGCCGACCGGGTGGCGGCGTTGCTGGGCGGGCGCGGCGAAGACTATGTCTTCACCGACAATGCCACCACCGGGGTCAATGCGGTGCTGCGCTCCGCCGAGCTGGGCCCCGGCGACGAGGTTCTGGTAACCGATCACACCTACGGCGCCGTCGCCAATGCGGCCCGCTATGCCTGCGAGCGGTCCGGCGCCACCCTGGTCACGGCCCAAATACCATTTCCCATCAGCGACAATGGGGCCGCGATCGACGCCATCGAGAGCGCCTTGAGCGAACGCACCCGCATCGCCATTTTGGATCACGTCACGTCCGATACCGGCATCGTTCTGCCCCTGCGGCGGCTGGTCTCGATCTGCCATGCCGCCGGCGCCCGGGTTTTGGTAGATGGCGCCCATGCGCCGGGCACCCTTGATCTGGACATCCCCGCCTGCGGGGCGGAATGGTATGCCGCCAATCTGCACAAATGGCTGTTCGCGCCCCGGGGCTGTGGCATTCTGTGGGCCGGGGAAGGGGCGCAAAAGGAGTTGCACCCGGCGGTCATATCCTGGCGCCTGGGCGAAGGTTTTACCGCCGAATTCGACTGGACGGGGACCCGTGATCCTTCACCATTCCTCAGCCTGCCGGCGGCGTTGGATTTTCTGGCCAGTTTTGGGGCCGATGCGGCGCGTGATTACAACCACGGCCTGGCGGTTGACGCCGCCGCGATGCTGGCTGAACGCTTCGCCGGCCCCCAGGGCACGCCGCCCGATATGACCGCCGCCATGGCCCTGGCCCCGTTGCCTGAAAAACTTGCCCCGGGATTGGAGGAAGCGAAAGCCTTGCGCGATGATTTATTGTACACACATAACATTGAAGTTCCGATCATCGCACGGTCAGGCCGTCTATGGGCCCGGCTTGCGGCCCAGGTATATTGTCAGATCTCCGATTTCGAAGCGCTGGCGGATGCGGTCGAAGGCTGGGCCGCAAAACAATAACGTTGCCAACCGCTAAAGGGAGCCGATCGCATGCCAAGTTACCACGCGCCGGTAAAAGAATTACGTTTTGTCTTGAACGAGCTGTTGGCCATCACGGAATGTACGGATATTCCCGGCTATGGCGATGTCAGCGAAGATCTGGTCGATGCTGTCCTGGACGGCGCCGCCAAGGTGGCGGAGGAAATCTGGGCGCCGTTGAACCAAAGCGGTGACGAGGAAGGCTGCCGCTTTGAAAACGGCGTGGTCCGCGCGCCAAGCGGTTTCAAGGAAGCCTTCGAAGCCTGGTACGAAGGCGGCTGGAACGGCATTTCCTCGCCCGTCGAATGGGGCGGACAGGGACTGCCGGGCGTACTCGGCCTGGCGATTACGGAAATGGCCATGTCGTCGAACCTTTCGCTTTCCACCTATGTGGGGCTGTCGGGCGGGGCCGCCAGCGTGCTGATGTCCATCGCGCCGGATCATTTGAAGCAGCTTTATGTGCCCAAGATGATGTCCGGGGCGTGGACCGGCACCATGAACCTGACCGAGCCTCATTGCGGTACCGATCTGAAGCTGATGCGGACCAAGGCGGTGGAGCAGGACGACGGCACCTATGCCATCTCCGGCACCAAGATTTTTATCACCGGCGGCGATCACGATATGGCGGAAAACATCGTCCATCTGGTCCTGGCCAAGGTGGAAGGCGAGGGCGAGGGCCTGGCGGCGGTCTCGCTGTTTCTGGTGCCGAAAATCAATGTCAACGACGATGGCAGCCTGGCCCAGGGCAACAACGTCACCTGCGGCAGCATCGAACATAAGATGGGCATCAAGGGTTCGTCGACCGCCGTTCTGCATTACGACGGCGCCATCGGCCATCGCCTGGGCCCCAGGCCGGAGCCGAAGGCCGAAGGCGAAGATGGAAAGAAGAAAAAGCGCAGTTCCGGCGCCGGTATGTCGGGGATGTTTCAGATGATGAACGGCGCCCGTATCGGCGTCGGCTATCAGGGCATTGCACTGTCGGAAGTGGCCTATCAGAACGCCGCTGAATATACCCGCGAGCGGACCGCCGGGCGGGCCCTGGGGGGTACGAAATATCCCGACCAACCAGCCGATCCCATCGTGGTGCACCCCGACGTCAGGCGCATGCTGCTGCAAATGCGGGCCTTTAACGAAGGCGCCCGCGCCTTGTTGATGTGGTTGAGCCACGAGGCCGTGGTGGGCCGCCATGACGGCGATGACGCCCGCAAGGAACAGGTTTCCGATCTATTCAACCTGTTGATCCCCGTGGTGAAGGCCCATTTCACCGATGTCGGTTTCGAATGCGTCAACATGGCCATGCAGTGTTTTGGCGGTCACGGCTATATCCGCGAACATGGCATGGAGCAGTTCGTGCGCGATGCCCGTATCTCGCAACTTTATGAAGGCGCCAACGGGGTGCAGGCCCTGGATCTGGTGGGCCGGCGCATGGGGGTGGACAATGGCCGCCCGGCCCGCGCCCTATTCGCGCTGATCGGCGAATTTATCGCGGCGCAAAACGGCGAGGAGATGGAACCCTTCACCAGGCCGTTGCAGGCGGGCCTGGACGATCTCATGGCCACCACCATGTGGCTGGCGCAAAACGCCATCCAGAACCACGAAGAAGCCGGCGCCGCTTCGGTCGATTTCCTGCGCATGATGGGCACTGTTGCTGTGGGCTATATGTGGGCCCGCATGGCGCGGCTCGCTCTGGACCGCCTGGAGCAGGGCAGCGATGATGAAGCTTTCTACAAAATGAAGCTGAACACCGCGCGCTATTACATGGGCCGGGTGATGCCCGATACGGCCTCCCTGAAAATGCGCGCCATGGCCGGCGCCGAAGTCCTTATGATGCCCGATGACGGGGCTTTTTAGGATGAGCGATGGCGCAATCGACCGGGACCTGACCGCCAGCTTGCAGGAACGCATGCCCCTGGTGGGCGCCTTGGAGATCGAATTCATCGCCGCCGCCCCCGACGGCATCCAGGCCCGCATGGCCTGGGCGCCCGAACGCTGTACCGCCGCCAACATTCTGCATGGCGGCGCGATCATGGCCCTGGCGGACAGTCTGGGCGGTTTTCTGGCCTTCATGAATTTGCCTAAAGCGGCGATTGGGGCGAATGCCCGCGGACCTGATGGACCAGGCGCTTGAAATCGTTGAAGGTTATCTACATCCCGACAACCGGGACGAAATCGGCGCGGGATGCAGCATGGCCAGTCTGTGTGTAGACGTGGCGCGGGCCGGAGAGCCGGCAAAAGAAGCATTTAGCCAAAAGCTACGTGATCTAGTGGGGGAATTCGCCCGGGGTTTGGATGACGCCGACGAATTGGACGCCCGCGCCCTGACTGCCGTTGCCTTGTGCGTCGGGGGTGCGGTACTTGCCCGCGCGTCGAACGACGAGGACTTGGTCAAGCGGCTCAGCGAAGCCTGCCGCGCCGCCGCGGCGCGGGAATTGTGGCCGGCCTGACGGTTTCCTTATGGCTTTGTTCCGTACCAATCGTTAGCATCTACAGCCCTGAAACGAGGCCTGGGAAGATCATGGTCAGGATGAGCCCGGCACGGCCAAAGCGACCGCGCCAGAGCGCCCCGCCGACGGCGTTCGAGCGGGCCGGCCGCCAGCCCTTGATGCTGGGCCTGTTTCTGCCCCATCAACAAGGCGCGTGGAGTCCCTCGAAGGCGCCGCGCCAGACTTCGTGGGACTTCGATTACAACGCCAAATGCGCGCGCAAGGCGGACCGCCTGGGTTTCGACCTGGTCTTCGCCCTGGCGCAATGGCTTGGCAAGGGCGGCTATGGTGGCGAGATCAATTTCCGCGAACATGCCCTTGATCCCTTCATCACCTCGGCCGGCCTGGCGCCGATCACCAAGAACGTGCTGCTGATCGCCACGGTGCATATCCTTTACGGCTGGCACCCATTGCATTTGGCGAAATACGGCGCCGTGATCGACCATATGAGCGGCGGACGCTGGGGCCTGAATGTGGTTACGGGCTATAAGGAGAGCGAATTCCGCATGTTCGGTCTCAAGCCGATCCCTCACGACCAGCGCTATGAGATGGCGGCGGAGTTCACCACCATCATGCAGCGCATATGGTCGGAGGACGAGGAACTAACCTACGAAGGCCGCTGGTGGCGGACCAAGGGCGCCTTTGTCGCGCCTAAACCGACGAACCGGTCCGTCGTCATGGTCAACGCCGGCTCTTCCCCCGCCGGAATTGATTATGCGACCAGCCATTCCGACATCATTTTCGTCACCAGCCCGGGCGGCGCCGATCCCGCCGCGGCCTGCAAGACCCTGCCGGCCCATATCAAGGGGATCCGCCAGGCCGCGCGCGCCAAGAACCGCCGCATCAAGATCATGATCAACCCGCATGTGATTTGCCGCGATACCGAGGCGGCGGCCTGGGCCCAGTACAGGCGCATTTTGGACCAGCGTGACGAGGTGGCGTTGGGCAATTTCGTCGCCGCCTTCCAGGGCGGCGATCAGGCCTCGTGGCGTGGCCACACCAAAGAACATTGGGCGGTGGGGGGCAATGTACACCTGGTCGGCACGCCGGAGCAGATTGTCGATTGGTTCAGCAAACTCAAACGCGCCGGCTGCGACGGCATGCAAATCAACTTCTACGATTTCCTGCCCGACCTGGACTTCTTCGGCAAGCGCGTGATGCCCCTTTTGCATCAGGCCGGCCTCAGGCTGGACGCGGCTTGAGGCACCCGGCTTTACGCCTCTATGGTATCCTATGTGCCGGGGGGCTGAAAATCCTGGTTGGTCTGTACCAAACCTGCGACGTATTCCCCCGCGAGGACCGGCGGATAACGTGAAGGTCTCTCAAGGCTCTGGCAGGTCGGGATGCATTCGACACGGGCGTGATGATTAGGATTGAAGAAAAACGGTATGGAATATCTATCTTCCGAGCGCCTGTTGATGACACGGTGCGGCGTCGCGCGGTAGATATCATTCGTCCATCGGGCCATCAGTTGCCCAAGGTTGACGACAAAGGTTTCCGGAATGAATGGCGCTGACACCCAGGACCCATCCGGCAGTTTTAGCTCAAGCCCGCCCGATGGGTCCTGGTAGAGAACGGTCGCCAAGCCAAAATCGGTATGTGGCGTGGCCCCGATGGAATCTTCGTCATGCCTCTCTGCTTGCGGCGGGTAGTGCATCATTCGCATCAGAATGGTCGGTTTGCTGTAATGGCGTACGAAAAAATCGGGGGCCAAGCGCAGGGTGAGTGCCAAAACCTCCAATACCCTTAAGCCAAAACCATGGACGGCGGAAAAATAAGCTTCGACGGGTTCCCGAAAATTTGCCAAATCCGGCCACTGGTTTGGGCCATGCAGTGGCAGACCCGCGATTACGTCAGGATCGTCCAGTGGCAGGTCTACGCCCACATCAAAACTATCCTTCAGATCGGGGCTCCGGCCCGGATACCGCGTCGTTCCCATGGGCAGATAACCGCGGTGGAATCGATCTTTCAGGGCATCCATGCGGCGCTCTACTGGTTGCTCGAAGAACCGCCGGGAAGCCTCCATCACCGCCGAAATTGTTGCTTGTGGAATACCGTGATTGACAACATAAAAGAACGCAACCTTCTCGCAGGCAGCGCGGACATCTCGGACCAATTTGGTAATATCCCCATCTTGCATTAGCGGCGCCATATCTATGACGGGCACGTCTTTAGCAAGAGATGGGACGGTATTGATCTCTTCCATATTGTCGGTTGCCTTATCTCTACGCCGCCCGCTCGGCCGCACCTTTTTCCGGTAGCAGGGTGGCCAAGACGTTTTCGACGATTTGCAGGCCGGCCTGGGCGTCCATGGACAGGATGGATTCGGGATGGAACTGCACCGCGATGATCGGCAGGCTGGTATGCCGGACGGCCATCACCATGCCGTGCTCGTTGCGGGCGATGACCTGCAATTCATCGGGTATTTTGTCCGATACGGCGAGCAGGGAATGATAGCCGCCGACCCGGCAGGACGGTGCGATGCCGTCGAATATGCCGCTGCCGTCGTGTTCAAGCCGCCAGTATTTGCCGTGGCGGGGCACCTCCATCACCGTCAGTTCGCCGCCGAAAGCCTCGACGATCCCCTGTAGGCCCAGGCAGACGCCGAATTGCGGGACGCCCAGACCGGACACCTTGCGGACCAGGCCGGAAACATCGAAATCCCTGGGCTGGCCGGGGCCGGGGGAATGGATCACCAGGTCAGGCCCCTCGGCCAGGGCCGCCAGGGCCGGGGCGCCGTGGCGGAAGGTCTTCACCTCGGCCCCGGTTTGGCGAAAATAATCGGCCAGGGTATGGACGAAGCTGTCCTCGTTATCGACCATGACAATGCGCACATCGGTGTATTTCGGCGCGACTTGGGCCGCGACCACCTCCGGCCCCTTGCGGCCCAGATCCGCGACGGCCTTGAAAAAGGCGGTCGATTTGATCTTGGTCTCCAACTCTTCCTCGGCCGGAATGGAATCATAGACCAAGGTGGCGCCGACCCGGTAATCGGCCCGGCCGTCCTGTAGATGCACCGTGCGGATGGTGATGCCGGTGTTGATGGTGCCCGAGAACATCAAGGCGCCGATGGCGCCGCCGTACCAGCGGCGGGGGGATACCTCCACCTCCTCGATGATCTCCACCGCCTTGCGCTTTGGCGCGCCGGTCAAGGTCACCGCCCACATATGCGAGAGAAAGGCGTCGATCCCGTCGAAGCCTTCGCGCAAGCGGCCTTCCACATGGTCGACCGTGTGGAACAGCCCGGCATAGCGTTCGATGGCGCGCCGGGCCAGCAGCTTTACCGTGCCGGGCCGGCAGATCCGCGATTTGTCGTTGCGGTCCACGTCCGTACACATGGTCAGCTCGACCTCGTCCTTTTCGGAATTGCACAAGGCCAGGATGCGTTCGGCGTCCTCCATGGCGTTGTCGCCCCGGCGCGCGGTGCCGCAAATGGGTGAGGATTCAACGCGGTCGCCATTGACGCGCACATACATCTCGGGCGAGGCGCCGATCAACTGCTCGCCCGCGAACTGAAAAAAGAACTCGTAGGGCGAGGGATTGATCTGCCGCATCAGGCGGAACATCTGCGCCGGTTGGCCGTGGTAACTGGTTTGATATTTACGGCTTAAGACCACCTCGAAAATATCGCCCACATGCATCCGCGCGCGGGCGTCTTCGACCTTCACCATATAGTCTTCCGGGCTGTGATCGGAGGTGATGGCGCCGTCGGCGGATTTATCGGGGCCGGGTGGCCGGGTGACGCCGGTGAATGCGGTCTCGGCCATCCCGTGGGTCGTCAGCGCGCGCCGGGTGAATTCGTATTCATAGGCGTAGGAGACCTCCAATCGGCGGTCCATGACCATGATCCGGTCGGGCAGGTACAGATGCAACAGCTTGTCATCTTCGCCCCGGGGCATGGACAGAGGCATCTGCTCAAACTCGTAAATCAGATCAAAGCCAAAGGCGCCCCACAGCCCCAGGAATTCGTCGTCCATGCCGTCGAATTCCGCCATCAGGGCGCGGATGGGCGTGAAGGTGGAAGGCTGGCGGCTGCGTTCCTCCTCGGCGAACAGGCGGTCGGGGCGGGCCACGGTCAGGACCAGGTTCTCCCCATCTTCGCTTTTCAGCGTAACCGCCGGGTCCTTCAGCAACAGGGGCCGCAACATGGCCAGGATCGGCACGCCACGGGGGTTCAGGGCGGACAGGCGAAACTGTTCAGCGTGCGCGACCACTTCCAACGGAGGGTCGATAAAGCCGAATTCCCAACGCGAATAGCGGTCCTGATCCTCGACGCCTGAGGAGAGATAGGCGCCACGGGTGTTGTTCAGGGCATCGATCAAAAAGTCGATGCCCCGTTGGAAATCAATCTTCCGGTCGGTCCGGTCGACGACGATGCCCGAGAGCGAAACAAAGGAATAATCGGTCATGACAGGGTTTCCTGCTGTCTTGGTCCGCAGGCGGATATCCTGAAAGGAAAGGTGCCGCCACAGCGCATGATTGATAGGAGGATAGATTATCGAGAAGAAGGGCGAAGCTTATGGGCCGCCCGGACAAGCGGGAAGCCTCACCAAAGAAAGGCGATAAACTTGGGCGGATGCCGTTCCGCTACCGATAGGCGCTGCCGTGTCATTGCGCCGGGACGCTAGCACGGCGCCGCCATGGTGGTAAACTAATTTCATGAACCGCCCGTCCCTGCATGAAAGCTATCAGGCAACGCCCTACCCCAGCCGGCCGGTGCCCCTCTCGCATCCCGATCATCTGTACGTGGTTGGACGTTTGCACGGCCTGGCGCCGGCCCCGGTCACCGCCGCCAGAGTGCTTGAACTGGGTTGCGGCGAGGGCGGCAATCTGCTGCCCATGGCGGCGACCCTGCCGCGGGGGCGATTTATCGGCATCGATCTGTCCGGGCGGCAGATCCATATGGCCCAGGCGGCGGCCCAGGCGGCGAACCTGGATAACGTCGAGTTCCGGGCAGGGGATGCCGTATCCCTGGCTTCGTCCCTGGCCCAGGCGGCGGATGGACAAGGCTTTGATTACATCATTCTGCATGGCCTCTATTCCTGGGTGCCCCTGGATGTACAGGCGGCCCTGTTGCACCTGTGCCGGGATTTGCTGGCCGATAACGGCATGGTCTATATCAGCTACAACACCTACCCCGGCTGGCATACGCGCGGTCTGGTGCGCGAATTGATGCTGCGCGCCGGCGTCTCCGCGGCCAGCCCGGCCGAACGCGCCGCCATGGCGCGGGCGGCGTTGGACGATCTGATCCCTGCCTATGCCCAGGCCGGCGATGGCTACGCCACCTATTTGGCCGAGGAAAAGGCGCGGGTCGACGAGATGGAGGATTCATTCCTGCTGCATGATCTGCTGGAAGTGGAAAACCACCCCGTCTACGTCGATGATTTCCTGGCCCGCGCCGGCGCGGCCGGTTTGCAGTTCGTCTCCGAGGCCAATGTCGCGGCCTCCCGGGAAGAAAATTTCTCACCCGAGGCGCGCCGGCAATTGGCGGCCATGGATGATCCGGTGGCCCGTGAACAGCGCATCGACTTCGTACTGAACCGCAGTTTTCGGCAAACCGTCTTGTGTGCCGATGGCGCGACGGTGCAACGGCGGATAGCCGCCGGCTGGCTTCACGACCTGTATCTCGCCTCGCCTGTGCGGCCCATGGGCCAGGACCCCGACGGCGCCCCCGGCGAAGCCTTTTTCGCGACACCGGACGGCGGCCGGATGGGCATGACCGCGCCCTCCGCCATCGCCGCCCTGAACCACCTGGCCTTGATCTGGCCGGACTTCATGACCTTCGAGGCATTGGCCGGGACGGTTGGCGATGGGGCCATCGTGGCGCAATTGGTGATCGATCTTTATCCCCGCAACTGGCTTGATCTGCTGCCCCGCGCGCCCGCCTTCACCACCACGCCTGGGCCCCTGCCCATGGCCACGGCCCTGGCCCGGTGGCAGATAGAACAGGGGGATCAGGTGACGGATCTGCGCCATCGCAGCGTCACGATTACCGATATCTCCACCCGCCAATTGTTGCCGTGCATGGACGGGCAAACGGACCGCGGCGCTTTGCTGGCGGCCATTGCAGGCTTCGAGACGCGGGACCCCGCCCTGACCGCCAATGCGGAGCCCGAGGTTCTGCTGGATGCGGTCCTGCAACAATTGGCGGAACGCTGTCTGCTTGTCCGATAGCTAAAAATTGCTTAGATAGCGGCCCGGAGGATTCGCAAATATGCAAGTAGACTGGACCGACGCCATTTTTTCGGTGTTGCGTGATTGGCGGGTGCGGCAAGTCGCCTACGTGCCCGATGCCGGACATTCGGATTTGATCCGGCGCTGTGACGGGGCGGATGATATGCGCCTCGTGCCCCTGACGACGGAGGAAGAGGGCATCGCCCTGCTGGCCGGGGCCTGGTTGGGAGATCAGCGCGGGGTTTTGTTAATGCAGTCTTCGGGCGTGGGTAATTGCATCAACATGCTGTCCCTGGCCCGGGTCGGCCGTTTTCCCCTGCTCATGCTGGTGACCATGCGGGGGCAATGGGGCGAGTTCAATCCATGGCAGGTGCCCATGGGGCAATTGACGCCAAAAGTGCTGGAAGCCGCCGATAGCCTGGTTTTTTCCGTTGATGACCCAGGTCAGATGGGCCAGGCGGTGGAAGCGGCGGCGCGCATGACCTTTGAAGGGCCGGCCCAGGCGGCGGTTCTGATCGGCCAGTCGGTGATTGGCGCCAAGAGTTTCGGGGACTAGGGCCTGTTGAGATTCAGGATTCCCTTTTCGCGCGAAATGTGATTCAAGCTTCCTTTTACAGGAGGTTTGCATGCTTGAAGACCGTTTTGTTATCACCGACCGTCAATGGCTCTTGATGGAGCCGCATTGTCTGG
>JAKZRK010000320.1:0-9106 GCA_047518225.1 Alphaproteobacteria bacterium | reverse complement strand
AAAGTCGCTGGAACTCGGGTAGCGAATGCGGGAATGGGAGATCGGCGCGGTCGAGAACATCCATGGCGCGCTCCCCTATATCCGGTTTGCGCCCATTCTAGCCCTAGTGGGTGTGGGTGTAAACCGGATAGGCAAGGATGGATCTACTGTGGATTCGGTTATCGTTGCGTCTGTTATCACCGCACCAATTGGCTCAGTCGGAAGCGCTTCTAAGGCCTGTTCTATTGGAATAATTCTTTCCGCCCCTGCGATAGGAGTAAGTATCCCCAAGAATTTGGCATTTACGATGAACATTTCGACGCATTCCTTGACGTCTTTGTCAGGGATGCCGCTTTCTATTGCCAAATCTTCAAGAATAGAGTTGGCTGGTAATCTGTTTCCCACTTGCTCATCATATAGCGTCTTGAACGGAGCTATTAATTCGACTGCAAGCTTGAATCTCACTCTTAGCTGTTCTCGTGGCGATACGTCAGCTCCGGTCGCCGTTTTGCCATCGGCTGTGAGTTCCAGATGCTCTGCAGTGTAACTGCCCTTCGAAAGCCCGTACTTATTGGAATTGGTTATGAGCTGACGGCTTCGCCCACTATCCGGCGATTTGCCCATCTGATCAAATAGTGTCAGTCGGCGAACTTTTTGACCCGCAGCGTGTTTTTGAATTGCGTGTGCGATGGTTAACGCTTCTTCTAAAGGAGCTGCGGGTATCAATATTGTTCGGCGCGTCCTCTTGGAATTTGGTGCGGCAGCTTTAGTCGGACTGTCCTTGGCCATGTCATCGCCTCACAAATAATTAGGCGAGTAAATTATCACATTTTCTCCCCTATGTCGCGCGCGACAATCGTCAAAATGGGCATAGATTCCATTATTGTTTGATGTGTGTTTTCACTAACCCCGTTTGCCATAGTCCACGGTCAGCCAGCGTTCGGGGCTGACGAAAACCTTGATGGCGTTGCCCCTGGCATAGCTCTCGGCAAGGCCGGCGGCATAGTCGATGCCGCCCTGTTCACCTAGATAGCGCTGCGCCATGGGTTGCAGATCGGCCAACAGATCCGAGGGCGCAATGGCGGATACCGGCCCCTCGATAGATACATAGCTGTAGGGCGACGTGGTTTCCTGCACCAACAGGCTGACCCGGCCGCCGATGCTTAGCAATTGGCCCTTGCGCGCCGTGCTTTGGCATAGGAACCACAGATCACCGCCCAGCAGGTAATCGTACCAGACCGGGCTGGTCAGCGGCCCGCGTTCCCCTTCGGGTATGGCGAGCACACCAATGCGGGGCGCTTGCAGAAACGCCTCGCGCTCCATCCTGGTCATATTGAATGTCATGCCTACCTCTCAGTATCAGAATATATCGAAAGCCCGCTAACCGTCCTCGCTGGGCAATCGGCCGCGGTCGTGGGGGCTGTCAAAATCCAGCTCAGGGCCCATGGGCACGATGGCGAACGGGTTTATCGCCGTATGGCTGCCGTAGTAATGCTGCTTGGTGCGGGGGATATCCACGGTTCCGGCGATACCGGGCCATTGGTACAGCTCGCGCAGATAGTTCGACAGATTGGCATAATCCGCGATCCGTTGGCGATTGCATTTGAAGTGGCCCACATAAACCGCATCGAACCGCACCAGGGTGGCGAACAGCCGCCAATCGGCCTCGGTGATGCGGGGACCGGTCAAATAGCGTTGGCTGGCCAGGCGCGCCTCCATCTCGTCCAGGGCCTGGAACAGCGCGGTATAGGCGGCTTCATAGACCTCCTGGGTGGTGGCAAAGCCGGCCTTGTAAACGCCGTTGTTGATGCTGTTGTAAACCACATCGTTTACCGCATCGATCCCGGCGCGCAGGTGTTCGGGATACAAATCCGGAACCTGCCTGGTGGCCAGGCCATCGAAAGTGCTGTTGAACATGCGGATGATGTCGGCGGATTCATTGTTGACGATGGTGCCCGCGGTTTTGTCCCATAAAACCGGAACCGAACAGCGGCCGGAATAGTCCGGCGCCGCCTGGGCATAGATTTGATGGGTATACCTGACCCCCGTGACCGGATCGCCACCCCCCATCAGTTCCCAGCCGTTTTCCAGCATCAATGGTTCCACATAGGCCACGGATATGACCTCTTCCAGACCCTTCAGGGCGCGGAAAATCAAGGTCCGGTGGGCCCATGGGCAGGCGTGCGCCACGACCAGATGATAGCGCCCGGCCTCGGCCGGGAAGGCGTCATCGCCAATCCAATGACGAAACGCCGTGGTGGGGCGCATATAGTTGCCCTTGCGGTTGCGCTCCGCGAAATCCTGTTGCCGCCATATTCCCTGCACCATGATACCCATGACCGCGCTCCCTTGCTGCTGTTTACACCTTCAACCTAGCGCCGATGCGCGCCGTGCACCAGTGTTCGGACAAGCACAATATTGTTCACCAAAGGAAACAAAACTGCTATCAAGCCCGTCACTGTTTCCTAAAGTCGGGCGAAAGTGGTTGCGATGGACAATCTGAGCGAAATGGCGGTGTTCGCCAAGGTCGTGCAGCAACGCAGCTTTACCGCCGCCGCCCAGGCCCTGGGCCTGTCCAAATCCGCCGTTTCCAAGCAGATCGGCCGGCTGGAGGACCGCCTGGGTGCGCGTCTGTTGAACCGCACCACGCGGAAGCTGTCCCTGACGGAGGTCGGCGCGGTGTTCTACGAACGCTGCGCGCGGATCGTGGAGGATGCCCAGGCGGCGGCGGACGAAGTGGGCAGCCTGGCGGCGGCGCCCCGGGGCCGGCTGCGGGTGAACGCGCCCATGACCTTCGGCACCCTGCATCTGGGCCCGGTGATCGCCGATTTTCTGGCCGCCCATGAACAGATCGACGTGGACCTGGTGATGGACGACCGCTTCGCCGATCTGGTGGAGGAAGGCTTCGATGTCGCCATCCGCATCGCCGCCTTGGTGGACAGCTCCTTGATCGTCCGCCGCCTGGCCCCTTCGCGGGCCGTACTTTGCGCCGCGCCGGACTATTTG
Source organism: Alphaproteobacteria bacterium (assembly GCA_047518225.1). GTDB lineage: Bacteria > Pseudomonadota > Alphaproteobacteria. The sequence goes on along the minus strand of JAKZRK010000320.1, from coordinate 6,121 downwards.
CGGCGCCACGGGACGCCCAAAAAACCGGAAGATCTGCGCGGGCATAATTGTTTTGCCTATCTCTACCGCGCCTCCGGCACGGATTGGTCCTTGAACGGCGCCAAGGGGCCGGTCTCGATCCCTCTGCGCGGTAACCTGCGCGCCAACAACGGTGAAGTGCTGCGGGACGCCGCCGTGGCCGGCGCCGGAATCGTCGCCTTGCCCAGCTTTATCGTCGGCGAGGATCTGCGGGCCGGCACCCTGGTGGAATTTCTGCCCGAATGCGTGCCGCAAACCCATGCCATCTATGCCGCCTATCCCCACCGCCGCCATCTGACGCCCAAGGTGCGGGCCTTTGTGGACTTTTTGGCGACGCGCTTTACCCCCGAGCCTTATTGGGATCTACCCTGATCCGGCCATGGCCCTGACAGGCACCGATACCATCCTGATCGCCGCGATTGCATTTTTCGCGGCCTTGGCCCAGGGGGCCACCGGTTTCGGCTTCGCCATCATCGCCTTGCCGTTTCTGCTGCTGGTGATGGGCAGTCTGGATGCCGTCGGGTTGACAATTATTCTCAACCTGCTGGTGTCCCTGGTCCTCGTCCCGGGCTTGTGGCGGCAGGCGCCACGGGGGCCGTTGACCCGCCTGGCCATGGGCAGCATCCTGGGCTTTCCCATCGGCCTGGTGATCTTTCTGCAAGCCAGCCTGGATTGGGTGCGCCTTGCGGTGGGCCTGGTGATATTGTTTTTTGCCGCCTGGCTGGCCCTCGGCCAGCGCCGCGCCGCCACGCCCCGGGGCGCTCTCGAAAATGGCACAGGGGCGCGAACATGGGTCCAGGTGGCGGTGGGCATCCTGTCGGGTGCCATGGCCACGGCCCTGGCCATGCCGGGGCCGGCGGTGATGCTGTATCTATCGGCCAGCGGCATGGCGAAAGCCCCCCTGCGCGCCTGTACCCTGTGCCTCTTTACCCTGTCCTATGGCGCGGCCCTGGCGTTGCAGGCGGCGTTCGGCGCCATCGGCGGCCAGATCTGGCAGGCCGCCGCGCTGGCGGCCCTGCCGATCATACTGGGCGCCATCGCCGGCCACCGTCTATCGGGCAAACTGAATGAAACCCTGTTTCGCCGCCTTGTTCTGGCCATCCTGGTGGCCACGGGCGCCTACACCACCGTCCTGGCCATATTAGCTTGGTACTAGACCCGTACCACGATCTTGCCGAAATGCGCGCCCTTGGGCAGGGCCTGCAAGGCCTCGCTCAGGCCGTCGAAATCATAGACATGTTCGTCCAGGGCGGGGTGAAAGCCGGTCTTGTCAGCCAGATGCGCCATCATGTCGGCAAAATCGGCGACGCTGCCCGTGCTAATACCGATCATGCGTTTGCGGAACATGAAAACCAGGGGCAGGTTCACTTCGGCGATGGAGCCGCCCACATTACCGATCAAGGCCATGTTGCCGTCCGCGCGGGTTGCCCGCATGGATTGGGCAATGGTATCCGCGCCGCCCACTTCAACGACGAGATCGGCGCCCACGCCATGGGTCAGGGCCAAAACCGCCTTGCCCCATTCGGGCACCTAGCGGTAGTTAATGACCTCGTCCGCGCCCAGGGCTTGCAGCCTGGCCAGCTTCTCCGCGCGGGATGATGTGGAAATGACGCGGGCGCCCCTGGCCTTGGCCAATTGCAAGGCGAACAGCGATACCCCGCCCGTACCCAGCGTTACCACGGTACCGCCGTCGACCGCCGTATCGGGCATCTCGGCCAGGGCGTTCCAGGCGGTGATCGCGGCACAGCAAAGGGTGGCGGCTTCAACATCCGAGAGATGTTCAGGCACGGGCACCGAACTGGCCACGGGCACGTTCATATATTCCCGCGCCGTGCCGTCCAGGGGCCCGCCCAGGGCGCCCGAGAATCCCGATGGACCCAGGTCGCCGCTGAACCAATTCTGGATAAAACAAGGCAGCCGCCGCGAGCCCAGGGCCACATCCTCGACGCCATCGCCCAGGGCCACCACTTCGCCGACCCCGTCGGAGAGGGGCACCAGGGGCAGTTCGCCCGACATCCGGCCATAGCCGCGGCCAACCATCAGGTAATCGCGATAATTCAGGGACACCGCCTTCATCTTCAACAAGACCTCGCCCGGCCCCGGTTCAGGTCTCTCGGCATCGACCAGTTTCAAACCGTCGAAACTCCATTCATCCGCGATCTGCCATTGCTTCATTGTCATCTCCCCATGCCTGCCCGTATCATCGTCCCGGTTGGTGGCATAAATATTGCCGCGCTCCAACAGCAAAGGTCCAATAGGAAGATGAAATTCTACGACGCGCCCGCATCGGGTAACTGCCACAAGGTCCGCATGCTGCTGTCCATGCTGGAAATCGAACACGAGGCCGTGCCCATCAGCCTGCCGGACCTGGAACAAAAGACACCGGCGCATTTGGCGCGCAACCCCCTGGGCACGGTGCCGGTACTGGAAGATGGCGGCACGGTGATTTACGATTCCCAGGCCATCCTGGTCTATCTGGGGGGCAAATATGGCGGCGAGGCGTGGCTGCCGATCGATCCGGCGGGCCTTGCCACCGTCACCCAATGGCTGTCCTTCGCCGTCAACGAGATCTGGAATGGACCCGCCATCGCGCGGGCCTGCCTGCGTTTCAATCGCGACGCGGATCTTGGCCGGGCGCAGGCGGCGGGCCAAACCGCCTTGGCCCTCATGGATGAACATCTGGCCAAACACGACTGGCTGGCCCTTGACCGCCCGACCATCGCCGATATCGCCTGCTATCCTTATGCCGCCCTGGCCGGGGAGGGCGAAATTTCATTGGCGCCCTTTGGCGCGCTGAAGGCCTGGTTCAAACGGATTGAAGCCCTGCCCGGATATGTCGCCATGCCCGGCCTGGAATAGTTCCGACTGACTTCGGGACGCCAAGCCGCCCACTCCCGCGCCCGCCACCTCTAGGCTAACCGCCGCCTCGACGCCGCCCGGCCGGGCCAATAATTCTTCACGGCGGATCGGTGAGCTGCGACCGGCCCCCTTGCCGGCATGACGGGGCCTCAGTCCAAAATCATCTACAAGACCCGATGCGAAAACTATGTCGGGCACATGTCGAACTGCGCCCCAGTTCCACGAGAATTGATTATCGGCTACCATTCAAGCCCAAATCAACCCAACAAGCCCAGGAGATCGCCATGCAATGTCCTGACCAGCAGCCAAATGGACTCACTCGGTAAAATTTGCTATCGCTTCCGGCTGGAAGCAGGCACTATCTGGGGAATATCGGCTAAACCGAGTGGAAAAATTCAGAGCATGATCGGAGGGAATATGAACAGCGAAAGCAAGTGCCCGGTGATGGGCACCGCGCACCAGGCCGTTGGCGGCACAGCGAACCAACACTGGTGGCCGAACCAGTTGAACCTGCGGATCCTCCGCCAGAACCACCCCCAGGCCGATCCCAACGGCGAGGAGTTCGACTACGCCGAGGAGTTTAAGAGCCTTGACTTCGAAGCTCTGGCGAAGGACGTCGATGCGCTGATGACCCAGTCGCAGGACTGGTGGCCGGCCGACTACGGTCACTACGGACCGCTCTTCATCCGGATGACGTGGCACGCCGCGGGTACGTACCGCATCGCGGATGGCCGTGGCGGCGGCGGCACCGGCGCACAGCGCTTCGCCCCGCTCAACAGCTGGCCTGACAACGCCAACCTCGAGCGCCACCATCACTTGATCTGTACCAATTGCATGAAGGTGGTGGATTACGAGGATGACCGCCTGGACAGCGTCCGGGCGAGCCAATCGCACCCGGACGGATTTCAAGTCACTGAGTACCCAGTTGAGGTTCGCGGGCTCTGCCCCGCGTGCAAATCGTAGGTTCACCCGAGACCGAGGAGGATTCCATGACAGATATAGGCAAGTGCCCCTTTTCCAGACATACCGCGGCTGGAGCCCAGTCGAACGCAAGCTGGTGGCCGGACCAGTTGAACCTGCAGATTCTCCACCAGAACTCTTCGTTGTCCGATCCGATGGGTGAGGATTTCAACTACGCCGAAGAGTTCAAGACGGTCGACCTCGACGCCCTCAAGAAGGACATCGAAGAGTTGATGACGACGTCGCAGGACTGGTGGCCGGCCGACTACGGTCACTACGGGCCGCTCTTCATCCGCATGGCGTGGCACAGCGCAGGCACCTACCGCATTCACGACGGCCGCAGCGGCGCGGCTTCCGGCTCGATCCGCCTGGCGCCCCTCAACAGCTGGCCCGACAACGTGAGCCTCGACAAGGCCCGCCGGCTGCTTTGGCCGGTCAAGCAGAAATACGGTCGGAAGCTCTCGTGGGCCGACCTGATGATCTTCGCGGGCAACTGCGCTCTGGAATCTATGGGATTCAAGACGATGGGCTTCGCCGGCGGTCGCGAGGATGTCTGGGAACCCGAAACCGACATCAACTGGGGGCCCGAGGCCGAATGGCTTGGAGACGAGCGCTATAGCGGCGACAGGGATCTGCAGAAGCCTCTTGGCGCCGTCCAGATGGGCCTGATCTATGTGAATCCGCAAGGACCGAACGCCAAGCCGGATCCGGTGGCGGCGGCCAGGGACATTCGTGAGACGTTCGGCCGGATGGCCATGAACGACGAGGAAACGGTCGCCCTCATCGCCGGCGGACACACCTTCGGCAAGGCTCATGGCCCTTGTCCCGAGGAGCCCAACATAGGCCGGGAACCGGAAGGCGCCGGCATCGAGGAGCAAGGCCTTGGCTGGAAGAACAGCTTCGGCAGCGGCAAAGGCGGTGATGCCTGGACCAGCGGGTTGGAGGGCGCATGGACCACTAACCCGGTGAAGTGGGACAGCAACTTCTTCGACAACCTGTTCGGCTACGAGTGGGAGCTCGGGAAAGGGCCCGGCGGCTCCTACCAGTGGGCGCCTAAGGATGCGGCCGCGGCGGACGCCGTGCCGGATGCGCACGATCCGTCGAAGAAGCACGCCCCGATGATGTTCACGACGGACCTATCGCTGAAGATGGACCCCGAGTACGCGAAGATCTCGAAGCGCTTCCACGAGAACCCGGACGAGTTCGCGGACGCTTTCGCAAGGGCTTGGTACAAGCTGACACATCGCGACATGGGGCCCCGCACGCGGTTTCTCGGCCCACTCGTGCCGAAGGAAGAACTGCTGTGGCAAGATCCGATCCCAGAAGTCGATCATGAATTGATTGACGCCGACGACATCGCAGCCCTGAAGGGCAAGATCCTCGCTACAGGACTGTCCGTGTCGCAGCTGGTCACGACCGCTTGGGCGTCAGCGGCGACGTTCCGCGGCACCGACAAACGTGGCGGTGCGAACGGGGCACGGATTCGCCTGGCGCCCCAGAAGGATTGGGACGTAAACCAGTCGGCCGGCGTGGCGGTCGTCCTCGAGAAGCTAGACGGAATCCAGGCGGAGTTCAACGGTGCGCAGTCCGGCGGGAAGAAGGTCTCGCTTGCCGACCTAGTCGTTCTGGGCGGGTGCGCGGCCGTCGAGGAAGCCGCGAAGAAGGCCGGTCACGATGTGACGGTTCCCTTCACGCCAGGGCGCATGGACGCGTCGCAGGAGCAAACCGACGCGGACTCGTTCGCCGTGCTTGAGCCGACCGCGGACGGGTTCCGCAACTACGTCGGAAACGGGCACGACCGTCCCGCCGAAGAGCTGCTGCTCGATCGGGCGCACTTCCTGACGCTGACCGCTCCTGAGATGACGGTTCTCGTAGGCGGCATGCGTGCTCTGAACGCAAACGTCGGGCAGTCCCAACACGGCGTCTTCACCGACCGTCCCGAGACCTTGACGAGCGACTTTTTCGTCAACCTGCTCGACATGGGCGTGAAGTGGCAGCCCTCCTCCGATCCCGAGGATGTCTACGAGGGGCGCGATGGGTACGGCGAGCTCAAATGGACCGGCACCCGCGTCGATCTCGTCTTCGGTTCGAACTCCCAGCTACGAGCCATCGCGGAAGTCTACGGATGTGACGACTCGCAGCAGGCGTTTGTGCGTGACTTCGTGGCTGCGTGGGACAAGGTCATGAATCTGGATCGTTTCGACCTTGCCTGATCTGGAGTGGAAACCAAGGCTGGGAAGTGTTTCCGTTGAGCTCCGCGTGGGCGGCATCACATCTCCTCCCG
>JAKZRK010000319.1:0-3480 GCA_047518225.1 Alphaproteobacteria bacterium | reverse complement strand
GGCGCGTGCCGCCGGATGAACCTCGAACGTCAATCTCCAACCCGTAACGAAAACCCGCCCCGAAAGCCGCCGTCAACCCGGCCGATACCGCTCGCCTCGCTCAAATCGGCCGCCAAGCGTGAATAATGCGGGCTAGATGCTTCAGGGTGGTGACATCGGCCCACAATGCCACATAGGGCGCGGCGCCATAGGCCAAAATCAGCCAGAACAGCGCACCCGCCGACAAGGTGGCGAAGGCTGCCATGTAGAGCTTCTCGCCCAGTTTGGCGACCAGCCTGGCGCGCAGGGCCGTGCCGGAAATCAAGGCGTGAATGGCAAGAAACAACAAGCTGGCCAAAAACAGGCTTAACATGGCAAAATCCCATTCGCTTGCCGCCATCGGCGCCCCCGGCGCCAAATTGGCGCCGCCGCACCTGTACGGCATTTTTGCGTTAGTCCAAAGGAAGGACCTTGGTCGTGTCCCACGTCAAATATATCTATAAAACCCGCGAATACTACCTCGGCCAGGGATATGAAAAACCCTATGAATGGGCCCATTTCGACGAGGTACCGTTCGCCAAATTGGACAAGCCACTGTCGGAGGCACGAATTTCGCTGGTATCAACCTCGGACGTCACGGTGCGTGGCACCGGCGATGGGGATAATCATGCCGAACAATTGTTCGTCGGTAATGTCTATTCCATTGCCGCCGATACCCCCCTGGACCAGCTTTACAGCCGCCAGGAACATTACGATAAATACGCCACCAATCTGGATGACGTAGACAGCTATTTTCCCATCACGCGCCTGCACGAGGCCGCCGCGATGGGCCGCATCGGCGGCGTCGCTGCGCGGCTGCATGGTGTCTTCACCGCCTATAGCCACCGCCGGACCCTGACCGTGGATGGACCGGAGGTGCTGCGCCGCTGCTGCGAAGATGGCGTCGATGCGGTTGTCCTGACACCGGTCTGACCGGTTTGCCACCAGACCGTGAGTCTGGTCGCCCGTTACCTGGAAGAAAACGGCATCCCTACCGTATTGATCGCCAATGCCCGCGATATCGTCGAATATTGCGGCGTGGCCCGGCTGGTCTTCGTCGACTACCCCCTGGGCAATCCCTGTGGCCGGCCGTTCGAAGTGAAGGAACAACGGCAGATCTTCGACCTGGCCCTGGACCAGTTGGAAAACGCCACGGCGCCGCGCAGCACCGTCCAGGCACCCCTGCACTGGCCCGGCGGCGAGGATTGGAAACGGCTGATCTTCTCGGACGAGCAACCCTTCCTGGAAGGCGATGCCTATGACGACTGGATCGAGGCCAAGAAGCGTTACAAGGATTTAAAAAAAGACGGCAAGGTCTAACGCGCTTTGGCTCGTAATGGCCATTCGGGGAAATGAGAGGACAAACGATGGACATCACCCCATTCGATGCAACCCTGGGGGCCACTATTAGCGGCGTGGCATTGGGTGCTGAATTGGATGAGACGGCCTTCGGCGCGATCGAGGCGGCCTGGCACCAATATGGCGTGCTGATCTTTCCCGAGCAGAATTTGTCGAACGAGGAACACATCGCCTTCAGCCGCCGATTTGGCGAATTGGAACGTCTGATCATGAAGGACATGGGCGGTAATCCAGAAATCGGGATGCTTTCCAACCTTAAGGACGATGGCAGCCTGTGGCCGCATGAGAGTGAACATGGCTTGTATTTGAAGGGCAACAGAGGCTGGCATACCGATAGTTCCTTCAAACGGGTACCGGCGATGGGTTCGCTGTTGGCCGCCCACCGGGTGCCCGATAGCGGCGGCGGTACTGAATTCGCCGACATGCGGGCCGCCTATGACGAGCTGGAGCCGGATATGCAGGCTTGGCTGGAAGACAGGGTAGCGGTGCATAGTTACATGTACAGCCAGGGCCTGGTCGGTGGATTAACCGTCTTGAGCGAGGGGGAACAGGCCGCCCTGCCCCCAGTGGAACATCCCTTGATCCGGACCCATCCGAAAACCGGGCGAAAAAATCTGTATATTGGCCGCCACGCCAGCCATATCCTGGGGGAGGATGAGTGTGAAAGCCGGGCCTTGCTGCAAAAATTGTGTGACGATGCCTGTCGGCCCCCGCGCACCATCACACATTATTGGAACGCCGGCGACATCATCATTTGGGATAATCGCTGCGTGCTGCACCGCGGGCAAACCTGGCCCGGCGATCAGGCCCGTGTCATGGCCCGTACAACCATCGCCGGCGAGGCCGGCGGCAACGAATGGGCATTATGAATAATTCTACGAACGAGACTGAAACGGCGAAATTCGACGTTGTTATCCGCGATGGCCGTTTGATCGACGGCACGGGCGCCCCGGCCCGGGCCATGGATGTGGCCATATCGGGCGAGCGGATCGCAGCTATTGCCGCGCCGCAAGACAGTGCCCGGTGGTGGGGGGCGCTGGAAATCGATGCCTCCGATAGGGTGCTGGCGCCCGGCTTTATCGATGTGCATACCCACGATGACAATGCGGTTTTGATCAATCCCACCATGCCGGCAAAGCTCAGCCAGGGCGTTACCACGGTGATCGTGGGTAACTGCGGTATCTCGCTGGCCCCAATCACCGAGATAGACCCGCCGCCGCCCCTGAACCTGCTGGGCGGCCGCGAGAGCTTCCGCTACGAAAGCATGGCGGCGTACCTGGCGGCGGTGGAGGCGGCCCGGCCCAGCGTCAATGTTGCCGCCCTGGTTGGCCACGGCACCCTGCGGGTTGGCCGCATGGATGACGTGAACCGGAGCGCGACGGCCAGCGAAATCACCGACATGCGGGACAAGCTGGCCGCCTCGCTTGCCGCCGGCGCCATCGGCCTCAGTACCGGCCTGCATTACAAGACCTCGGACGCCGCCAATATGGAGGAAGTTATCGCCCTGGCCGAAGTTCTATCGGAAACCGGCGGCATCTATACTACCCACATGCGGGACGAAGCCGATCACATAATGGCTTCCCTGCAAGAGACCCAGACCACGGCCCAACGCGCCAATGTGCCCGTGGTCATCTCCCACCATAAATGCTCCGGTCCCGACAATTGGGGCCGCAGCGGCGAGACCCTGGCGTTCATTGAGGCGGCGCGGAATTCGGTTACAATGGGGCTGGATGCCTATCCCTACGCCGCCGGCTCCACGGTGCTGGACCCCGATTGGGTCAATGACCAGATCCGCATCATGATCACCACCTCGAAACCCCATCCAGAGGCCAGCGGCCGCGATTTGGCGGACATCGCGGCGGAATGGGGTTGTTCCCTGAAAGAGGCCGCCGTCAAATTATCACAGGCGGGCGGTATTTACTTTCAGCCCGGATTCCCCAGATGGATTACCAATTTGAAGATGTGCCTGGTCGATTCTGCTATAAGAATCAATGCGATATCATAATCCCAGCGGACGAGCCCCGCGTCACCCGACGGGTGAATCCAAAAACCCCCATTTGCGGGTCGATTTCGACCGTCGCCTGAAGCTGGAGTTCCACGGTT
>JAKZRK010000318.1:0-23983 GCA_047518225.1 Alphaproteobacteria bacterium | reverse complement strand
AGATCGTCTCCGCGTGCCCTCGGGCAGGAGTGAAGCCGCCGGCGATGTGGTGCATCGTCAAGGCTTCAGGACGCATCCGAGGGCGCGCGGAGACGACCGCAGGCGCCCTGGGACAGCTTTCGGAGGGCGTCGCGCACGCCTAACGAAGCACCGCATCGCGTCGGCGCGCGCTCCTACCCGAAAACTGCCCCAGGGCGTCTCAATAGGTTCCTATCAGCGCCGGGTGGTATAAGTTGGCCCGCGTCTATTCCAGCCCATCCGTGGCGCCGGTTGGGGAATATTCCGACCACGTTGGTACGCCGTTTGATTTCGCCATTCAGGCGCTCGATGGGATTTGTGGAATGCAGCTTGGTGCGGTGCTCCTTGGGGAAGGTCATATGGGCCCGGATGTCCGCCTCGGCCCCGTCCATCAAGGCGGCCGGTTTGGGGACCTTGGTGCGCAGTTGGTCGGGGAACGTTCGCCTTGGCCGGCGCCGGTCTGGCCAGCAACTTCCAGGTTCATCGGGCGTTGGGCGGTGAAGCCGATCATCTCGCGCAAGAAATCGCCATGGGAACTCTCTTCTAAAAGGCCGCGCAGGGCCATCATGTCGTCGATCATCGTGGTCTCCTTGGTCAGGTCATTTCAAACAACCCAACCTATAATCGGAAACCGCGATGGCCGCCCCAATCCCCTGCGTCTCCTTGAAGCCGCCGACACAGCACCATTCAGCATCCTTCATAAGCCTGTATAGCTTCTCCGAACAGCCGCCGTTAAACTCGCGCCATGTCGCAAGGAGCTCAACGTAGGCTGGCCGCGATCGTAGCCGCACGGCAATACCAAGACGGGATGGTTCCATGCCCGCGGACAGCCGAAGCCACATAAACGGTCATTGCCGTGACACGACGGGAGAAAGTGGTATGGAAAAACCCATGAACGACCAAGAACCACCTTTATCGAAGTGGGAAAGAATCAAATATCACCTGATAATCACGGCAGTCGTGCTTTCGCTGGTGCTGTTGTTTTTGATGATGATCGACGGTGCGGTCTTTAACTTCCAATGCAGCCTGTATGATTTCATTTCTTTTGAATGCAACAGATGGGATGCGAAGTTCAAGCCCTGGAAAACTCCGCTCGAGGTGCCATGAGATCTCGTCAGTATCCTAATTAGGACAGCACGAGGCGACCCTAATCTCCCGCCTCCTTGTCCAAGTCCGGCGCGGAATGGGGCGCCATGGGCGCTTTCGAGGTGCTGCCCAGCTTCAGGGCGGCGGCTTTTTCGTTGGTCATAATTTTGTCCATGATCGCTGCGCGGGCACGGTTGAAGGAGTCTCTATTCTCCACCACGAACTGGCGGGATTCGCGATAGGCCTCCAACATGCCGTTAACCTCGGGGATGACGTAGCGGGCGACCAGGTCCCAACTGCGGTTGGTGTTTTCACGGTTGGCCCAGTCGTGGACAAAGCCGATCACCGTGCCGAAACCGCCCGTCAGCTCAACCATCTCGCGGATCCTGGCGACCAGGTCGTCCGGCGTGCCGATCACCGAGGTGGCGCCATCGGAAAAGGCCATTTCATCGACCCCCTGGTCGGGATCGGTGAATGGTTCCACCCCCACCTGCATCAGGGTGCCGGCGGTATATTCATTGCGCCAGCGGAACAGGCCATCCCTGGCTTCGATGCGGGCCTGCTCCCGTGTCTCGGCGATATGCCAGAACATGACGATGCGCCAATTCCTGCGGTCGACGATATTGCCATGATCCTTCGCCGCGTCCTCGGCGAAGCTCCATTGCGTCGGCAGGGCCTGCAAACCTTCTTTGGACATGGAGCCGATGGAGAGCACGCCGGTGCCGTGTTTGCCCGCCAATGTCATGCCCGAGGGGCTGATCATCGAGGCTACGGCGAACGGCATGTCCTCCTGCAAGGGCAGCAGTTGCAATTTCGCTTCCCGAAGGGTGAACCAATCGCTGTCGTGGTCGAAGCGTTCATCGCCCCGCAGCAATCTGCGAATGACACCGATGGCTTCGTCCTGGCGGTCGCGCAGGGTCATGGGGTCCATGCCCATGGTATAGGCATCCGAGGCCAAGGCGCCGGGGCCGGAGCCGAAGATGGCCCGGCCGTTGCTCATATGATCCAGCTGCACCATGTTTTGCGCCACCAGGAAGGGATGGTGATAGGGCAGGGACACCACCCCGGTGCCGAGTTTGATGCGCGCGGTATGCTCGCCGGCGGCGGCCAGGAACATCTCCGGCGAGGCAATCATCTCCCAGCCGGTGGAATGATGCTCGCCGCACCAAAATTCGTCATAGCCCAAACAGTCGAGATGGGTAACAAAATCCAGGTCCGAGCGGAATTGCAGGGTGGGGTTTTCACCGATCGGGTGATGGGGCGCCAGAAAGGCGCCAAATTTCATGCGGCTCATGGATATATCCTTTGGACTATTGCTTGGCCCGTGTCTATCACCCCCTGGGGCTTCGCCAAGTTTGCGGTCGCCAATATTGCCCAAAGGCGGCTTTCAATGGCGGCTTTCAATGACTGGGCCCCTCCAGCATAATGCGCCCTGGTGTGGAGGCGGGAGGCGTATTGCATGCCTGATTTCGATGTCATCGTGGTGGGGGCCGGCAACGCGGCGCTGGCGGCGGCCAATTCGGCCCGGGAGCAGGGTGCGGCACGGGTTCTGGTGCTGGAAAAGGCGCCCGAAAAGGACCGCGGCGGCAATACCCATTACAGCGGCGGGCTGCTGCGCATCGCCTATGGCGATGGCGAGAACCTGCGGCCCCTGGTTCCGGACGCCGAGGATGAACTGCCAGGTTTTTTCGAGGATGTCCCCACCTATACCGAAGACGAAATGATGGCCGATCTGATGCGGGTGACCGCCGGCAAGACCGACCAGAGCCTGGCCAAAATCCTGATTTCCAATTCCTACGAGACCATCCGCTGGATGCATGAATATGGCGGCATCCCCATGGAACCGGCGGTCAGCCTGTCCGCCATCCGGGTCGGCAACCGGGTGAAATGGCAAAAGGGCGCCATCGTCCGCGCCCTGCATGAAGGCGTGGGCCTGTCCAATGCCTGGTTCGCCAAGTCGGAAGCAAACGGCATCGCAATTCGTTATGGCGTCGGCGCTACTGAATTGCTGCAGGACAAGGACGGAGCCGTCGTGGGGGTTCTGGCGAACACGGGCGAGAGCACGGAAGAGCTTACCGCCCCCGCCGTGATCCTGGGCTGTGGCGGGTTCGAGGCCAATGCCCAAATGCGGGCGCAATATCTGGGCGCGCCCTGGGATCATGCCAAGGTGCGCGGCAGCGCCCATAATCAGGGCGACGGCCTGCGCATGGCCCTGGCCATCGGCGCCCTGCCGTGGGGCCAATGGAGCGGGCGGCATTCCACGCCGATTTCCAACGAATGGCCGGATTTCGCCGACCGGGAGCGCACGGACCGCAGCAACCGCCTGTCCTACCCCTACGGCGTCATGATCAACCGCGAGGGCAAACGCTTCCTGGACGAAGGCGAGGATGTGGGCATGTACACCTATGCCAAATACGGCGGCCGCATCCTGCAGGAAACCGGCGCCCTGGCCTGGCAGATTTTCGATCAGCAGACGGTGCATCTGTTGGAGCCGCGCTACAACACCTCCCAGCCCATCACCGCCGATACCCTGGCGGAATTGGTGGAGCAGTTGGAACTGGATGACAAGGCCCAGGCCCTGGCTACGTTGGAGGAATATAACGCCGCCGTCCCCGCGCCCGGCTCCAACGATGGCTTCGACCCGACGCAAAAGGACGGTTTGAGCAGCACCGGCCTGTCGCCCGATAAAAGCAACTGGGCCACCCGCCTCGACCAACCACCCTATGTGGCCTATTCCGCCACGGGCGGCATCACCTTCACCTTTGGCGGCCTGAAGATTGACCAGGACGCCCGCGTGATCGGCACCGACTGGCGGCCCATCAAGGGGCTGTTCGCCTGTGGCGAGATGGTCGGCGGCTTGTTCCACATCAACTATCCGGGCGGCACCGGCCTGGTCTCGGGCGCCGTCTTTGGCAGGATCGCGGGGGCCAGCGCGGCCCAAGGCGCCGGCGGATGAGCCAGCGGCGGGTACCGGCGGTTTTCATCCGCGGCGGCACCTCCAAGGGCGTGTTCTTTCACGGCCGGGATTTGCCTGACGATCCGGCCCGGTGGAACGAAATATTCCTGGCCGCCATCGGCAGCCCCGACCCCTATGGCCGGCAGTTGGACGGCTTGGGCGGGGGCATATCCTCGCTCTCGAAAGTGGTGGTGATCGAACCCTCGGCCCGGCCCGGCATCGATGTGGATTATACCTTTGGCCAAGTGGTGATCGACGCACCGGCCGTCGATTACGGCACCACCTGCGGCAACCTGTCCTCCGCCGTGGGACCCTTCGCGGTGGATGAGGGCCTGGTCACCGTGCCCGACGGCGAGGCCGTGGTGCGCGTCTACAACGCCAATACGGACAAGGTGTTCGAGAGCCGCTTTGGCGTTGTCGACGGCACTGCCATATCCAGGGGCGATTTTGTTATTCCCGGCGTGGCGGGCAGTGCCGCCCGCATACGGTTGGATTTCCTGGACCCCGCCGGCGCGCGCACCGGCGCCCTGTTGCCCAGCGGCCGGATGAACGACCTGGTCACGTTGGCGGATGGCAGGCAGATCGAGGTCTGTTGCCTCGACGCCACCACCCCCTGCGTCTTCGTCGCCGCCACGGATCTGGGCCTGACGGCGACGGAATTGCCCACCGAGTTGGAAGCCATGGGCGGAACCCTCGCCCGCCTGGAGGAAATCCGCGCCCTGGCCGGGGTGCGCATGGGCCTGGGAGAGACGGCGGCGGCCATATCCACCGCCTCGCGGGCCAGCCCCAGGGTCGCCGTGGTGGCTCCGCCCAGCGATATGCCGCTGCTCGATGGCAGCACTTTGGGGCGGGAAGCCATGGATCTATCCGTGCGCATGATCTCCATGGGGCAGCCGCACCGGGCCGTGCCCCTGACCGGGGGCATGTGCCTGGCCGTGGCCGCCAATCTGGAGGGCGGTCTGGTGCATCGCCTGAGCCGGCCCGGCGTGGGCGGCGATATCCGCCTGGGTACGCCATCAGGAGCCATTGCCATTGGCGCGAAGGTCGACAGCGCCGGCCTGGACAGCACAGTGGAGCGGATCACCACCTACCGCACCGCCCGCCGCCTGATGGAAGGCAACGTGCTGGTGCCCTAGCAATCTGCTGGATCAGTTCGGCGCGCCTTGGGCGCCGCGCAGCAACTTGCCGGGCAGTTCGCCGGTGGCTTCGCCGTCGCGCATGACTTCCACGCCCGTGACGAAGGTATGGCGATAGCCCTCCGCTTTTTGAATGATCCGGCGGCCGCCCGCGGGCAGGTCGTAAACCAGCTCGGGGCGGCGCAGACGCAGGGCGTTAAAGTCGATCAGGTTGAGATCCGCCTTGTAGCCCGGCGCGATGACGCCGCGGTCCAGCAGGCCATAGGTCCGCGCCGTATCGCCGGTCTGTTTGCGGACCAGGAATTCGAGAGGCAGTTTATCACCCCGGCTGCGGTCCCGGCCCCAATGGGTGAGCAGCGAGGTGGGCGAAGAGGCATCGCAAATAATACCCACATGGGCGCCGGCATCGGCCACGCCGCAAACCGTGTTGGGGTCCTCCAACATCTCCTTCACCACTTCCAGATCGCCGGTGCAGTAGTTTTCAAAGGGATGCAGCAACAGGGTCTGGCCGTCATTGGCCAGCATCAGTTCCAGGGCCAGATCAAACGGGTCGCGGCCCTGGGCCCGGGCCATGGCGGCGATGCTCGCCTCCGGCGCGGGTTCGTAATCCACCCGGTCGTCCAGCTCGAACGTGCGTTGCAGCGCCTGTTCCATCATCTGCACATGGCTGTCGTCGGGCCGTTCCTCGACCAGGCGGCGGCGCAATTCAGGATCATTCCGCAGGCGGGCGAAACGTTCCTTCGGGGACAGATCCACCATCTCCAGCCAAAGGGGATGGGAGGTAAAGGGATGCATGGTGGCCTCCAGTCCCATGAGGACGCCGATGGCGCGGCTGCCCACCTGGGCCGTGACCTCCAGGCCGTCGGCACAGGCCTCGCCCACCTGATCCAGTGTTTCGCGCCAAAGATCGGGTGCGTTGTCGACCTGAACCAGCAGCACCGAAAGGGGCCGGCCCGCGATTTCGGCCGCCGTGCGCAGACGGGCGAAATCGCCTTCGCCGAAATCCGAATTGACTTCCAGCACCCCGGCGCCGGCCCGCTTCATGGCCTGGGCCAGACCCGTTAGTTCCGCTTCCTCGGCGCCATAGCCCGGCGTCAGGCGGCCATCGGCGGCGCGGTGCTTGACGGTGCGCGAGGTGGTGAAGCCCAAGGCGCCGGCGTCCAGGGCGACTTCAAGCAAGGCGCCCATGCGGGTGATCTCCGCCGCGCTGGGCTTTTCGGCGAAATCGGCCCCGCGTTCGCCCATCACATAGTAGCGCAGGGCCGCATGGGGCACCTGGGCGCCAATATCCATGATCCTCGGCGTCGAGGCCAGCACGTCCAGATATTCCGGGAAACTCTCCCAGCGAAAATCGATGCCTTCCGCCAGCACGGTTTCGGGAATGTCCTCCACCCCCTCCATCAAATTGATCAGATAGGATTCGTTGCCGGGGCGCACCGGCGCGAAGCCGACGCTGCAATTGCCGAACACCGCCGTGGTCACCCCGTGCCACGAGGACGGCGTCAAATAAGGGTCCCAGGTCGCCTGACCGTCGTAATGGGTATGGATATCGACCCAGCCAGGGGTCAGCAACAAACCTTCGGCGTCGATTTCCCGCCGGCCCGCGCCAACCTCGGCCCGGTTCGATGTCGACGCCGCGACCGCCGTAATGACGCCGCCGTCCACCGCCACGTCCGCGATCCGCCGATCGGCGCCGGTACCATCGATTACGGCCGCGCCGCGTATCACAAGATCATGCATTGCCGTGCTCCACAAATTTTGTCCGATCATAGCACCGACGGACCGCGGCCCCAACTCACCGCCTTTTACGCGCCTCTTAATCCCTGGTCTTTGGCAATTCGAAATCGGCGGCGCGTTCGACGACCCGGACGATTTCGCTGAGATCGCCGCCATTCAATCCCATGGCCAGCGCCTGGCGCAGGGTGTGGTAGGTCGCCCCGGCGACGTTCTGGGGGACATCCAGACGTTCCGCCTCCATGCGCCACAGCATCGCGTCCTTTTCGATGATGTGCATGGGCGCTTCCATGTTGAAGTTCCGGTTCAGGACGAAATTCGGGATTTTCGTCAGGGTAGCGCTGTTCTGGCCGGATCCTGAATTGAACACGGCAAGCGCCTTTTCCGGATCGACGCCGCCTTTCGCCGCCATCACCAGGGCCTCGGCGGCGACCACCAGGTTGGTGAACGACATGATGTTGTTGCAGACCTTGACCAGTTGCGCCTGCCCGATTTCCGCGCCCACATAGTGTATATCGCGGGCAAAGGATCGCAGGAACGGCTCCACCTGATCGAAGACCTCTTGCGGGCCCGACGAAATGACCGTGATGTCGCCATCCCAGGCGCGTTGAACGCCACCGGTTATGGGTGAATCCAGCATGGCTATTCCCTTGGCCGACATTTCACCCTCGACCGCGGCAACCGCTTCGGTGCCCATGGTGCCCAGATTGACGAATATTTTCACCGCACCGCCTTGCAACACACCGTCCGGTCCCGAAACGATAGAGTGAAAACTGCCAATACTGGGCATGCAGGCGAACACGACCTGGGCCTCGTCCGCGACCTCCCCCGGCGACCCCGCCAGTCTGGCCTGTTTGGCGGCGAGGCTTTTCGTGGCGTCCGGATTGATGTCGAACACAACCAGGGATTTTTCCTGATCCAGGATGTTGGTCGCCAAGGGCGCGCCAATGCTGCCCGTACCGATAAATCCGGCTTTCATTCTTTCGCCTCCCGCGCAAACGCCGTCACAAGGACGGGAGCTTACGCGGCGCGGCCGGATCGACAAAGGGGTTCACGGTAAGTTTCGCCGCCGCGCGCCGTTTCGTCTACATTGTACCGCATCGGGAATAATGCGGCGGGGATGACATGGCGGCGAAATTCAAGAGCATTCGGGAAACCGGGGCGAAAGGCGACTGGCTGGTCATGGTGCACGGCATGTCCCAGGATCATCGGCTCTTCTCGGCCCAGGTCGACGCCTTCAAGCACCGCCACCCCATTCTGTTGATCGATTTGCCCGGCCATGGCCTGTCGTCCGACATGCCCGGACCTTACGGGCATTGGGAGATGGCGGAGCAGGTCGCGGGCGCGATGGAGGAGGCGGGCGTTGCACGCTGTCATTATTGGGGCACCCATACGGGCACATCCCTGGGCCTGCTGCTGGCGACCCGGGATCCGGCGCTGTTTTGCTCCCTCATCCTTGAAGGGTCGGTATTGCCGGGCCGTGCCATGCCCAGCGTCGATAAGGAATTGCAGCGGGCCCGCGATATTGCCCAAGCCGAGGGCGTGGCCGCCGCCCGCCGGCAATGGTTCGCCAACACCGCCTGGTTCGCCGTCATGCGCCAACAGCCGGACAAATGCCGGGCGGCGGAGCACGAGGCGATCATCGGGCAGTTTGCCGGCGCGCCCTGGCTGTATCAAGGCCAGAGCCGGCAGGTCCACGCCATGGACGGACAGATCGCCGCCCTTGATTTGCCGGTGCTGTTCTACAACGGCGAGCATGATTTGCCGGATTTCGTTGCCGCCGCCGATCGGCTCGAATCCTTGTTACCAAAGGCGCGGCGTGCCAGCATCGCCCAGGCGGGCGGCTTCCCGGCCTGGGAATATCCCGGTGCTGTCAACGCCGTGGTGGCGGAATTCCTCCTGACCGCCGCCTGACCGCGTTCGCAACGGCATTTAGAGCGGTTCCGGGCTAGACAAAGGCACCAAAATTATACGGCGCCTTTGCCGGCACCTATACAACCGGTTGTTAACCATATCCGTCTACCATAGGCATTATCCACGATTAGGAGGAATGGCCGAAGGTAATAGGCGAGATGAAGAATGAGGATTGCGGTTTTCAGTCGGGCACGACGTTGGCGCGGGGACGCGTGGGTCCATGAGGTCATAGTCGTGCTTTTCGCCAGCGCCGCCGTTACGTCGAGTAGCCCGGCGGGCGCTTCGAACAACCAGGCCATTTACGAAATATTGCACGGCGCGCCGACACCTTTCTGGTCCATGCCGCAGGTCCAATTCGCGGCGGCCGGGCTGCTCCTTATTCTTGCCGCGGGCATGGCTTGGTGGCGCTATCGGTCGATCATGCGGCTCAACATACACCTCCAGAAGAGCCTCGCCGAACGCAAAAAGGCGGAAGATGATTTGTCCCGGGCCAAGGTGCAGTTGGAGGATGCAATCGAGGCGATCTCGGATGGTGTCGTACTGTATGATGCGGATGAACGCTTGGTCATTTGCAATTCCAAATACAAACAACTGCATCCCTCGGCGGCCCATAAGATGGTCCCCGGCGCCTATTTCGAGGATATCGTCAGAACCGCCGTGGAAGATGGCCTACATCCCTCGGCGGTCGGCAGGTTCGATGAATGGATTGCGAACCGACTGGCCAAGTTTCGCCATCCGGGCGAAGCGGAAGAGTATCATTTATCTGACGGCCGATGGCTGCTGTATTCCGAACGAAGAACCAGTGAGGGCGGTACAGTTGGCGTTCGTGCCGATATCACCCGGCTGAAAAGAGCCGAGGAGGCGCTGAGAGAAAGCGAGACAAGGTTCCGGGATCTTGCGACATCCGCCTCGGACTGGTTTTGGGAGATGGATGAAAATCTCCGGTTTTTCTATTTTTCCGATCGATTCAGCGAGATTACCGGCGTTGCCGAAAACCAATTGCTGGGCAAAACACGCCGGGAAACAGGCATCCCGAATGTGGATCGCGGGGCCTGGTGGCAACATCTGGAAGATCTCGACGCCCATCGCCCATTCCGCGGCTTTGTCCATCCACGCACCGACAAAGATGGCGAAGTTCGATGGCTTTCCATCAATGGCACGCCCATCTTCGACAGCGATGGCGCATTCAAGGGCTATAGGGGTACCGGGTCCGACATTACCCGGCAGAAACATACGGAATATTTGCTGCGCGAGAGCGAACAGCGCTTAAAAGCAATCATGGATCATGTGCCCGCCGCCCTGTTCCTCAAGGACACCGAGGCCCGTTATTTGCTTATTAACCGGCAATTTCAGGAATGGTTTGGTGTCGATCCCGCGACCGTGATCGGCAAGACTGGATACGATTTATTTCCAAAGGAACGCGCCGATCGGTATGCCTTGGGGGATCGCAAAATTCTCGATAACTGGCAGGTTACCTCGGATGAAGTGGTTATTCCTGGCCCAACGGGCGGCGATAGAAACTATGAGCTGACCAAATTTCCGATTTTCAATGCCGGGGAACCGACGGGATTTGGCGGCGTAATGATCGATATTACCGAACGCACGCAGGCGAACCGCAACCTGCGGGCCAGCGAAAATCGCGCCGAAATGGCCAATCGCGCCAAGTCTGAATTCCTGGCTAACATGAGCCATGAATTGCGCACGCCTTTGAATGCCATCATGGGTTTCTCCGAAATAATCAAAAGCGGCATATTGGGGCCGGACAGCGGCGAGAGATATCTCGAATACGCCAACGATATCTTCGAATCCGGGCGGCATCTGCTCGACCTGATCAACGATATTCTCGATATCTCCAAAATCGAAATCGGCTCCGAGGAACCGAACGACGTTGAAATCGTGGTGCCTGAACTTATCGATTCCGTCCTGGTTCTCATGAGAGAACGGGCGCGCACGGCAAAAATTCACATCGAGACCAATTTTCAAGATGATTTGCCGTTATTGCGCGCGGACGAGCGCAAGCTGAAGCAGATCTTGATCAACCTGTTGTCCAACAGCATCAAGTTCACCCATGCGGGCGGCCAGATCACTTTGGACGTAACAAGTCATCCGGAGACTGGTTATGAGTTTATCGTGAGAGATACCGGCATCGGCATTGCGCCTGGAGACATCGCCAAGGCCCTCCAGCCTTTTGGGCAAATCCAAAGTGATCTGAACCAAAAATACTCCGGCACCGGGCTTGGCCTGCCCCTGGCCATCGAATTGGCCGAAATGCACGGCGGATCACTGGATCTCCACGGCGAACCGGATGTCGGCACAACGATCACGGTGCGCTTCCCGGCTGAACGCAATGTACGGACGATCCATGGCGAACCGGTTCCGCCAACGCCCCACGGCACCACGAACTAGAGCGTTTCCGACCTGACCACGGAATGTTACCAGCTGTTACGAAGCTCTCGCAGCTTTATAAATACCTCGCGCGGCTCCGGCGCATCCGGCAGGTCGGGAAAACGCCGCCGTAATTCGGCAATGACACCCGGGCTTCGCAGCCGCAGGAACGTATTGATCTCTTTCTCCAACGCCATGGTCGAAACCAGCGCGCTATTGGGATCCTGATCGCTAATATCGTCCAGTAAGGACTTGGCGCGGGCGTTATCGGGCTCCCGGTCCAGGGTGAACTCCAAATTATTCGCAATGTAGTCATGGCCCGGATAAATCAGGGTATCGTCCGGCAATTTGGCGAGCAGATCGGCAAATGTATCGTACAGCTCGTTCGGATGGCCGCCGTTGTGGCAATTGCCCGCGCCGGCGTTGAACAAAGTATCGCCGCAAATCAAGGCCGGCTTATCGGTCCGCGTCAGCAGGCAGACATGGCTCATGGTATGGCCCGGGGTATCCAATGCCTCGATTTCCACCGACGTACCCACCTTGATCATATCGCCCGCGTCCAGTCCACGGTCCATGCCGGGAATTTTGCCCTTGGCGTTCTTGTGGGCCAGCAACTTGGCGCCCGTGGCCGCGATCACCGCGCCATTGCCGCCCGTATGGTCGCCATGTTCATGGGTGTTCAGCACCTGGCGAATGTCCCAACCCTTGTCCTTGGCCAGGCCGAGGCATTTTTCATGATCAAGGGGATCAATGGCCATGGCCTCGCCGGTATCCGGGCAGACGATCAGGTAGTTGAAATTTCGATACGCATTCCCGGTCCATATTTGTTCAATGATCATGGCAGCCCTCTTTTCGGATTTTTAACCAGCGCAAGAATTCACCCCATTCTAGAGCATTTTCAGCCTTATTGGAAAACCGCCGGTTTGCCCCAAACGCTAATACGCCACAACAGCCGCTCGCGGCCCTTGCCATCCGGCAGGCCAATGGGTTTGGCCGCGTGCAAAGTCATCTGGGTATCCCACATGGCGATGTCGCCCACCTCGTACTTGTGCTCGTAAATATACTTGTCCTGCACGCAATGCGCCTTCAATTCGGCAATCAACGCTTCGCCCTCGCTTTCGGCCATGTCTTCGATCCCAAACGCCGTACAGGCGACACCGTATAGCGCCCTTTCCCCCGTCACCGTGTGGCTCCGGACCAGGGGGTGAGGCGTAGGGGGCACCGCCACCGCCTGGGCCTCGTTCAACGCGGCGGTGCGGGCCTCGCCGTCCCGGCCGGAGGTCGCGCCGTACAGGTGCATGGCGTTCAGCTTGTCGATGCGCTGCTTGGTGGCCTCCTCAAGGTCATCGTAGGCCGCCTTCATATCGATTACCCGTGTCTCGCCCCCGACATCGGGAACTTTTCTGGCATAGAGCATGGTCGCGGTGGCGGGATCGGCGTCGTAGGACTGATCCGTGTGCCAAAACGCGGCGCTGTTGCGGGCGGTCTCGTCCTTCGACCGTTCCGAGGTGTTGCCGACCTCCATCATATCGGGATACCCGGGCATGCGGGAGGTGTCGACAACATGCGGGATCGGCGCGCCCCATTGGCGGCCAAAGGCCAAGTAGGCCGCCGCGCCGCAGGTTTGATTTTTCAACACCAGCACACGGTGCGCGTACAGCGCGTCGTGCAGTTTACGGCAGGTCTTGGCATCCACGCCCGCGCCCACGTCCAGGCCGTGCACGGCGCGGCCAAATGGTCCGTCGAGCGGTTTAAATTCGATCATGGCAAATCTCCATTTTCCAATCGGTTGCCCGGTTTACTTGCCCTCGTCATGGCAATAGCGGTACCGTCCTGTTGGACCATTTACGATGTTCATCGAAACGCCGTGCCGCCCGCGTGATCATCATCCCAAAGTCTAGTGGGGGCGGCCGGGTGGGGAGCGGGCGGTTCGGCCAGTCTCGAAAACGGTATGAACAAGGTACAACGCCGCGGGCAAGTTGGCAAAAGAGAGGATAACGGGTGCAAAACGAAATACCCATTCTTGATCTTAGCGATTTTCTGGCCGGAGAACCCGGCGCGCTGGAAGCGACCACGGCGGAATTGCAATACGCCGCGGAAAACGTCGGGTTCTTCTTCATCCGCGGCCATGGGGTCCCACAGGAACTGGTCGACGCAACCTTTGCTGCCTCGGCCCGCTTTCACGCCTTGGGCGAAGCGGAAAAAATGGCGCTCAAGGCCAACGAACATAACATCGGCTATATGGCCGAAGGCGCCTCCATATCGGGGGCCAGCCAGGTCTATGAAGGGGAACGCAAGGTAAATCTCGTGGCCGCATATTTTCTGAAGCGCGACCTGCCCGATGATCATCCCGATATCATTAACAATAAACGCTTTCGCGGGGCCAACCAATGGCCCGCTAACTTGGACGGCTTTCGCGAGACCACGGTCGCCTACATGAACGCCTTGGAGGGATTGGCGAAAAGTATGCTGCCGCTCTATGCCCGCGCCCTGGACCTGCCAGCGGACTTCTTCGCCGAGGGCTTCACAGAGCCGCAGTATACCCTGCGTCTGTCCCACTATCCCCCGGCCGTGGCGGAAGATAATCAGTTCGGCTTGGCGCCCCATACGGACTCCAGCTTCCTTACCATGCTGGCGCAGAATAAGGTTGAAGGCCTGCAAGTGCTCAGGACGGACGGCACCTGGATCGACGCCCCGGCCCTACCCGGCACCTTCCTGGTCAATAGTGGCGATATGCTGCGGCGCTGGTCAAATCACCGCTTTCTCTCGACGCCGCACCGCGCGGTTGCCTCGGCGCCCGATCGGGACCGTTACGCCATCCCGTTCTTTTTCGATGCCCACGCGGATTATGTGCAGGCGTGCCTGCCGAGCTGCCACGACGAGGATAATCCGCCGCGCTATGAACCGACCACCTATACGGAATATATGCTCTGGTTCGCCCGCCAGAACTACGCCCATTTTCGCGACAGCAAAGGAAAGGCGGCGGAATAGGCCCCTATCGGCGACCGTTGGTATTAACGTCCGGGACGGTGGACTAGGAGACTTCGCTGTAGCTTACGTCGCGTCGGATTTGGGCGCCAGCGTCCCGGCGGCCACGGAACTGGGCCATCAGCCGGGTTTGGTTTTGATAGGCTTCCGGGCTCAACGGCGCGCCGATCCGTTGCTCGGGCCGAAAGTGGCCGAAGCGGTCTTTGCCGCGCACCAGCATGGCGGAGCCTGGCGGCGCGCCAACCTGGGCCCCCACATCGCGGACATGCGCGGGGATATAGCTGATCCCGAAGCCGAGGCGCCGATCTCCGGACCCATTCGGGTGCGAGCAATGTACGAGGCTGGTGTGGTGTAACGACATCTCCCCGGCTTTCAATGGCATGGGCACCCCCATGTCGTCATCGAACTGGCCAAAGATGGCTTGTCCGCGCAGGATCAGATTGTCCTCGCCCGGATCGTCCCGGTGTTGGAACTGACCCAGCTTGTGACTGCCCGGCAGCACATGCATGCAACCCGCCTCGACGCTGGCATCTGACAAGGCAACCCAGGCCGTCACGTGCAGGGCCGGGTCGAGGTAGAAATAGGTGCCGTCCTGGTGCCACAGAATATATTGCGGCGTATTCGGATCCTTGATCCATATGGTGGTGTGATAGACCATGATGTCCGGGCCGATCAGATCCTCCACGGCGTCCAATACGCCGGGGTGGCGGACCAGCCGGTCGGCCCAATCAAACAACAGGTAGGATTTGGATTTTTCGGAATAGTCCAATGTTTTACCGGTCCGTGCCTCGAACGCCTCGATCTCGGCCCGGGCCAGGCGCACTTCTTCATCCGTCAATACGGTTAGGGGATGGACATAGCCCTCGGCCTCGTACCGCTTCACTTGGCTTGCCGTCAGACGCTTACCCATGGCGGTGTTCCCGCGATTGGCCGATGATGATCCCTATTGTGATACCCTGCGTCGCCCACCGCAAGAGCGAGCCTAGTTAATGTCCAACCCGCTTTTAGACAGTCCCAACCGCGTCAAACTCGGCGTCATGGCTTTCAACTGCTCCCACGGCTCGACGGTAACGACCGCCGAGGGCGCCTGGGCCATGACCTGGGAAGAGAACATGGCCCTGGCCCGCATGGCGGACGCCGCCGGCCTGGAAGCCTTGTTGCCGGTCGGGCGCTGGAAAGGATACGGTGGCGAAACCAACTTCAACAACCGCGCCTTCGAGACCCTGACCTGGGCCGCGGCGGTGGCCGCGATTACCAGCTACAGCACCATTTTCGCAACCGTTCATGCACCGCTGATCCATCCCGTCGCGGCGGCCAAGATGGCGGCGACCATTGATCATGTCTCGGCCGGACGCTTTGCCCTCAATCTCGTCGCCGGATGGTTCAAGAACGAATTCGATATGTTCGGCCACGATCTGGCGACCCACGATCAGCGTTACGAATATGCGGCGGAATGGTTGTCACTGGTGAAAAAGCTGTGGTCGGCGGATGCGGAGTTTGATTTCGACGGCACTTTCTTCAACGGCAAGGGTTTGTGGAGCGAACCCAAACCCTTGCAAACGCCGCGCCCGCCGATCATGAACGCCGGCAGTTCGGCCATCGGCCATGCCTTTTCGGCCCGGCATGCGGATATGAATTTCGCCATGCTGCGGCAAAAGGATGAAGACAGCGACCGGGCCCAAATCAGGCGGCTCAAAAGCATGGCGGCCGATCTGGGCCGCACCTCGCAATGTTGGATCCATGTCTATGTCGTCTGCCGCGAGACCGAGAAGGAGGCGCGGGAATATCTGCACCACTATGTCGTGGAAAAGGGCGACGATCAGGCCGTCGCCAACATGATCGACATCTTTGGCGCACAATCGGCCACGTTGAGCGACGACGTCATTGAGGCTTTCAAGTTTCACTTCAAGGCGGGCTTCGGCGGCTATCCGCTGGTCGGCACCCCGGAGCAGATCGTGA
Organism: Alphaproteobacteria bacterium; assembly: GCA_047518225.1. Taxonomy (GTDB): domain Bacteria; phylum Pseudomonadota; class Alphaproteobacteria. The sequence continues at coordinate 7,807 of JAKZRK010000318.1, read as the reverse complement.
CGGGCATCGAACGGCTGTCTAATATGGGCGTGGACGGCATGTTGATCTCGTGGGTCGACTACATGAACGAATGCCGGCAATGGATCGACCGGGTCCTACCCCTCATGGAACAGGCCGGATTACGAAAAGCATTCGCCGGCTAGACAATATTCGGCCTTCGTTGAAGCAATAAGGCTCTATCCCGGCGCGGAATGAGCATAACCTGCTCACTATATTAATGCGTCTTGCAGGCGCGACCAGGCCGCATCGTCGCCGGGCAGGCCGAACCGCAGCCATGTTTGGTGATCGGCGAAATCGCGAACGTGGATATGCACCGCCGCCAGACGGGCAAGGATATCCCCCGCCCTTTCCGAATGCAGCAGAACGAACAGATCGGTTCCACCGACGATCTCGCCATGACCCGCCAAAAGGGTTTGCAGTTTCGCGGCTTGTCCCGCCAACACCCGGCGATGGGCCGCGATCCAGGCGCCATCGCCGTAGGCTTGCGCCGCGACCGCCAGGGCCGGGCCATTGACGGGCCACGGCCCCATACGCAGCCGCGCCTTGGCGATGATCTCCGCCGGCCCCAGCAAAAAACCCAGGCGCAAGCCGGCAAGGCCGAAAAACTTGCCGAATGATCGCAGGACCAATAGTCCGGGTTCGCCGGCATGGGCTGCCAGACTGCGCGCGGGCATGACATCGCAAAAAGCCTCGTCGACGATCAGATAGCCATCCCGCGCCGCCAACAGCGCGGCCAGGGCCAGCAGGTCCTTCGGCTCGTGAACCGCGCCGGTTGGATTGTTGGGGTTGACCAGGACGATGTAGCGGCATTCCGGTGGCAAGCCGGCAAGGTTGGCCGCTTCGTGCACCAGATGGCCGGCCCGGCCCCAACGATAGGCATGTTCGCTATAAGTCGGGCCCAGCACCCTCACCGCGCCGGTGGGCAATAACTCGGGCAATAACTGCAACAGCGCCTGGGATCCGGGGCCGAGACAAATATCGGACTGCCTGTCCAGCCCGAAATATCGCGCGGCGGCCACTAAGGCGGCCTGCTCCTCGCGCAGACGCGGCAATTTTTGCCAGGCGCTGGCGGTGGGAGGGGAAAAGGGGTAGGCAAATGGCGCAATACCAGTGGAAAGATCCAGCCAGTCCGGCCCCTCCCGCCCCACCTCGATCGGCGGTTCGCCGCCATGATGTAGTGGCCCAGGGGTCATGATTGCAGCGTCACGATTGCAGCAGGGCCAGGACCGCTGGCGTCTGAGTAAAGGCGTAAAAGCAACCAATCACCACGGAGATTGTCCCCGCGCCCAGTTGCAGGCCGCGGTTAAGTCCGGTCATAACGCGGCCGGACAGGACAATCGGCAAGGCGATGACCGAGGAAAGCAGCACCATGCCCGCAATGGAGCCGGTGGCGAATAACAGGACAAAACCCAGCCCTTGCAGCCACTGGCCGGGCGCGGCCAGGGCAACCAGGGCGGCGGACCCCGCCAGGCCATGCATTACGCCCACGGCCAGGCTGCGCCGGAGGCTGCCGCCATGATGGTCATGCTCATGGCGGTTTTCATCGTGGGCCAGGCGCTCGCCCGCATGGCTATGGGAATGGAAATGTACTTTGCCGCCCGCATGCCGATGAATATGAAAGTGCAGCCGTTCGCGCGCCACCCGCAGAATTACCATGACACCCAAACCAATCAGCATGAACGCAACGGCAAATTCCAGGCTCGCGCTCAACCCGGCGGGAATATTGCCCTGCGCCAAGACCACGAACCCAGCAAATGCGGACAGCGCCAGGGCATGACCCAGGCCCCAAAAAAGGCCATGACGAAACACCTGACCCAGGCGGCTGTTGCCCGCGGTTATCGCGGTCACGGCGGCGACATGATCGGCCTCCATGGCGTGCTGCAGCCCCAACAGAAACCCCAGGCCGAGAATAGCGAACATGAAAAATTCCAGGAATTTGCGCCAGCGGAGCCATTAGCATTACGCCGGCTGGCGCAACTTTGCCAGCCTGATTTCGCGGACCGTCCGAATAGTCAATTGCCGGGCCATCATGATGCGTGTAGGTTGGCTTGGCCGTGGCGCGGAAGCCGGTATTTTATCTTCGCACATGCATGATATTCAAAATCCGGCGCTGCCCCCGCAACTGTGAATGGCGAGGAAACGGGATAAAAGCCACTGGCGGCGTTGCCGCCGGGAAGGTCCCGCGACCGATGACCCTAAGCCAGGAGACGCGCGCGGCCCGTTGTAACCGATCCTCGGAGGGAGGACACACGTTCGTGGCGAAATTCGAACATTCAGGTGAAGTCACTTTGGTATTGGGCGGCGCCCGGTCGGGCAAAAGCCGCCTGGCCGAGGCGATCGTCGCACCGGAAAACAAGGCCGCGATCTACGTCGCCACGGCGGAGGCCCGCGACGAGGAGATGGCCCGGCGCATTGCCGCCCATCGCGAACGGCGGGGCGGGAATTGGCGCACCCGGGAAATCCCCCTTGAATTGGCCCAGGATCTGCCCGGCCTGCTGCAATCGGAAGATCCGGTCCTGGTGGACTGCCTGACCCTGTGGCTAACCAACATCATGCTGGCGCGGCGGGAGGCCGAGGCGGAAATTGGGGCGCTGATCGCCGGCCTGGCCCTGGCGCGGGGGCCCCTGGTCTTGGTTGCCAATGAAACCGGTCTGGGAATCGTGCCCGACAACGCGCTGGCCCGGCGCTTTCGTGATCTTTCGGGCGTCATGAACCAGCAAATCGCCGCCGCCGCCGACAATGTTCTGCTGGTCGCCGCCGGCCTGCCCCTTGTCATGAAGGGCCGCAACCCGGCCCCCACCTCTGTTTAGGACTATTCCACCCATGAACAACCTGCAACGCATCCCCGCCACCGTGATCACCGGATTTCTGGGCGCCGGCAAGACCTCCATGATCCGGCATCTGCTGCGGACCGCCAACGGCAAGCGGCTGGCGCTGATCATCAACGAGTTCGGTGATATCGGGGTGGACGGCGACATCCTAAAGGCCTGCGGCGCGGATAATTGCACCGAAGAAGACATTGTCGAACTGGCCAACGGCTGTATCTGTTGCACCGTGGCGGACGACTTCGTACCGACCATGGAGGCGTTGCTGGACCGGCCCGGCGGCATCGATCACATCATTATCGAAACTTCCGGCCTGGCGCTGCCGAAACCGTTGATCAAGGCCTTTAACTGGCCGGCCATCCGCACCCGCATCACGGTCGACGGCGTGGTTGCCGTGGTCGACGGTCCGGCCTTTGCCGCCGGCCTGTTCGCCGATGACCCGGCGGCGGTGGAGGCCCAGCGCCAGGCGGACGACGCGCTGGATCATGACAGCCCGCTGGCCGAACTATTCGCCGATCAACTGGCCTGTGCGGATCTGGTTGTCATAAACAAATCCGATCTGCTTCAGGAGGACGATGCACCCCGCGTGGCGCGGGATTTGCAAGCCGCCTTGCGCCCGTCCGTCAAGGTGATCCCGGCCCGGCATGGCGCGATCGGCGCGGACACCTTGCTGGGTCTGGGCGCGGCGGCGGAGGACGATATTGACAACCGGCCGTCCCATCACGACGGCGAAGAGGATCATGAACATGACGATTTCGAAAGTTTCGTGGTTGCCTTCGATGCGATCGCGGAGCCCGAGGCGCTGATGGCGAAGTTGCGCGGGGCCGCCGCCGCCCATGATGTGCTGCGCATGAAGGGCTTCATCGCCATCGAGGGCAAGGACATGCGCCTGTTGGTGCAGGGGGTGGGCGACCGCTATCAACATTATTTCGACCGGGATTGGGCGCCCGGGGAAGACCGTGTCAGCCGCCTGGTGGTGATCGGCCTGCGAGGCCTGGACGAAGCGGCGATCCGCGCCATGATCCTGGACTGAGCCGGCCCATGCATCTGCTTGCGGCAAAACCCGGCGGGATTTCCGATGGATCGGAGGCGGTGGACCTGGGCCAGAGCCCCGGCGACGTCGTCATCCTGTCCGCCGCCGATACGGACTTGCAGATGCTGTCGGCGGCGCGCCAGCGCCAGGAGAGCCGAACAGACGGGGATGGGTCCAGCCTGCGCCTCGCCAATCTGCTGAACCTGGGCCACAACATGTCGGTGGACCTGTATGTGGGCGACATCATTGCCCAGGCCAGGATCGTCATCATTCGTCTGCTGGGCGGTGTGAACTATTGGCCATATGGGGTGGAACAGGTGGTGCATTGCTGCCGCGGCGCCGGCATCCTGCTGGCCATCATCCCCGGCGACGATCAACCGGACGCGGAACTGCCGGCGCTGTCCACCCTGCCGGTCGAGAGCTGCCACCGTCTGTGGCAATATTTCGTCCAGGGCGGCCCGGACAACGGCGATAACCTGCTGTCCTACGCGGCCAGTCTGCTGGGAGGGGCGGATGCATGGCGGGAGCCGGCGCCTTTGCTGCGCGCGGGTATTTACTGGCCCGGCGCCGGTGCTGTTGATCTTGCCCACTTGCAGGCGCAATGGACCCCCGGGGCGGCGGTGGTGGCCATTACCTTCTACCGAGCGCTCTATCAGGCCGGCAATCTGGAGCCGGTGGATGCGGTGATCCTTGGCTTGCGCCATCGCGGTCTTAACCCCCTGCCGATCTTTGTCGCCTCCCTGAAGGAGCCCCTATCCGCCGAGACGGTGAATGCGATCTTCGCCGAAATGCCCCCGGACCTGATCCTCAACGCGACGGGCTTTGCCGTTTCCAAGCCCAATGGCGAGCGATCGGATTCACCTTTGGAACGGCCCGGCGTGCCGGTCATTCAGATGATCTTCTCAGGCGGCAATGAAGACGACTGGCGGGACAATTCAAACGGCCTTAGCGCCCGCGACATCGCCATGAATGTGGCCCTGCCGGAGGTGGACGGGCGGATTATTTCCCGCGCCGTATCCTTCAAGGAGGAAGCGCGCTTTGATCCCACCACCCAGTTGCCCGTCGTCGCCTATCGACCGGTGGCGGACCGGGTGGATTTTGTCTGCGAACTTGCCGCCAATTGGCTGGGGCTAGCCCGCACGCCGGCCCAGGATCGGCGCGTGGCGCTGATTTTCGCCAATTATCCCAACCGGGACGGCCGCCTGGGCAATGGGGTGGGCCTGGATACGCCGGCCAGCGCCCTGAACCTGTTGCGGGCCCTGGCCGATGCAGGCTATGGCGTGGGCGATCTGCCCGGCGATGGCGATGCCTTGATCCACCGGCTCGCCGCCGGTCCGACCAACGATTTGCCCGGCCGCGGCGATCGGGACGGGGGGATCAAATTTGCGATCGCGGATTACCTGAAATTTTTCACCACGCTGCCAAAGACGCTGCAAACACAAGTGAGCGAACGCTGGGGACCGCCGGGCAAAGATCCCTTCGTGGCCGGTGACGACTTTGTCCTGTCCGCCTACAGGCAAGGCAATGTGATGATCGCCCTGCAACCGGCGCGGGGCTACAATATTGATCCCAAGTCCAGTTATCATGATGCCGCCCTGGTGCCCCCCCACGGCTATCTGGCTTTTTACGCCTGGCTGCGCCAGGGCTTTCAGGCCCAGGCCATCATCCACATGGGCAAGCACGGCAATCTGGAATGGTTACCGGGAAAATCCGTGGCCCTGTCGGAAAATTGTTTTTCAGAGGCGGCGCTTGGTCCTCTGCCCCATCTGTATCCCTTCATCGTCAATGATCCCGGCGAAGGCACCCAGGCCAAGCGGCGGGCCCAGGCGGTGATCGTGGATCACCTGACCCCGCCGTTGATGCGGGCGGAAAGCTACGGCCCCCTGGCGGAGCTGGAATTGCTGGTGGATGAATTTTACGAGGCGGCGGGCCTGGATCCGCGCCGACTGGATTTGTTGCGCCGGCAAATCCTGGATCTGACCCGCCATATTGGTCTGGACCGGGATGCGGGCATCGGCGAGGGGGACGACGAGGATGCGGCCCTGGCCAAGCTGGACAATTATCTTTGTGATCTGAAGGAAATGCAGATCCGCGACGGCTTGCATATCCTGGGCGAGACACCGCAAGGCCGATTGCGCCGGGATCTGCTGGTGGCCCTGGTGCGGCTTCCGCGCCAGGGCGAAAGTGGCGATCCGCGCAACAATTCGCTGCTCCGCGCCATGGCCGCCGATTTGGGACTGACCGAAAATGGTTTCGATCCGCTGGACTGTGTCTTGGGCGACCCCTGGCAGGGTGCAAAACCGTCCGCCTTGCAGGACCTGTTGCCGGCCGTGTCCTGGCGCAGCCAGGGCGACACGGTGGAGCGCCTGGAGGAATTGGCCGCCCGCCTGCTCGACGGCCAGGCAGCCTTGAAACCTGGTTGGACCGCGACCCGCGCCGTGTTCCAGGCTATTGAAGAACAGGTTGCCCCCGCCGTCGACGCCTGCGGCGGGGCGGAAATCACCGCGCTGGTCAAGGGCCTGAATGGCGAATTTGTCCCCCCCGGCCCCTCGGGCGCGCCGACGCGGGGGCGTCTGGATGTGCTGCCCACGGGACGGAACTTCTATTCCGTGGACAGCCGCACCGTGCCCACCCCCGCCGCCTGGCAGTTGGGCTGGAAATCCGCCGGCCTGTTGGTGGACGAATACCGCCAGAGCCACGGCGAATGGCCAAAGGCTATGGCTATCAGCGCCTGGGGCACCGCCAACATGCGAACGGGCGGCGACGATATCGCCCAGGCCCTGGCCTTGATGGGGGTGCAGCCGAAATGGGAGCCGGCCTCGCGCCGGGTGATCGGCTTTGACATTCTGCCCATCCATATGCTGGACCGGCCACGGGTGGATGTGACCTTGCGCATATCGGGCTTTTTCCGCGATGCCTTCCCCACCCAGATCGACCTTTTCGACAGCGCCGCCCGTGCCGTCGCGGCGTTGGATGAGAGCGAACGGGATAATCCCCTGGCGGCCCGCGTGGGCGCGGATAGCAAGCGATTGCGGCTGGCTGGCCATTCCGGGGCCGATGCGGACCATCTGGCCGCCGCCCGGGTTTTTGGTTCCAAGCCAGGGGCATACGGCGCGGGTTTGCAGGCCCTGATCGACGAGAAGGGCTGGCGGGGCGATGACGATCTGGCCCGCGCCTATCTGGCCTGGGGCGGTTACGCCTATGGCGGCAAACAGTCGGGCCGGCCGGCCCACGGGCAGTTCCAATCCCTGTTGTCCAGCACCCAGGCCGTGGTGCAGAACCAGGATAACCGGGAACATGACCTGCTGGATTCCGATGATTATTACCAATTCGAAGGCGGCCTGACGGCGGCGGTGCGGCATTATTCCGGGGCCCAGCCGGCGGTCTACCACAATGATCACAGCCGGCCCTTCGCGCCCAAAATCCGCACCCTGGAGGACGAGATCGGCCGGGTGGTGCGCGCCCGCGTGGTCAACCCGAAATGGATTTCCGGGGTTATGCGCCACGGCTACAAAGGCGCCTTTGAAATGGCGGCGACGGTGGATTACCTGTTTGCCTTCGCCGCCACGGCGCATGTGGTCTCGGACCATCATTTCGATGCGGTCTATGAGGCCTATTTGAACGACGAGGCGGTATTGGAATTCCTGCGCTGGAATAATCCCGCTGCCTTGCGGGAGATGGCGGCGCGGCTGGCGGAGGCGCTGGAACGCGGCCTGTGGCGGACCCGGTCCAATTCCACGAGGGATGCGCTGCGTGGCCTGATCGAAAACCGGGAGACCGTGCAAGTAGGAGATAGGGGATGAGCGAACAGAACAAACCTAGCGACGACTATGCTCGCGCCAATGAAAAGGCGGCCAACAAGAAGCGCGCGAGAGAGAAAATGCTGGCCACCAAGACCATCGAAAAGGGCCTGCTGATCGTCCATACGGGCAAGGGCAAGGGCAAATCC
>JAKZRK010000317.1:0-5935 GCA_047518225.1 Alphaproteobacteria bacterium | reverse complement strand
GCTGTAACTCAAGAAGTGATGCTGGAAATGGCGAATCATCCCGTTTCAAAACATCAATTTCCACTCTGACACCCTTGCCTGCCGTATGACGGCACACCCTACATATAGTGGGTGTGGGTTACAACCGGATAGGCACGGAATATACCCCCTTCGGCCATTCCGATTGGCAGACCATCGTCACCTCGGTGAAGAAGTTCGCCTCGGCCGGCATCAAGACCGCCGTGGTCTCCACCATCAACGGTGACGCCAACGTGCCGTTTTATAAAGAGCTGGCTAACCAGGGCATCAAGGCGGAAGACATTCCCGTCATCGCCTTTTCGGTCGGTGAGGAAGAGCTGGCCGGTCTGGATACCAAGCCGTTGGTGGGTCACCTGGCGGCCTGGAACTATTTTATGTCCGTCGATGCGCCCGAGAACGACAAGTTCATCAAGGCCTGGCACGCCTTCATCGGTGATAAGAAACGGGTCACCAACGATCCCATGGAAGCCACCTATATCGGTTTCAAGATGTGGACCCAGGCCGTGAAGCAGGCCGGCACCACGGACGTGGATGCCGTACGCCAGGCCATGTACGGCCAAAAGGTCAAGAACCTGACCGGCGGCATGGCCGTGATGAATACCAATCATCATCTGTCGAAGCCCGTGCTGATCGGCGAAATTCAGGACGACGGCCAGTTCGACGTGGTCTGGCAGACAGACGGCGAAGTGGTGGGCGATGCCTGGAGCGATTTCATCCCCGAAAGCGCGGTCCTGACCGCCAATTGGACCTACCCGTGGATCTGCGGCAACTGCAAGAAGGCGACAGCCACGAACTAGCGGCCTATGGGAGAGGCGGTGCCCGGGAACATGGGCATCGCCCCCCCTCTCGCTTCCCACGTCGCCCGGCGCGGCCGGAACCATGAAATTCTCCGATGAAATTCTCTCTGGCCAAATGCAAAATGTCGCGACGTATCATCCTTTCCCTGCTGTTGTTGTGTGCCGCCGCCATGCCTTCGCCGGCCCGGGCGGAGCAGACGGCGGATTTGCTGGAGGGCTTGAGCGCTAAAAGTTTCAACGCCAAAATCATGGTGGTCGAGAAATTGGCGGCCAGCGGCGATGCCCGCGTCGTCGCCCCCCTGACCGCATTGCTGGAAGGCCGCCTGCACCGCAGGAAATCCGACGGCACCATCGTCATCGTAAAAAAGCAGGACGGCAAAAAGTTCTTTTTCGACGCCCTTGACGGCAAACCGCTGGGTGAGGCCAAGCCCCGCAGCTCCAAAAAAATCCGGGTCAACAACCGCCTGCGCGGCGTCTTGCGCGGCGCTCTTGGCAGGCTGACTTTGTTCAGCCCGGATGCGGCGCAGCGTCTGGCGGCGGCCCGCTCCATGTTCAAATCCGCCCGTCCCGATAGCCTGACCGCCCTGGCCAAGGCTTATTTGAAGGAGACCGACGCCGATGTCCGCGAGGCCCTGGCCCGCAGCCTGGCGGCGGCGCGCCTGCGCCATGGCGGCGGCGAGGAAAAGATTACGGCCGCCGGGACGCTGGCCGATTTTCCGGACCGCGAGGTTCGCGATCTGCTGGCGAAAACGGCCCTGAAGGCGCAAGGCGAATTGCTGGCGGCGGTGACCGCCACGAGCCAAGGCATCGAACGGCGCCTGAACTTTTTCAATATCCTGCAATACCTCTTTCAGGGCCTCAGCCTCGGCTCGGTTCTGTTGTTGGCGGCCATCGGCCTGGCCATCACCTTTGGCGTGATGGGGGTGATCAACATGGCCCATGGCGAAATGGTCATGCTGGGCGCCTATACCGCCCATGTGGTGCAGGTCGCCTTTCACGGCTATTTTCCCGGCGCCTATACGCAATCCCTGTTGCTGGCCATTCCCGCCGCGTTCCTGGTCACGGGCCTGTTCGGAATTTTGCTGGAACGCAGCGTCATCCGCTTCCTTTACGGCCGGCCATTGGAAACCTTGCTGGCGACCTGGGGCCTGAGCCTGATGCTGCAGCAATTCGTCCGCTCCATCTTTGGCCCCACCAACCGGGAAGTGATCGCCCCGTCCTGGATGAGCGGCTCCATCGAGATCACCGGCGGCCTGGCGCTGACCAACAACCGCATCGCCATTATCGTCTTTGCCATTCTGGTCTTTCTGGTTCTGACCCTGTTGATCCGCTACACCGACTTTGGCCTGCGCATGCGGGCGGTGACCCAGAACCGGGCCATGGCCAATGCGGTGGGTATCCGTTCCGGCTGGATCGATGCCATGACCTTCGGCCTGGGCTCGGGCGTGGCCGGCCTGGCGGGCGTCGCGTTGAGCTAGATCGACAATGTCAGCCCCAACCTGGGCCAGGGTTACATCATCGACAGTTTCCTGGTGGTGGTTTTCGGCGGCGTCGGCAGTTTATGGGGCACCCTGGTCGCCGCCCTTTCACTGGGCCTGGCGAACAAGTTTCTCGAACCCTATGCCGGCGCGGTGCTGGGCAAGATCCTGATCCTGGTTCTGGTCATCCTGTTCATCCAAAAGCGCCCCCGGGGCCTGTTCGCCCTGAAGGGCCGCGCGGCGGAGGCATAGGGGGCCATGAAACGCATTTCCAGTACATGGATATTCGCGGTCCTGTTGGCCGGGATCACCATCATCGTGCCGATCCTCAACCTGGCCCTGCCCGAAACCTCGCCCCTGCATGTGCCCACCTATGCGCTCAGCCTGTTTGGCAAGTATCTGGCATTTGCCCTGTTGGCCCTGTCGGTGGATCTGATCTGGGGCTATTGCGGCATTCTCAGCCTGGGCCACGGCGCCTTTTTCGCCCTGGGCGGTTACGCCATGGGCATGCACCTGATGCGCCAGATCGGCGATCGGGGGATCTATGGCAATGCCGAGCTGCCCGATTTCATGGTCTTTTTGAACTGGCAGGAGCTGCCCTGGTACTGGTTCGGTTTTGACAATTTTATCTTTGCCCTGGCCATGGTGATGCTGGTGCCCGGCGCCCTGGCCTTCATCTTTGGCTGGTTCGCCTTCCGCTCCCGGGTCAGCGGGGTCTACCTCTCGATCATCACCCAGGCCATGACTTTCGCCCTGATGTTGGCCTTTTTCCGCAACGACATGGGCTTTGGCGGCAATAACGGCCTGACCGATTTCAAGGAGCTCCTGGGCTTTGATCTGCGCAGCCAGGGCACCCGTGTCGCCCTGTTCGTGGCCAGCGGAACCACCTTGCTGGCCGGTTTCCTGCTGTGCCGGGCGATCGTCGCTTCCAAGCTGGGCAAGATCCTGGTGGGCATCCGCGATGCGGAAAGCCGCACCCGTTTTCTGGGCTATCGGGTCGAGCATTATAAATTATTCGTTTTCACCATATCGACCGTCATGGCCGGCATCGCCGGCGCCCTGTATGTGCCCCAGGTCGGGATCATCAACCCAGGGGAATTCGCCCCGGCCAACTCCATCGAAATCGTCGTCTGGGTAGCCCTGGGCGGGCGCGGCACCCTGATCGGCGCCATTCTGGGCGCGGTCCTGGTCAACCTGGCGAAAAGCTACCTGACCACATCCTTCCCCGAGATCTGGCTGTTCGCCCTGGGCGGCCTGTTCGTCGGTGTCACCCTGTTCCTGCCACGGGGTATCGTCGGTGGCATCGCCGGCAGCCTTGCTTTTTCCCGGCTGATCGGCGCGCGGGGCCGGCCATGAGCGAAATTCTGTATCTCGACGGCATCTCGGTCAGCTTCGACGGTTTTCTGGCATTGAATGATTTGAGCCTGGTGGTGGAGTCGGACGAGATGCGGGCGATCATCGGCCCCAACGGCGCCGGCAAGACCACCATGATGGACATCATCACGGGCCGCACCCGCCCCGACAAGGGTATTGCCCTGTTCCAGGGCGATATCGATCTGACTCGCATGGACGAGGCCGAGATCGCCAACCTGGGCATTGGCCGCAAGTTCCAAAAACCTACGGTGTTCGAAAGTCACAGCGTCGAGGATAATCTGCAATTGGCGCAAAAAAACCCACGCGGCCCCTTCGCCACCCTGTTCGCCAAACTGTCCGGCGCCCAGCAAGACGCCATCGAGGGAACCCTTGCAACCATCGCCCTGGCGGATGTGCGCCGGCGCCTGGCGGGCGAATTGTCCCATGGGCAAAAGCAATGGCTGGAAATCGGCATGCTGTTGATGCAACAGCCCGATCTATTGCTGGTGGATGAACCGGTGGCGGGCATGACCGATGCGGAGACGGAGCAGACCGCCGATCTGTTAAGCCAGATTGCCCGGACCCGGTGCGTGATCGTGGTCGAACACGACATGGAATTCGTCCGCGCCCTGGGCACCAAGGTCTCGGTCCTGCACGAAGGTTCGGTACTCTCCGAGGGGCCGTTGGAGGCGGTGCAGAACGACCCGCGCGTTATCGAAGTCTATTTGGGGCGTTAGGTGATGTTGCAGGTGGACAACATCGATCTTTTCTATGGCGCCTCGCAGGCCCTGCGCGGGGTATCCCTGACCGCGCGCGCCGGCCAGGTAACCTGCGTGCTGGGGCGCAACGGCGTTGGCAAAACATCCCTGTTGCGCGCCATCATCGGCCAACAGGCCATTCAGGGCGGCAGCATTCGCTGGGATGGCCATGACATCAGCAAAACCCCCAGCCATGCTAGAGCCCGCGCGGGTATCGCCTATGTGCCCCAGGGGCGCGAGATCTTTCCCTTTCTGAGCGTGGACGAGAACCTGCGTTCGGGCTTTGCCGCCCTGCCGCGCGGCGAGAGGCGGTTGCCGCCGGAAACCTTCAAGCTGTTCCCGGTGCTGAAGGATATGCTGGGACGCCGGGGCGGCGATCTGTCGGGCGGCCAGCAACAGCAATTGGCCATTGCCCGCGCCCTGGCCATGCAACCGCGCCTGCTGGTGCTGGACGAGCCGACCGAGGGGATCCAGCCCTCGATCATCAAGGACATCCAGCGGATCATCGCCCTATTGCGGGATCGCGGCGATATGGCCATTGTTCTGGTGGAGCAGTATTTTGAATTCGCCCGCGATCTGGCGGACAGCTATATCGTGATGGACCGGGGCGAGGTCGTGCTATCGGGTGAGCAGTCCGGAATGGTGGAAAAAGATGTACGCCGCTACCTCACGGTCTGAAGCACCTATCCCCCCGCAACGACTTCAACGTCTGCGGGGCGCGGCCCGCGTTGGCTTTTCCGGTATTGCCTCTCATCTGACCGAGTTATATCAGGCCAACCCCTGCCGGGTTCTGTTGCCGCGCCTGCCCGACGGCGGGGTCGAGGCCGTGCTGTTGAATACCGCCGGCGGCATCACCGATGGCGACCATCTGGAATACAGCATTACGGCGCGGCGCGGCGCCCAGGTCACGGCCACCACCCAGGCGGCGGCAAAAGTCTATCGCTCGCGCGGGGCGGAGGGTCATGTTCACTGTCATTTGGCGGTCAGCGGCGGCGCCTTTCTGGAATGGCTGCCCCAGGAAACCATTTTGTTCCATGGCGGCGCCCTGGCCCGGCAAACCCATATTGAAATGGACAATGACAGCCGGCTCCTCGCCATGGACTGGCTGTTGCTGGGACGTCTGGCCAGCGGCGAGCGGCTGACCCAGGCCGCCGTCCGCGAGCGCTGGCGCCTGCGCCGGGAGGGACGGCTGATCTGGGCCGATGATTTCCGCCTGCGGGGCGATATTGAAAGCCTGGGCGCGCGGCCCTCGCTGTTGGCCGGCGCCCGCGCCCTGGCCACCTTGATCTATGCCGCCTCCGATGCCGGCGAACATTTGCCGACGGCAAAGTGCCTGTTGCAAAAAGCCCGTCACCGCGCCGGTGTCAGTGAACGGCCGGGTCTACTGATCTGCCGCTTTCTGGCCCCTGACGGTCTAACCCGGAAGAATCATGAATAGGTTACCGCCGGACCTCATTTTGCGTTATAATTCAGTTGCTTACACGGAATTTGACGCGAGGTTCGACGGTGACGAATTGTATCCTTCCTACAT
>JAKZRK010000316.1:0-4186 GCA_047518225.1 Alphaproteobacteria bacterium | reverse complement strand
ACCCAGTCCTTAAGATCAGGCGGCAAAAGCATCCGTTGTGAACGGTCATAAGAGCGAAAATTCTTCATCAAGAATCATACCAGAACAGAGCAGAATTGTAGCGTCAAAACACCCTCAAATCCGACAGACTGCTAGGGGACGCCCCCCTGGGAAAGGAGAGTGATGTTTTCGCGAAATGTCCCGTCCGTAAGGCGCCTGATCCTGCTGATAATCGGGGTCAACGTGCTTTGGTGGTCGAGCCTCCCCCTGGCGTACGCCTTGGAACTCATGGATTGCGCTTTCCCGAAGAAATCCGGCCTTTGCATGGCGGGCGATGTGTCTTGCGTCACGGGAGCGGAACCGGGGACGCCCCGATGGGCCGCCGTGGCAAGCGAGGCGCCGGCGTACGAAGCCGCCATCAAGACCGCGGGCCTGTGCATGGCGGGCGACCGATCCTGCATCACGGGAGCGGAACCGGGGACGCCCCCATGGGCCGCCGCGGCAGGCGAAGCGCCGGCGTACGAAGCCGCCATCAAGAGCGCGGGCCTTTGCATGGCGGGCGACAGATCCTGCGCCACGGGAAGGGAACCGGGGATGCTCCGATGGGCCGCCGTGGCAGGTGCCGAGCCGGAAAGCCGGACCGCCATCCCGAACGAAACCCTATCCCTTTACAAGACCGCCAGCTACGTGACGGGTGCGACCCTCACGGATCAGGTCTGGTATCTGATAATCGCCTCGGAGGCCGCCACGACGGGCGGCGTCTTCTTCTTTGTCAACGCGGCCACCTCCGCGATGATGACCTACAACTACGAATGCTTCTGGAACATTTGCTGCCGGGCGTCGCCGGGGCCCGACGGCATCGTGCCGGTCAGCGCCACCAAGGCGGCGATCTACCGGGCCCTCAGTGTGTTAAGGGTCGGCGCCCTCGCCCTCATATTCGGAAATACCATCATTTCGGCATCGGTCGTGACCCTCGCGATCACCATGAGCCGCACCGCTGTCTATGTCACCAACGACTATGTCTGGAACCGCATCGAAGTGCAGAGCGATTGGGCCGAGAAACAAATGGTCAACTCTTGCATTCTCGATCAACCATCACGCCGAATTCTGCCAATCTGACAAGGTTTTCGCGAGAAATAACGCGGCGGCGATGCGGCCTAATATGCAAGCGGCCAACAGGAGGAACAGGTCATCATGCTGCCGGCGCCAGGTTTCCATCATCTGCATCTACGTTCCACAGATCCCGCCGCCGCGATCGGCTTCTACACGCGCCAGTTCCCCACCGCCTCAGACGGGTCATGGGCCGGCTTCCCGGCGCTGCTGTCACCCAACGACGTGATGATCCTGTTCGACAAGGTCGATGACCCGCTGGCCAGCACGCCGCAAAGCGCCATCTGGCATTTCGGCTGGCACGTGACCGACTGCCGCGCCACCGTTGCCGCCCTTGACGCCCGGCGGGAGGTCACGATGCTGCCATTATACACCGGCGTCGGGGATGGATATGTCCTGCTCAGCAGCGACACCTGGTTTCGCACCGGGGGCCTGCTAGGAGTGACCCGGGCGCAGATCGACGAATTGCGCGCCCAGGGAACGCCTGCGCCCGGCGGGCCGGGATTCGCGTATTTCCAGGGACCGGACGCCGCATTGATCGAGATCGCGGGCGACTATCCGAACGAGCGCTTCAACCACATCCACATGTGGCAGGATGATCCACTCTGGGCCCAGCTTTGGTACCAGAAGCATTTCAACGCCGCTACGCGCGCCAGTTTCGGCGACGTCCCGGTGACCGAGGCGGCCTGCAAGGTGGCGCGCACCACCGACCGCACATTCCCGGCTTTGAAACGGCAGGGAATGTACCGTGCCCCGCGCGGCGGCGTGACGTTCGGCGATGTGGATCTGATCTGGTACGCAAACCAAGGTGACGCGCCGCTCGGGTCTTCTTTAGGGCAGTTTCAGGACCATCTGGCTCTGTCGGTCGGCGATCTGGACGCCTGGATCGCCAAGCTGCGCGGCGAGGGCGTGACATTGCTGTCGGATGTTTATCCCCTGGGCGGCACGCGGGCAATAATGGTCGAGGGGCCAAGCCGGGAAGGGTTGGAATTGGTAGAGGTCGGCTGACTGCTTCCCCGTATTACCGCAAGGCCGTAAGCCAGGCGCGGATGCCGGCGTCGTTGACGCCGAAGTCGCCGCGACCGTAATGGGAGCGGCCATAGAACGCCAAGTGATTTCGATGTTTCGATAAACTGACCGAACACGCGTTTAGCACGTTTGCCCGCCCGTCAGGGAAAACATTTGCCATGCCCGACAAATACCACGCGGGACCAGCCAATTTACCGCCGATACAGCGGAAAACTGGCCGATCCCGGAAGCGGGGCGGCAGCAAGCCGCCGTTCAACAGGGCACCGGGCCGCTCAGGGGCCGATCTCCAGGGCAAAGGCGGCGTCGTCTCGGGCGTCATACTCCTCCAGGCGGCGGCTGCCGTTGGTGTGCTTCGCGCGCACCCACAGGTTCATGCCAAAGGCGCATTTTGGCGGTTGCAGACCGGCCAGCATGACGGCGAAGGTTTCCGTGGCCGACTCCTGGGGCGGCCCACCGGCCAGACCCGCGGGGACATTCTGAGTTCCGTAGTCCAACGCGGTCCAGGCGCCGTTGAGCCCGTGCCGCCAGCGCAGCCGCCAATCCCACATGAACGAATTGGCCGCCGGGCCATTGACGTGGAAGGCCCGGAAGCCGGTCGAGAAAGTGCTATCGCCTTGGCCGGTAAGGAATTGGCATTCCTCGTTGCTTGAATTGTGGTTCAGGCGCAAATCCTCGATATCGCCATAGACCGCCAGATTGTCGGTCCAGAAGACGTGCGTAAGCGCGGCAAAGGAAACCGTGTCAAAGCCGGCGGCATCACGCCAGTGCAGGAAATCGAAGTTCTTGGCGGTGCCGGCGCCGGGCGAGCCCGTCGGACGTAGGCGAACGCCGTTCTGATCGAAAACTTCGACTATGGCGAGGTAGCGCCCGTTGGCGGCGTTGGCCGTGTTCCAGACCTGGTGGTACTGGTTCGACAGCCAATTGCCGTCAGCCCAATACGGGATCTTGTAGAGGCTGTTCTCGCCATTGATGGTGAGCGGCCCAAGCACGTCGGCGACGATGGCGGGCAGGCCAGCCACGTACTCGATCTTCGCCCAGGAACGCGGCGTGCTCAGCGGTATCGGTACATTGCCGCCGGCCGGGTTTCCGTTATTGTCCGCGGCCACCACGCTGATCCGGTAATAGCGCGCGCCCAGCGCCTTCATGCCTTCCTCGACGAACAGGCGCAGCCCCAGCGTCTTACCCCAGGGCCGATCATAGAGGCCGGTGAACACACCAGGCGGCGCCGGATCCACAAGGCCGCCGTTGGCCGCCAGCGGCCCGTCATCAATGCCGGTTTCCGCATGTTGCAATGGGCTGACCAGACGATGGCTGGGGGTGCCGCCGATCCGCTCCAACAGCACGAAGGGCCTATCGTGCTCCACATCCGGTTGCGGCGGCCCGCCGCATTCTATGGCGTCGGGGTGATAGCTCTCCAGCTCGGCCAGTTCATCGGCGGTGTAGTAGTCGTGGGCGGCGATGCCGTCATAAATCTCGACCCACTGGCCGCCGATATACTGCTTCACCTTGTAGGCATAGGTGGTTGTGCAATGGTGGTGTCCGAGTGGCGTGCCCGTGTGCCAATAACAGAAGTCAAAGCTGCCGTCGGGATTGATGACGGTCTCGCCCACTTTACGCAAACTGCAATGGCACCACAGGTGATGCAGGTGCGGGCGAAGCTCCAGGAACGGTCGGATTTCCTTTTGCGGCAGATTACGCAGGGCGCGGAGATCGTTCACCAGCCGCCTCGACAACGGCGGCCTGGCGGCGGGGTCGATGGTCGCCGCAGCCAACTTCGCTTGCCGGGCGGCCTGTGGATCCAGATCCTCCGGGCCGAACGGCGCAGGGTCTGGTCCTGGGAAGGGATCGGGGAACGGATCGGGAAATGGACCTGGTTCTGGAAACGGTTCGGGAAATGGTCCGCAAATCTCCGGGAAGCTCTTGCAAATCACTGCTGTCCGGTTAACTGAGCGGTGCTGGCTTAGAGAGCCAGGATTTCTGCGGGGTTTGAAGCGAAAATGCATGGTGTCGATTTGAATTGGATGGAGCACTTTTCGGAGTTTCTCCGAGGAGATGCTCATGAACACCG
>JAKZRK010000315.1:0-12927 GCA_047518225.1 Alphaproteobacteria bacterium | reverse complement strand
GAAAAGTCGCTGGAACTCGGGTAGCGAATGCGGGAATGGGAGATCGGCGCGGTCGAGAACATCCATGGCGCGCTCCCCTATATCCGGTTTGCGCCCATTCTAGCCCTAGTGGGTGTGGGTGTAAACCGGATAGGCAAGGTTTTTGGTTCAGGCTTAGGCAATACCGATGGTTTCGGCGACCATAACGGGGCGGTCCTCGCCCTCGCCTTCCATGGTCACTTCGGAAATGATGCGCACGCCATCGCCCTTTATGTCTTCCACCGCCTTCAATTTGGCGCGCATGCGAATCTGGTTGAACCGTCAAAACAGCGGCAGTTGGTCATCCTCGGGCGAAGCTGGTTCGGGCAGCGGACGGAACTGCCCACAATCCAATCTATGCTCCTCCCGGCCCTGGCGCAGGCCCAGGCGCCGGCAGGCCAATTCAAAACGCCGGGCGATCAATTCCGCGTAGGGTCCCGCGCCGACCATGCGTTGATGGAATTGGCTGTCGTAGTCCTTGCCGCCACGGGCCTCGCGGACATGCCGCATGATGCGTTCGGCCCGGTCGGGATAATGCTCGGCCAGCCATTCCCGCCACAGCGCCTTGATTTCCAACGGCAGGCGCAAAAGGATATAGCCGGCCGCCTGGGCCCCGCCGGCGGCGGCCCGGCCCAGGATCGCCTCCATCTCCATATCCGTCAGGGCCGGGATCACCGGCGCCACCATGACCGCCGAGGGGATCCCTGCCCTGGCCAAACTGGCCAGGGCGGCCAGGCGGCGTTCGGGCGTCGCCGCGCGGGGTTCCATGCGCCGGGCTAGACGGCGGTCCAGGGTGGTGACGGACACCGCCGCCTTGACCAGGCCGCGGGCCGCCATTGGGCCTAGAATATCAATATCGCGGCAGATCAGATTGGATTTCATCACGATGGAGACCGGGTGGTTGAAGCCGTCCAGTACTTTCAGCAGTTCCCGGGTCACCGCCAGGCGCCTCTCCACCGGCTGATAGGGGTCCGTATTGGTGCCCAGGGCTATGGGGCGGCATTGATAGCCGCGGCGGCGCAACTCCCGCGCCAGGACCGCCGGGGCGTCGGGCTTGAAAGACAATCGGCTTTCAAAATCCAGCCCGGGCGACAGGCCCAGCCAGGCATGGGTCGGCCGGGCGAAACAATAGATGCAACCATGTTCGCAGCCCCGATAGGGATTGATGGCGCGGTCAAAGCCGAGATCGGGCGATTTGTTATAGCTGATAACCTTGCGGCTGCTATCCTTGGTCAGGGACGTGCTCAGGGCTGGCGGGGCGGCATCCAGGTTGCCCCAGCCATCATCGCACCATTCCCGGTCATGGGCCTCGTAACGGCCCGATTGGTTGCTGGCGGCGCCGCGGCCACGGCGGCTGGCCGGGTGCATGCGGTTTGTTGTGCTTTCATCCATGATCGGTGGACGCTACGATATCGCAGGAACAAATCAAGAACATTATGCGGCGCAGATTTCCGCTATGATGGTGGCCATGATTTCAGTCGTCATACCCACCTTGAACGCCGCGGCCAGCCTGCCCGCTACCTTGGCGGCCCTGAAGCCGGGCCAGGATGTGGGCCTAGTCCAAGAGGTGCTGATCAGCGATGGTGGCTCCACCGACGGCACGCAGGCCGTTGCCCAGGCCGCCGGCGCCCGGCTGATGACCGGACCGGCGGGACGGGGCGGGCAATTGCAGCGCGGCGCCGTGGCGGCTGGCGGCGAGTGGCTGTTGTTCCTGCACGGCGACACCGTTTTGGCTCCCGAATGGCTGTTCGCGGCGGAGGACTTCGTGGCCGATGCGGAAAACCGCGCGCGGGCGGCGGCATTTCGCTTCGCCCTCGACGACGAGCGGCCGGCGGCCCGGCGATTGGAGCGGATCGTGGCTTGGCGCTGCGCCAAATTCGGCCTGCCTTACGGCGATCAGGGCCTGTTGCTGTCCCGGCGCTTTTATGGCCGGATCGGCGGCTTCCGCGATCTTCCCGTGATGGAGGATGTGGATCTGGCCCGCCGGATCGGACGGCGGCGGTTACGCATGCTGGCGGCGGCGGCCAAGACCTCGGCCCAGCGTTATCGGCGCGGCGGCTATTGGCGCCGCCCGGCCCGCAATCTGCTGTGCCTGGGCCTGTATTTTCTGGGGTTGCCGCCCCGGTTGCTG
The DNA here is from genome assembly GCA_047518225.1 of Alphaproteobacteria bacterium. Lineage (GTDB taxonomy): Bacteria > Pseudomonadota > Alphaproteobacteria. The sequence goes on along the minus strand of JAKZRK010000315.1, from coordinate 10,778 downwards.
GTCCGGCTATACGGCTGAACATGGCGCCGATGGGGGAAAAGGCATGGAACCGGGCCAGTTGATCCTGTTCGTCAAGGCGCCACGGCTAGGTGCCGTAAAGACCCGCCTGGGCGCGGCCATCGGCAGGCTGGCCGCCTGGCGCTTCTACAACGCCATGCTAACCAGACTGTGGCGCCGCCTGGGCCACGACGGCCGCTGGCGGACGGTGCTGGCCGTCAGTCCGGATCAAGGTGCCGCCCGCTGGCCGACGGGTCTGCATCGCCAGCCCCAAGGCCAGGGCGATCTAGGCCGGCGCATGGCCAGGGCCATGCTGGCCCATAAAGGCCCGGTGGTTCTTGTCGGCGGCGATATTCCAGATCTGGACCGACACCACATAGCGCAGGCTCTGTGCGCCCTGAAACGGGCCGACGTGGTCTTCGGGCCGGCCGCCGACGGTGGTTTCTGGTTGGTGGGCCTGCGCCGTGGCCGATGGGCGGGACGATTGTTCCGCCAGGTCCGCTGGTCCAGCCCCCACGCCCTGGCCGATACCCTGGCCAATCTGCCAACGGCGGCGCGGGTGGTAATGCTGGAAACCCTATCGGATGTGGATACGCCCGCCGATTTTCAAGCGTATCAAAACGCTTATGTGGACCAACCCTGATCGGGCTAGGCGCCCGCCGGCAAATGTTCCTGCAAGCGGGGCAGCAGTTCGGCAAAATTACAGGGGCGGTAACGAATATCCAATTGATCCTTGAGGATATGATCCCAGCCATCCCGGCAGGCCCCCGGCGAACCCGGCAAGGCAAACAGATAGGTTCCACCCGCCACCCCGGCCGTGGCGCGGGACTGGATCGTCGAGGTGCCGATAAATTTGAAACTGATCTGGCGGAAAACTTCACCAAATCCGGCAATCTCTTTTTCATAGACCTGTGCGAAGGCTTCCGGGGTGACATCCCGGCCCGTGACCCCGGTGCCGCCCGTGGAAATGACCGCCTCTATCGCCGCATCCGCGATCCAGGTGTTTAACTGTCCGATGATCGCGGGTATGTCGTCCTTGACGATGGCCCGGCCGGCCAGTTCGTGACCGGCGTTGGTTAACCGCTCCACCAAAACATCCCCCGAGCGGTCATCGGTCAGGGAACGGCTGTCGGAGACCGTCAAAACAGCGATGTTGACGGGGCGAAAGGCAATATTTTCATCAATTCCGGGCATTTCGCGCCACCGCCTCCGTTGCATTGTCCAAGTTGAAATAGATCGGCCAATGTCCGGTCGCCGCCGCATCCAGAGAGGGGCTGTCCTCGCGCAAGCGTTCCCGGTAAATCCAGAAATTAGTCAGCACCCGTTCGACGAACAGGCGGCTTTCACGCCAGGGGATGGTTTCCACGAACAACAGGGGGTCGCCTTCGAACCTGGCCTTGCGCAGCCATTTACGCAGGTTGCCGGGACCGGCGTTATAGGCCACCGCCAAGTGGAACAGGTTGCCCTTTACCAAGTCATCCCGCAGCAGGTGCGCGAGATATTTTTGGCCCAGTTCCAGATTGAATTCCGGATTATAAAGCTTCGACTTGTTGCGCCGGTGCAAACTGCGGTCGCGGGCCACGAAGGATGCGGTCCGGGGCATCAATTGCATCAGACCACGGGCGCCCACGGGGCTTTTGGCGCGGGCGTTGAAGCCCGATTCCTGCCGCATGAAGGCAAACAAAAGGGCCCGGTCCACGGCGAAACCGTTTGCCGGTTGCCACGGCGGCATAGGGAACAGCGCCCGATCATAGGGCCGGTCATCGCTGCCGCGCACGCCCCGGGCCATGCGCAATTGTGTCGCCGGCAGATCCAGTTTATGGGCCAGGGCCAGCAGAGCCGGGCCGCTCGAGCGGTCGCCGCCCAGATAGTAACGGCGCAGTTCCCGTTCCGCCAGGTGCACCTTACCCACCTGGGCCAGGGCGATAGCGCGGCGGGCGCCTGGGATACCATCGAGCAGCGCCATGCCATCGGATGTCAAGGGCGGTGGCGTCCAGTGCAGATCCAGATCGACGCCCAATTGCCGCGCCGCGATCAGGCCATAAAATGTACGGGGATGTTCCGCCGCCAATTGCAATAAAGGGTTCACCCGGTCCGGCTGCCGGCCGACCAGATAGGCCCGTGCGGCCCAGAACGCGCCCGCCGTGCGGTTCCATGCATCGGCCGTGGTGGAATAAGCCAGAGCCTCGAAATGCCGGGCCGCCAGATCGGTCTTTTGCAGGCGCCAGGCGGACAGGCCGGCAATCCAGTCCGCATTGGAGATGTGGGCGCGGGAGCGGTCCGCGGCCGGGCCGGCCAAGGCCAGGGCCCGTTCGGGGTTGCCGCGATAGAACCACCTGGCCGCCACCCGGCTCAGCAATGCATCCCGCTCCACCACGTCCAGCAACTTGGTGACGTCCTTGCGGGCCAGAAATTTCTCCGACTGCGTCAGAATTTCGCGCCGTACGTTGCGGCGAATTTTGGAAGCAATCTGGCGTACACGGCGGCGCTGGGCGGCATTTCGCCTGCGGGGCGAACGATAACTGGGATCGGGCGTCGGATCAGCATAGCCGCGGGCTGACCGGGGACCGACCGGCGCACGCGGGGCCCGGTAGTTTTTCGGCCGCCGCCGCTGGGCCAGCTTGTATACCCTGGCAGCTCCCGGGTGATCGGCGTATTGGGCCAGCCAACCCTTCAATTCCCGATAGCGGGAGCGGTATTTCCTGGGATGCATATAGCGCTGGAATAACACGTGGCCCAGCAACAGATTATCATCCAGGCGCTTGATCAGACGATCCGCCGCCTTCCACTTACCCATCTCCTGCAACGCGAAGATACGCCGGTAGTTCGAAATGTCCGCCGGGCTCAAAATCTTCGGCAGGCCCATGTCCCGGATTGGGTTTTCCGGCGTGACCGTGTCCAGTGGGGCAACAGGTGCCGCCGCGGGGCCGGCCTGTACGGCCTGGGCCGCGAAAGACCCCGTTAGGCAAAACAACATGGCGAGGCCAATGGCCCGCATCGGCACGGGAAAGCGCCAGATGGAGCGACGGCTGTTATGAAAGTTGACCTCCAGCATGGATTTTTTAATAGCCTATCGGGCCGAAACCGGCAAGTCAGCCATTCCGCGCGCGGCACCACATTTAGTAGTCAAGCGAAATTTAACCACTTGATATGGACGTCAAGCTATATCTTGTAGCCGTGCCTTGATGGCAAGAAGATCAATCCAGGCCAATCTTTTCAGCGCCGGCTGGCGCAAAAGGTAGGCGGGATGAAAGATCGGCATGGCGGGGATGGCGCCGTCAGTGTCATTGGCGCTGGCGGCGTCAACGGTGCCGCCGGGCGGATATTCGAACCAGCGGCCGCGCATGCGGGTAATGCCGTCGCGGCGTTCCAACAGGGTAGTGGCCGAAGTGCCGCCGACAAAGACCAGTATCCGGGGCGCCACCAGCTCGATATGCCGGCGAATAAACGGCAGGCACATGGTGGTCTCTTCGGCCGTTGGCTTACGGTTGCCGGGTGGCCGCCAGGCCAGCATATTGGTGATATAGACGCTATCGCGATCCAGCCCGATGGAAGCCAGCATACGGTCAAGCAGTTGCCCCGATACGCCGACAAAGGGCAGCCCCTGGCGATCCTCGTCGGCACCGGGGGCTTCCCCGATCAACATGATCATGGCGGCCGGATTGCCGGCGCCAAAAACAGTATTGGCAGCGGTCTTTTTCAGTGGACACAGATCAAAATTGTCCATGATCTCCCGCAAGGCAGGCAAATCAGCGGCCCCCGCCGCCAGTGTGCGGGCAGTGGCCTCGGCCTCGGTGCGCGCCTGCATGGATATCGCGGCGGGCGCGGCGGGCGCAACGGCAGGTTGGCCAGGCGCTGGTAATTGGGCTGGCGACGGCGCCTTCGCATGGGCCCCGGCCGCCGGTGCCGCGGGTGCCGTCTGGCTTTCGGCGAAACGATCGACGGGGGACGTGCCGATGACCTCGTCCACCCCGGCATCGATATAGAAATTCAGCGCGGCCAGATGATTCGCTATATGCTCCATGGCGGGAAATTAGCACGGCTTGGGATTTTGAAACAGTACCCGTGGCGCGGGCGCGCCTGGGGTCCATGTGGGGGCCTCAAATCGGGACCATTGACCCGCCGGATGGTTCGGCGGCATAACGGGCCACATTCATAACGTGGTTCAGTAAGGATGGGTGCCATGGAACGCGAATCGATGGAAGTGGATGTGCTGATCGTCGGTGCCGGACCGGCGGGCCTGTCGGCGGCGATCCGGCTGATGCAGATGGCCGAAGAGGCCGGCGTCGAGCTTTCCGTTTGCGTGCTTGAAAAAGGCTCGGAGGTCGGCGCCCATATCATGTCGGGCGCGGTGATGGAGCCCCGCGCACTGAACGAGCTGATCCCCGATTGGGCCGCGCGCGGCGCGCCCTTGAACGTTCCGGTGACGGTCGAAAAATTTATGTTTCTAACGGCCAACAATTCGATCCCGCTGCCCAATATCGTGTTGCCCAGGGCAACTCATAACAAAGGCAATTACATCATCTCGCTGGGCAACTTCTGCCGTTGGCTGGCGGAGCAGGCCGAGGCGATGGGAGTTGAGATATTTCCGGGGTTCGCCGCCTCCGAGCTTCTGTTCCACGACGATGGCCGGGTCAAGGGCGTGGTCACCGGGGTCATGGGCATCGATGCCCAGGGAGAGCAAAAGCCGAGCTTCGAGGCGGGCATGGAACTGCACGCCAAATATACCCTATTTGGCGAAGGGTGCAGGGGCTCGTTGTCGCAGCAATTGATGAAACGATTTGATTTGGACAAGGATTGCCAGCCGCAGACCTATGGCATCGGCCTCAAGGAACTTTGGGAAGTTCCCGACGAAGCGCACCGTGAAGGCCTGGTGGTGCATACGGCCGGTTGGCCCATGGACAACGCCACCTATGGCGGATCGTTCCTGTATCATCTGGACAATAATCAGGTCGCCATCGGCTTCGTCATCGCGCTGGATTACCAGAACCCCTATCTGTCCCCGTTCGACGAATTCCAACGCTATAAGACCCATCCCGAAATCAGACGCCACCTGGAAGGGGGCAAGCGTATCGCCTATGGCGCCCGGGCCCTGAATGAGGGCGGCTTGCAATCCATACCCGGCCTGGTGTTTCCCGGCGGCGCCCTGATCGGTTGCAGCGCCGGCTTCATGAACGTGCCGAAAATCAAGGGCAGCCACAACGCCATCAAGACCGGCATGTTGGCGGCCGAAGCAGCCTTCGGGGCGATCCAGACAGCGAACGCAGCCGGTGAAGAGATGCCCCAAGCGGTGCTGGAAAGTTATCCGGCCGCCTTGCGCCAGTCCTGGGTCTGGCGGGAATTGACCGCGGCCCGCAACTTCCGCCCGGCCTTCGCCAAATGGGGCTTGATTGGCGGCACGCTCTACAACGGTGTCGATCAATTCCTTGGCGGCCATGTCGGCTGGACCCTGAACAATCCGCACCACGATCACGAAAGCCTGAAACCGAAAGAGCGATGTCAGGCCATCGACTATCCCAAACCCGATGGGGTCTACAGTTTCGATAAATTATCCTCGGTCTTTATCTCCAACACCAACCATGAAGAGGATCAACCGGTACATCTGCTTTTGGCCGACCCAAATGTGCCGGTGGCCCATAATCTGGCGCTTTATGATGCACCGGAACAGCGGTATTGTCCCGCCGGCGTATACGAAATCCTGACCGATGACGCTGGCGGTAACGCGCGGCTGCAAATTAGCGCGCAAAATTGCCTTCATTGCAAAACCTGTGAAATAAAGGATCCAACACAGAATATTACCTGGATTGTACCGGAGGGAACGGGTGGCCCGAACTATCCAAATATGTAGCCCGTTGCCGCGCGCCTTGGCATTATTGGCAGCGGCGACGCTGTCGCTGCCGCTGTTATCGGGCTGCGCCAATTCCGCGCCCGAGCAGGATGGCAAAGCGATGGCGGCAATTGCCGGGGCACCGGCGCGCACCTCGCCGTTGGGGCATTATCTATCGGCGCGGCTGGCCCGTGACGAACATGATACGGTCCGCGCGGCAAACTTTTACAATGTCGCTCTTGCCGCCGATCCCGACAATCAGGCCCTGTTGCAACGAACCATGGTCATGATGCTGGCCGAAGGGCGTGTGCCCCGTGCCATCGCGTTGGCGAAACGCCGGATCGTCCACCAGGACAATGCCGCAATGGCGCGATTGATTTTGGCGACGAACGCCATTCGCACTGACGATCTATCGACAGCCCGCATACATTTGCAACGTTCCTCCCGTGCGGATTATATGTCGTTGTTACAGCCAATGCTGTTGGCCTGGGTAGAGGCCGGGAGCAATCAATTCAACACGGCGCTAAAGACCCTCGATCAGCTGCGCAGCCGGGCCGTCTTCGCACCATTTCGCACCTATCACACCGCCCTGGTTAGTGATTTTGCCGGCTACGACGAGACGGCCGCGGCGGCTTTTGCGAAAACCCTGAAAAGCAGCGCCCGGCGCGTCACCCGGGTGACCTTGCATTACGGTGGATTTTTAAGCCGTAGCGGCGATCGGGACAAGGCGCTGGCGCTGTTCGATAATTTCCTGGCGCGGAATCTGGGCAATCCGGTGGTTAGCCATGCCCGCGATCAATTGCTCCTGGGCAAAACCCTATTGCCGCCCATAAACTCCGTGGCCGAAGGCGTGGCCGAGGCATTTCTGTCCGCCGGCTTTGCCATAACCGGGGCGCGGGGGAGTGAAACAGCGAGAATTTATTCTCATCTTGCCCTGCTTCTACGCCCTGACCTGGGCGCGGCACGTATGCTCCTAGCCGAGGTTCTAGAGGGCCAGGAACGGTTTGAAGATGCCATCGCCGCCTATGGGCAAATTGCGGAAAATTCATACTTTCATTGGAATGCCCGCATCCGCACGGCCGCCAATATGAACAACCTGGATCGGGTTGACGAAACGGTCGCTTTGTTGCGGAGCATGGCAAAGGAACGGTCAGACGATACTTCGGCGCTGATCACGGTGGCTAGAATTCTGCGGTCCCAAGATCGATTTGACGAAGCGATCGCCGCTTTTGGAGAGGTTTTCGCGCGGGTTGGCACCCTGAAACAGCGCCATTGGAGCCTTTTGTATGAACGGGGTATCGCTCTGGAGCGATCCAAGCAGTGGAAAGCCGCCGAAGCCGATTTCCTGAAGGCGTTGGAATTTAGACCTGACGAGCCCAGAATACTTAATTATTTGGGTTACTCCTGGATTGATCAGGGCCTCAATCTGGAACGCGCCCGCGAAATGATAGAAAAGGCTGTTTCGAAGCGGCCTAACGACGGCTATGTGGTGGATAGTCTGGGCTGGGTATATTATCGTCTGGGGCAATATGATGAAGCCGTCAAACATCTGGAGCGGGCGGTAGAATTGCGGCCCCAAGACCCCATCATAAATGATCACCTGGGCGATGCCTATTGGCGCGCCGGACGGAAGCTTGAAGCGAAATTCCAATGGAGCCATGCGATTGACCTTGGCGCCGAGGAAAAATCGATCGCCGGCATCCAGGCCAAGCGAAACAATGGCCTGGGTCTCCCCGAAACCCTGGGCCGCGACAAGGGCAATAAAAGCGAAAACGGTGGCTGAGCCGCCTACCTTGGCGAAGATGGCGGGCGATGGCGGGCAGTGGCCGGCGCACGCAAAAATCAATCTTTATCTGCATGTTAACGGACGGCGGTCGGACGGTTATCATTGCCTGGACAGCCTGATTGTTTTCGCCCGCCTGGGCGATACCATCAATGTCGAGGCAAGCGACGATCTGGCACTAACCATTGATGGCCCCTTCGCCGCCGGACTGCCCGTGGATCACAACAATTTGGTGTTACAGGCCGCGACGTCGCTGGCACGGGCCGCGCGCATCCAGGCGCGGGCCCGGATCGGGCTGCGCAAAACATTGCCGGTCGCGGCGGGCCTCGGCGGCGGCTCGGCCGACGCGGCGGCGACCCTGTTGGCATTGCGGGCGCTGTGGCAATTGCCCATCAGCGACGTTGCTCTGCATGCCCTGGCTGCCCGCCTGGGCGCCGATGTTCCGGTTTGCCTGACCGCCCGGCCCAGCCTGATCGGCGGCATTGGCCATGAAGTTCGGCAGGCGCCGCCACTGCCATGCTTCGCATTGCTTTTGGTCAATCCTGGACCAGCGGTATCGACGGCCGCGGTATTTGACGGTTTGCCAAACACCTTTGCGCCCAGCCACCCTTGGCGGGAAAGCACCGGCCAGGCGGCGGCACTGGCGCAAGCCCTGGCTCGCCGCCGCAATGATCTGGAGCCCGCGGCCCGGCGGCTAGCCCCCGTCATCGGCGAGGTCATCGAAGCCGTGGCGGCCCTGCCCCATTGCCGGCTGGCACGGATGTCCGGTTCCGGGGCGACTTGTTTCGGCCTATTCGATAATTTGGCCCGCGCCAAGGCGGCCGCGGGCAAATTGGCCGCCGCGCGGACCGATTGGTGGGTGCAAGCCAGTGCGATCGAGAGGGTAGGATAATGCCGTCATGGAACACGGATTTCGGCCGGATCCGAATGCCATGGATTTTTCTGGTACCGCTGCTGTTGCTGACCGCTTGTGAGAGCGAATTGTGGAACCGCAGCGAGCTTTTAAATCCTTCAATTCTGACCGAGAGCGACAGCGATATCGCCCGGACGTTTGACCAGGCAATGATCCTGCTGCCCCGGCGGAAAGGCCTGGAGCCGCTGGCCGGAAAGTTGTCCGACAAGGCCATGCGCGATCATCTTGCCGATTTGCCCCCGCCCGGGCGTTATCCAACGATACTTTACATGCATGGCTGTAACGGCCAAGGCCGCTTGGCGCCGTTGCGGGCCTTCGCCAAGGCCGGTTTCGCCGTCATCGCGCCAAACAGTCTCGCAAGGCGCTTTCGCCCCTTGCAATGCCGCCCCTCGGAACGCACGGGCGGCCGGAATATCTTCGTCTTCGATTTTCGCTTGGTGGAAATCAGTTATGCCCTGCAGCGCATGGCCGCGCTGCCCTGGATCGATAACGACCGCCTATATCTGGTCGGCACCAGCGAGGGTGGCGTCGCCGCGGCCCTGTATCGGGGTGAAGAATTTAGGGCACGAATTGTCGCCCAATGGACCTGCCACGGGGCGCCGTTCATTCGCGGATTGGCGGCACCGGATGGGGAACCGGTATTAGCAATCGTGCGGAGCGACGACCCCTGGTACCAACCTGAGCGGACGGGTGGGCAGCTAGGTGATTGCAGCGCATTTTTCAAGACCCCGGACCGCTCCAGATCGTTGGTCATTGACGGCGGCGCGGCGCACGATGTCTGGGGCCATTCGGGCGCGATGCGGGCCGCGCTGGAATTCCTGCGCCAGGAGTGAGATCGGCCCAGTCTGGTATCAGTGCCGAGGATCGTCATCGGACGCTATATCCTCCCGTCTTCCCTTTTCAGACGGCTCCTCGCCCGGCGGATGTTTTCGGCCGCCGATGGCCACCAAATGCGCGACCATGGCACCGAGACCGGCGTCGGCTTCCAGGCGCGCGGGCAAGGCCGGTAGATCATCGCGCACCTTGGCCATCCAAATGTCCGTCCACTCCGGCCGCATTAGACGCGGCAACCAGGCGCGCCGCGAAAACCCGGCAATGGGAATTTGCCGCACGCGGCAAATGTTCGCCGGGCCGGAATAGAGCGGCCCTGACACCGGTCCGCCGATAATGGCTTCAAAGAAAAAGTCGTAACGCCGCCGCCCATCGAACACCTGGCTCCTGCCGTCGCACATTTCCCGCTCATGATAGCGCAATACCGCCTGATACAGCGCACTGAAAGGGTCCATGGTGCCCGGCAAAAGATGCGGGGGCACGGGCTCACGCTCGTCTTCGGTCGCGTTTGGCCGTGCCGTAAATTTCAAGCCATTTTCGCCCATGTAAATAATTGAAACGGAACGCGCCTCGCCGGCCCAGACGCCTGTTGCCGCATATTTCAAGGGCTTGGCCGTCTGTCCGGTTATTTGGCCCAGAACATCGTTCTGACGTCTGAAATTAAACAGAATATCCAGCACACCATGACTACGGGAGGCACTATTGATTTTGTAACGCTTGCCGTCCGATTCAATCGTCAGATCAACTGAGCCCGCGAGAAACCCGCCCAAGTAAATATCATATCCCAAATCGATGCGTTGCAGCCGCGGCGAATAACTCCCGGCATGGCCAGGTAATGCCAAGCTGGGCGCGAAAAGCGCCAGTATAATCAGATATATAGACGCAACTTTTGCTTGAGAGACAAGGGCCATCATCAGGGTTCGCAGTATGAAAACCGGCGATCGTCGTTAGACGGTACTGAACACAGTAGGTAAGTTTATTAACTTTTACATACTACAACACGAGCTGTTTGATATTACCATCCTGACTTGGACTTATGCATTTGTTGCATTGTTGCCACAATATGTGATTTTCTTGCGGCATTTATGGAAAGACACTTGCGAAGGTCCAGGGGAATCCGTAGGTTACGGCTGTTCTTTGAAAGTGGAATTTACTGGTTTATGCCTAAATTCGCTATTTCACTTAACAAGCCGAATACGAGAACGAGTTACTGATTTGTGGGTGTCAGGCAGAATATTTTGGCTTCGGATTTTCTTCCTACCTTGTCGCCAATAGCTGTTGCTTGATGGAGCTATAGCTGAATCTTGACGGGGCGGTAAAAAGTTGTTGGCCGATGGCGTGCTTGTACAGGTCTTTGCGGTTCGGTGAAGAATATTTGCCTGTCTCCGCGTTGCTGGTGGATAAAACCTGATATTACCTATCCTTGG
>JAKZRK010000314.1:0-7492 GCA_047518225.1 Alphaproteobacteria bacterium | reverse complement strand
GGAACCCGATCATCAAGATCCACATAACTGAAAAGACTGCCGCTCTTTACGTCATCACCACGCATAACACCCTCCGATCCAACGCAATCAGAGAATCATGATATAAACAAAATTGCGAGGCCTTTTTCAGCAACCTGCTAGGTTGGCCTGATTCTTGGCAAAGGGTCTTAACCTTCGCCGAAAGGATGCGTATCATAGGGAAATGATTCACGTGGATATCATTTCCGATACGGTTTGCCCGTGGTGCTACATCGGCAAGCGGCGGTTCGAACAGGCCGTCGCCCTGCGCCCGGACTATGAATTCCAGATCGGTTGGCGGCCCTTTCAATTGAATCCGGACATGCCCGCCGCCAGCATGACACGGCAGGAATATCTGAAGGCGAAATTCGGCGGCGTCGATCGGGCGGACCGGGTTTACGAGGCGGTCACCACCGCCGGCGAGGAGGTCGGTCTGGCATTCGATTTCCGCGGCATTCCCCAACAGCCCAACACTTTCGATTCCCACCGGCTGGTCCGCTGGTCGGAATCCGCCGGGGTTCAGGATGCCGTGGTCGAGACGCTGTTCCAGCGTTATTTCATCGACGAAGTGGATGTGGGCGATCAGTCGGCATTGGTCGAGATCGCAAAAAGTTGCGGCATGGACGGCGCACTGGTGCGCGAATTGTTCGAACGCGACGCCGACCGCGATCTGGTCATGGCCGAAGAGGGTATCGCCCGGCGCATGGGCATCAACGGCGTACCCTGCTTTGTGATCGATCACAAATACGCCATTTCAGGGGCGCAGGAACCCTCGGTCCTGACCCATGTGTTCGATCTGGCCCTGCAAGACAAGGTGCCCGGAAATGTCGTTGCCGCCCAACCGCTCGAAAGCCCTCAAGAGACTGGGGACGCCGGCGCCGATTGAGCCAGCCTGGCCAATTGCCTGATCAGATAATTCGCCCCTTTTAGACGGTCTTCCGCCTCTTCCCATTGCCGTTGATAGACCAGCTTATGGTCCGGGCGCAGTTTGGCGCTGCCCTTGTTGTCGTTGATGAAGGCCACCAGGCCGCCTGGATTGGCGAATTGGTCATTGTGAAAAACCACGCTGGCCCCGCCCGGACCGGCATCGATCTTGGCCACATTGGCGGCCCGGCACAGGCGTTTTATGGTGACGATGGCCAACAGATTTTCGACCTCTTCGGGCAGGGCGCCAAAGCGGTCAATCAATTCGGCGGCAAAGGCGTCGATCTCCGCCTCGTCCTCCAGATGGGCCAGACGGCGGTACAGCCCCAGGCGGACACCAAGATCGGCGACATAATGCTCCGGGATCAGGACGGCCGTGCCCAAATTGATCTGTGGCGACCACTCCTGCGCACCCGTCGCCACGTCTCCCGCCGCGCCGCTGCGCGCCGTCGCCAGGGCCTCTTCCAGCATCTGGTTGTAAAGTTCAAAACCCACTTCGCGAATATGACCGGATTGTTCCTCACCCAGTAAATTTCCGGCGCCGCGAATATCCAGATCGTGGCTGGCCAGGCTGAACCCGGCGCCGAGCGAATCCAGGGATTGCAGCACCTTCAGGCGTTTTTCCGCCGCCTCGGTGGGACGGGCCCGGGGCGGCAGGGTGAAATAGGCATAGGCCCTAACCTTGGAGCGCCCGATACGGCCGCGCAATTGGTAGAGTTGGGAGAGGCCAAAGCGGTCGGCGCGATGCACGATCAGGGTATTGGCGTTGGGAATGTCCAAACCGGATTCGATGATCGTCGTGGACAGCAAAACATCATAGGCGCCGTCGTAAAAGGCGCTCATCACGTCCTCCAACTGGCGCGGCGCCATGCGGCCATGGGCTGTGGCAAACTTAATCTCGGGCACCTGGCTGGCCAGAAATTCCTCCGCCTCCGGCAGATCCAGGATGCGCGGACAGACGTAAAAGCATTGCCCGCCCCGGTAATGTTCGCGCAGGATCGCCTCGCGCGTGACCACGGGATCGAACGGCATGACAAAGGTGCGCACGGCCAGGCGGTCCACGGGCGGGGTTGCGATCAGGCTCAATTCCTTGACGCCGGAGAATGCCATTTGCAAGGTGCGCGGGATCGGCGTGGCGGTCAGGGTCAGCACGTGAACATCGCTGCGCAATTGTTTCAGCCGTTCCTTGTGGGCCACCCCAAAATGCTGTTCTTCGTCGATCACCAAAAGGGTCAGATCGCGAAAGGCGATCTTTTTACCCAACAGGGCGTGGGTGCCGATCACGATATCCACCTGACCATTGGCCATGCCCTCGCGGGTGGCCGCCGCCGCCGCCGTGCCGACCAGACGGGACAGCTGGCGGATCTGGACGGGCAAACCGGCGAAACGTTCCCGGAAGGTCTGAAAATGCTGCCGGCACAACAGGGTGGTCGGCGCCACGATGGCCACCTGTCCCCCCGTCATGACGGCGGCAAAGGCGCCACGCAGGGCCACTTCGGTCTTGCCGAAGCCCACGTCGCCGCAAACCAGACGATCCATGGGCGTGCCCCGTTGCAAATCACCGAACAGATCCTCGATGGCGCCCAGTTGGTCTTCCGTCTCCTCATAGGGAAAGCGGGCGCAGAATTCCTCGTACAGGCCCTCGGGGCGTTCGATGCTGGGCGCGGTACGCAAGACCCGCTCCGCCGCCACCTTGATCAGTTGATCGGCCATGTCGCGTATATGCTGTTTTAGTTTTGCCTTGCGGGCCTGCCAGGCCGCCCCGCCCAGGCGGTCCAGGGCGACGTCGGCATCTTCCGAACCATAGCGCGACAGCAGCTCGATATTTTCGGCCGGCAGGAACAACTTGTCGTTGCCGAGGTAATGAATTTGCAGGCAATCATGGGCGCCGCCGCCAACCTCGATGGTTTGCAGTCCTTGGTAGCGGCCAATGCCATGTTCCACATGCACCACCAGATCGCCATGGGAAAGCTGGCTCTGTTCGGTCAGGAAATCCTCCGCCCGCCGGCTGCGCCGCCGCCGGACCAGACGGTCGCCGAGGACATCCTGCTCCGAGATGATCGCGAGGTCCGCCGTCTCCACCCCCCGTTCCAGGTTCAGGACCACCATGGCCGGAATGTCCGTCGGCAGGGCGATGACCTGTGGCCAGTGTTCGACAAGCTGTACGCCGTCGATGCCGTGATCGCGCAGCAGCAGGGCCATGCGTTCCGCCGAACCCTGGCTGAAAGCGGCGAAGACCACGCGGCGGCCCAAGTGGCGCTGTTCGTTCACATGGCCGCGCAGGGCATCGAAGACATTGACCTCCCTTTGCGCCCGCTCGGCGGCGAAGCTGCGGCCCTGGCGGCCGGCAAAGTCGATAATGCGGTCGCTTTCCGGCGCGGCGAAGGGCGAAAAGGCGCCGCCCGGGCGTCCCGCCAGCGCCCCGTCCCAGGCCGTGGCGTCCAGGAAAAGCTGTCCCGGCGGCACCGGTTTATAGGCCGGTGCCGCGCCATAGGGGTTCTTCCGGGCCTCGATCCGGGCCTGATAATAATCCTCGATCTGGGCCAGACGGTCGTCGCGGGCTTCCAGGCACAAATGATCCAGGGTGATCGCCCCCTCGTCCAAGTAGTCAAACACGGTCTCCAGGCCATCGTGAAACAGCGGCAGCCAATGTTCCATACCCGCATGGCGCCGGCCTTCGGAGATCGAGGCATACAGCGGATCGTCGTCGGTAACGGCGCCGAACAAATCGCGGTAGCCCCGGCGGAAGCGGGCCGTGGTCTCCTGGGTCAACTGCGCTTCCGAGACCGGCACCAGATCCACCGACTGGCCGGTGCCAATGGTGATCTGCGTCAGGGGGTCGAACAGGCGCACGCTTTCCAGGGTGTCGCCGAAAAAATCCAGCCGCACCGGGCTCTCCGCCCCGGCGGGATAAATATCGACGATGCCGCCACGGGTGGCGAACTCGCCCGGTTCCATCACCGTGCCGCTGCGGCTGTAACCGTTGCGGACCAGGAATTCGAGCAACTCCGCCACCTCGACCACGGCCCCGATACCGGCCTGAAAGGCCGCGCCTTCAATGGAACGGCGCGGCGGCAGGCGCTGTAGGGAGGCATTGACGGTGGTCAGCAGGATGGCCGGCCCCTTGGGCGGCGGCTGGCCCACCAGACGGGCCAGGGTGTTCATGCGGGTGGCGGAGACCTCGGCGTTGGGCGAGACCCGGTCGTAGGGCAATGTGTCCCAGGCGGGCAGGCGCAGGATATGGGTGCCGGGGGCGAAAAAGGCGATGCCCTCGGCCAGGCTGGCCATCCGCCCTTCGTCCCGCGCGATGTGCACCAACCAGCCCGCCGCGCCCTGGGCCAGCTCCGCCAGGGTCAAGGCATCCAGGCCCTCGGGCACGCCGGTGAGCTCAAATCTGGATTTTCCAGATAATATTTTATCTTTATAATTCAATTCACTATGGTGTTAATTTAAAGTCTAATATCATACGCATGATATGATGATCGTGTTCCGCCGGCACCGCTTCCCGGCCGGCCAGCCAGGCATAAATATCATGTTCGTTTTCGTCCAGGATGGCTTCGTAAAGGGTCATTTCGGTTTCGTTCATGGCCGGCAAATGGCGCTCGGCGAATTGCCCCAGAACCAGATCCAGTTCCTTGGTGCCGCGGTGCCAGCTATGATAGTGCAGGCGCTTGCGCCGTGTTTCCAGATCTTCCTGCATCGCTATCCACCCCTTCCGCCACAGGATATAACGTACCCTTCATAACCACGCCAGCGCCCCAGCAAACTCACTAGGCACAATGCGACCAGAAATACTATTTCCGCTGTTCAAGCCGGTCACCGCGTTGAAAGGCGTGGGACCGCGCCTGGGCAAATTGATCGAGAAATTGGCCGGCGGCCGGCTGGTGGATTTATGCTGGCATCTGCCCACAGGGCTGATCGACCGCCGCTTTCGCCCCACCGTGGCCGCCGCCCCCGATGGCGCCGTGGTCACCCTGACCGTTACCGTGGACGAACACCACCCAGCCAACAACCGCCGTCTGCCCTACAAGGTGCTGTGCAGCGATCCGACCGGCACGGTCAGCCTGGTCTTCTTCAATGCCAAGGAGGACTATCTGCACCAGATCCTGCCCCTGGGCGCCGTCAGGGTCGTCTCGGGCCGGGTCGGCCATTACGGCCAGGAAATACAGATGCCCCACCCGGACCATATGGTGGCACCGGAGAAGGAGGCCGAACTGCCGGCGGTGGAGGCAACCTATCCCCTGACCACGGGTTTGACGGCAAAGCCACTGCACCGGGCCATCCATGGCGCCCTGGCGGAGACGCCCGCGCTGGCGGAGTGGCAGGATGCGGCCTGGCTGGCCCGGGAACAATGGCAGCCCTGGCGCCAGGCCCTGCTGGCGGCCCACGAACCCGACGGTTTGGCGGCGTTGGAGCCGGGCCATCCCGCCCGCCGCCGCCTGGCCTATGACGAATTACTGGCCAATCAACTGGCCCTGGCCATGATCCGCGCCGCCAACCGGGGCCGTGCGGGCCGCGCCATCGTGGGTGACGGCCGCCTGCGCCAGGCCCTCGCAACCGCCCTGCCCTATGACCTGACCCAGGGCCAGGAACAGGTATTGGGCGAAATCCAGGCCGACATGGCGCAGGCCCTGCGCATGCTGCGCCTGTTGCAGGGGGACGTGGGCAGCGGCAAGACCGTCGTCGCCCTGCTCGCCATGCTGGGGGCGGTCGAATCCGGGGCCCAGGCGGCCTTCATGGTGCCCACGGAAATTCTCGCCCGGCAGCATTTCGATACCCTGACGGCGTTGTGCGCTGATCTGCCCGTCAAAGTCCAGGTTCTGACCGGACGCAATAAGGGCAGGCCCAGGCAGGCCTTGCTGGAAGACCTGGCGGGAGGCGGGATCGATATCCTGATCGGCACCCATGCCCTGTTTACCGAGGATGTGGTCTTCCACGATCTGGCCCTGACCGTGATCGATGAACAGCATCGCTTTGGCGTGCATCAACGGCTGAACCTGGGCGACAAGGGGGCGGGGGCGGATATTCTGGTGATGACGGCAACGCCGATCCCCCGCACGCTCAGCCTGACGGTCTATGGCGATATGGACATTTCCCTGCTGCGGGGCAAACCGCCCGGCAAGCAACCGGTGGATACCCGCGCCATGCCACTCTCCCGCCTGGATGAGGTGGTGGCGGGCGTGCAAAGGGCCATCGATAACGGCGCGCGGGCCTTTTGGGTCTGTCCGTTGGTGGAGGAGAACGAGCAGCTTGACATGGCGGCGGCGGAAGAACGCCACGCCGCCCTGGGCAGGATATTCGGGCCGGATAAAGTTGGGCTGGTGCATGGCCGCATGAAGGCCAGGGAAAAAGACCGGGCCATGGAGGCCTTTGTCTCCGGCCAAACCCAGGTGCTGGTGGCCACCACGGTGATCGAGGTGGGCGTGGATGTGCCCCAGGCGACGATCATGGCGGTGGAACACGCCGAACGCTTCGGCCTGGCGCAATTGCACCAGTTGCGCGGCCGCGTGGGCCGGGGCGGCCAGAAAAGCCATTGCCTGCTGCTTTATGGCTCACCATTGGGCGAAAACGCCCGCGCGCGCATCGCCATCATGCGGGAGACCGAGGACGGCTTCCGCATCGCCGAGGTAGATCTTCGCCTGCGCGGCACCGGCGAACTGCTGGGCACCCGGCAAAGCGGCTTCCCCGAATTCCGCCTGGCCGACCCCATGGCCCATCAGGATTTAATGGAAGTGGCCCGCGACGACGCCCGCCTGATCCTGGACCGCGACCCCCACCTCGAATCCGAGCGCGGCCAAGCCCTCCGCGCGCTGCTATATCTGTTTGAGAGAGATGCAGCGGTGAAGTTGCTAAGGTCTGGTTAGCTCAATTCTTCGGACAAGGCCACTATCCGCAAATTGCTCGGCAACTATCATACTTGGGACCGTTGCCATTCGAGCACAATCTTCAACAAGTCCTTGAATTGGAGCTCGGTATCCTCATGACCCAGCCGTTCCAGGTAACCGGGAAGCTCCGCGGAAAAAACCTTGTACTTCTCCCTAATAAAAACGGCTCCTGGCACGACTACCATCGGCCGATGTGAATTAAGAAAATCCCTTACAAGGCCAATAATCCTATTGTCCTGGCTACCATGCGCGACAACGTCATTTCCTGCCATGTCTGACAGATACTTTTGCCATTGATAGGACTCATGCTCGAAGACCAAGCAACGTTTGGATAACTGTTGTCGGCCACCGTATCTTTTTGCGCCCAAGAAAATGCCCAATTCGAGTGGCATGTTGTATCTTGACGCTTCACTCGCCGTGGAGCGCGATAAGTCGTGAACAGCATGCATACATTCGTGGATAAGGTCGTAAAGTTGGTCAATTCGAGTCTGTGATGCGTCGTCGATCTCCCACGCGCATCGTGGTCGGGGGATGTCCCGGTATTTGTTGAAACTTTGAATTAGGGTGGCGTTGCTTCCCCTGAGCCGTAGGCTCGGGGTGCTTAAACCAAGAAAGGAAGCAACACCATGAAGACGACTACCACATCCGCGCCCGCGCTGGCCAGT
>JAKZRK010000313.1:0-3471 GCA_047518225.1 Alphaproteobacteria bacterium | reverse complement strand
AAGGTTCGCTTTATCACCGCCGCCGCCCTGGTTCATGAACTGATGGAAGCGGGCGATGAGCGGCGTCTTTTGCGCCTGCAAAAACAACTCGCCAGCCAGCATCTGTTGATCATCGATGAGCTCGGCTTCGTGCCGCTGTCTAAAACCGGCGCCGAACTTCTGTTCGAAACCATCTCGCAATGCTACGAGCGAGGCTCGGTGATCATCACCTCCAATTTGCCGTTCGATGAATGGACGGAAATCTTCGGTTCCGAACGCCTGACCGGAGCGTTGCTGGATCGCCTGACCCACCATGTCCACATCCTGGAAATGAACGGCGAGAGCTATCGCCTCAAACAGAGCCAAAAACGGCGGAATTCCCCAAAAACCGAGCCGTCCTGAACGCCGAGACCGTGGTTGCCCCGGCGGGCCCACAGGGACCTCCCACGCTGCTTCGCTCCGCGTAACGCTAAAGCGCCACACGAAGCCGCGCGGGTCCCTCCAATGGATTGCCGGGACAACCGGCAACACCGTATCCGGCATCAACAAGTGGCCCCTTTTTACTCCGGCGCCATGGCCCGAATTTACTCCGGCGTTGACAATGGTCGGCATGAACAGGAAAAGTCCCAACAGTTGCGCTAGGTCAAATCCGGGGCTGTCGCTGGCATCGTCGAAATCTATCAGCAGGGCGTCAAAGCGTTGTTTGGACAGCAGATTGTTGGCTTCGGTCACGGTGTGGACCCGTTGTACCGTGTAGTCGAC
This sequence comes from Alphaproteobacteria bacterium, assembly GCA_047518225.1. Taxonomy (GTDB): domain Bacteria; phylum Pseudomonadota; class Alphaproteobacteria. The sequence goes on along the minus strand of JAKZRK010000313.1, from coordinate 2,730 downwards.
GCGGCCCAACGCGGCTATCACCGCTGTCTCGGCGTCGTCATCACGACCAATAAACAAGATCTCAGTCAAGCCGCTATACCCCAGGGGTGCCCACCGTGGGCAGGCTGATGATGCCTCTTGGCACCCAACCGGTTGGACATTAGGGCGTGTAGGGTTAATGATCGGGTTACAAGAGATAGAGCACATTCGGCTCCGGATGCGCTTTTTTGGGCCGATTCAGGGACGCATATGGAAACGGCTCTCGCCGGTACGGCGCAGGGGCGCCGCAAGATTAGCGAATTCGCATAATAGGGGCCGGGTATCCCGTGGATCGATAATTTCCTCGATCAGGAACGCCTCGGCCGAGCGGAAGGGCGAACGCACCCGGTTCAGGCGCTTCTGAATATCCGCCAGCATGGCGTCGGGGTCGTCGGATGCGGCCAGATCGGCCTTGTAGGCGGCCTCAATCCCCCCTTCGATGGGCAGGGAGCCCCAATCACCCGATGGCCAGGCATATCGGTAATGCAGGCGGGAATGGTTGCTGTGGGCGGCGCCCGCCACGCCAAACGCCTTGCGGATCATGATCGAACACCAGGGCACGGTGGCTTGATAGACGGCCGCCATGGCCCGGGCGCCGTGGCGGATGGTGCCGGCCTTTTCCCCCTCCACCCCGATCACGAAGCCGGGGATATCGACGAAATGCACCACCGGCAGGTGAAATGTTTGCGCCATATCGACAAAGCGGGTGACCTTGTGCGAGGCGTCCGCCGTCCAGCCGGCGCCGTGGAAATAGGGATTGCCCGCCAGTACCGCGACGGGCCAGCCATCCAGGCGGGCCAGGCCGGTGACCACGGACCGGCCCCACAATTTGCCAATTTCCAGAAACGAATCCTGGTCCACGCAGGCCGCGATAATATTGCGCGATTTGTAAACCTGACGGCGGTTGCGCGGTACGATCTTCAACAGCTTTTCTTCGCGCCGTTCCGGATCGTCGGTCGGTTCGGCCCGCGGCGGCAGTTGATGGATGGAGGGCGGCATGTAGGAGAGAAAGGCCCTGGCGCGGGCAAAGGCCTCCACCTCGCTATCCACTTCGTCATCGATGGCGCCGTTGCGGGTGTGGATTTCGCTGCCGCCCAGCTCCTCTTTGGTGACCGGCGTGCCCAGGGCGGCGACCACGGGCGGGCCGGCCACGAATAACTGCGAAGTCTCCTTCACCATCAGGGAATAGTGCGAGGTGACCGCCCGCGCCGCGCCCAACCCGGCCACCGAACCCAGGGCCAGGGCCACTACGGGCACCTCGCCCATATTGGCGATTACCAGATCCCAGCCCGGATTGGCGGGTACATAGGTCCGCCCCGTGGTCTCCAACGTTTTGACAGAACCGCCACCCCCCGTGCCGTCCACCAACCGGATGATGGGGATTTGCAGTTCATGGGCCATGCGCTCGGCGATCACCTGTTTTTCCCAGATAGAAGCATCCGCCGCCCCGCCCCGGACGGTGAAATCATCGCCGCCGATGACCACCGGCTGGCCGTCGATTTTGGCCCGGCCGCAGACGAAGTTGGTGGGCGACAGATCGATCAGATTGCCGTCCGCGTCATAACTGGCCCGCCCGGCCACGGCGCCGACCTCGTGAAAGCTGCCCTCGTCCACCAGCAAATCGATCCGCAGGCGCACGGTCAGCTTGCCGCCGTCATGCTGCCGCTTGATCTTTTCCGGCCCGCCCATGCGGCGAACCATCTCCTCGCGCCTGCGCAGCTCGTCGATTTCCGGTTGCCAACTCATGGGGATGGTCCTTTCAGATCGTTCTTGTGGTTCGGCGGTTTACTGCCGGTCATTTTGGAAAAATCATTTTGCCCCGATACTGGGGCGCGGGTCAAAGCGCGGAATATTTGGTTCGGTTCCGGCCAGACGATCTAATACATAGCGTAATTCCGCTATGTATTAGGGGCGAGTTGGCGAATTTCGCCGAGCGTCGATTCCAGATCTCGCACTTCGCACCAGCCGACCCGCATCATTTCAATGGCCGGCTCTTGCAGGTGCGGCAACGTGGTGCCGGTGCACTCTTCGATTACGATCGGCTTGAAGTCACGGAAATTAGCGTCTTTCGAGCTTGCCGCCACGCATTGGTTAGTGAGCACGCCGGCGAACAGCACGGTATCGGTGTTGAGCGCGCGCAGGATACCCTCGAGGTTGGTGTTGTAGAAAGCGCTGAGCCGGGTCTTTTCGACGTACCAGTCCGCCGCCCGCGGCTGCAATTCTTCGTAGATCTGATAGCCCCAGGTATCCTGGCGCAAGCCGCCGTCCTTGAGGAAGGGGCGAAGCTGCATGAAGGGGCCGCCATCCTCCTGACCGCGGGTGCCGTGGCGGGTCCACACCACGGGGATGTTCTTGGCACGGACGTCGTGAAGCAACTGCTGTGTCGGCTTGATGGTTCGCCGCATGTGTTCGATGTCGATACCCTTGCGGGCGTACCAGCCGTCGGGGTGCAGAAAATCGTTCTGTGGATCGATAACGACCAGCGCTGTGCGTCCCGGGGTCAGATCCCAGTGAGCCACTTCGAATGGCGTGGTCGATGGTGCTTCACTCTCCATGGCGCGCCGCGTCCCTCCCTAGCAGTCTGTCGGGTTTGTGATAACCCAACTCCTGCATAATGACTGCGCGGTTTTTTAGGCGACCAGTCCAGATAGCCGTTTGCAGTTGTGCGCGAGGGCCATGAGGGTCCATTCGTTTTGAACATTTTCGATGCCG
>JAKZRK010000312.1:0-8395 GCA_047518225.1 Alphaproteobacteria bacterium | reverse complement strand
ACTCTACAATGCCCAGTGGATCGTCGAAAAGAACGGCTACCTGAGCCCCGCTCAAGCTCGTCAGGCGTGGCACGCCGCGATCTCAATCAGGCCCGCCGCGTGAGACAAACTTGTGTCCAAGGAACCGGGTGCGCTACAGTGTGTGGAACCCGGTTAATGACCCCTTCCTCCACCATCCTCTGTGCGCGGGAAATATCCGCCGGCGTCATCCGGGTTGCGATCGCGTCCCGTAGGACCCGGGCCGGGTCATCGCCCCGGGCGGCAGCCAGGTTGAAGTATGCATAAGCCATGGCAAAGCTTTGCGGCACACCGCGCCCCTCCTCATAAAGTTGTCCCAAATGCCGTAACGAAAGGGTATCGCCCGCTGCCTCCCACGCCGCGGCGGCTCCGGCGAAGTCCCTGCTATCGAATGCGCGCAGCCCGTCGTAATAGTCGGCGCCGGCCGGCGGCGTGATGGCCCAAAACGCCGCCGCGAGGATAGTGAAGGTAATTCGACGCTTGATTTTTGCCATGGGCGCCACCCGTATGTTCGGGTAAGTGAAAAAAGATTGGCTCTTATAACTGGTAGTATTCCGCAGATTTGGCCCGAGCACAACCTAAACGACGGCCGCCATTGGCACCAACCAGGGGTTCTGGCCGGTCACACAGACGTGCCGCCCGGCGCCCCTGGCCCGGAAACGCTTTAGTCCGGTACGATGATCGGATCCAGGGCCGGTTTGCCCAGTACCATGTCCGAGCCTTTTTCGCCGATCATCATGGTGGCGGCGTTAAGATTGGCTGAAACCATCACCGGCATGATGGAGGCATCGATCACCCGCAGGCTTTCCATCCCACGGACCCGGAGTTGGTCGTCGACCACCGCCGTCGGGTCCGTCCGTGGCCCCATGCGGCAGGTGCCCATGACATGGAAGGTGGTGTTGCCGTATTCCCGCGCCGCCTCCAACAGCTCCCCATCGCTCTGCACCCTCTCGCCTGGGCTTACCTCGAAGTCGTAATACGGCTTCATGGCGTCGGTATTGATCAGCTTGCGGGCCAGCCGCATGGCGCAGACCGTCACCCGGCGGTCCTCTTCGGCGGCCAGATAGTTCGGCTGGATCAGCGGTTTCTCGAACGGATCGGCGCTCTGCGCGCGGACCCAGCCGGTGCTTTCCGGGCGATGCTGCCAGCAGGCGACGGTAAATCCGGGGTGATCGTCCAGAAGCCCGTGCACCCCCTCCTTATAGCTGGCCGGGGTGAAGATGAATTGCAGATCGTTGCTCCGCGCCGCCTCGTCCGAGTGCCAGAAGCCATAGACCATGGACGGGCTTAGATTGAGGATACTCTTGGCCCCTATGAGATACTTGAGCACCTCGCCGACGATGTTCAGGCCCCGTGCCCGTTCATTGATGGTCTGGGCATTTCTAGCCCGCACGGTAAAGCGGGGGGCGTAGTGATCGCGCAGGTTCTCGCCGACGCCCGCCACTTCATGCTTCACCTCTATGCCCAGGGATTGCAGCAGGCCAGCCGGGCCGATGCCCGATAGCTGCAGCAATTGCGGCGAGTTGATCGCGCCGCCGCTGAGGATCACCTCGCGCTTGGCCCGAACTTCGGTGACCCGGCCGCCGCGCCCGCCCTTGGCATATGCCACGCCGACCGCTCGTTTGCCCTCCAGCAGGATGGCGGTGGCGTGCGCGTTGGTGCGGACGGTCAGGTTCGCGCGCGATTTCGCCGGCTTGAGAAAGGCCCGCGCCGTGCTGACCCGGCGGCGGCGGTAGGCGGTGCGCTGGACATACGAGATGCCCTCCTGCCTGGCGCCGTTGTAATCGGGATTGCGTGGAATGCCGATCTGATTTGCCCCTTCCATGAAGGCCTCGCACAAGGGATGGGAATAGTTCAGGTCGGTGACCTGAAGATTGCCCGTCCGGCCGCGAAAGGTGTCGTCGGCGCCACCGATGCGCCGTTCGCAGCGTTGGAAATAGGGCAGGGCATCGGCATAGCCCCAGCCCTGGTTGCCGCGCTGTGCCCAGCTATCGAAATCCATGCGCTGGCCGCGGTTATAGATATGGCCGTTGATGGAGGAGGAGCCGCCCAGGGTCTTGCCGCGCGGCACATCAATCCTGCGGCCCCCCGTCCAGTGGCTGGGTTCGGACTGGTACAGCCAGTTTATATTCGGGTTGGTCAGGGTTTTGATGAAGCCCGCCGGGATATGGATATAGGGGTTCCAGTCCGGCGGCCCGGCCTCGAGCACACAGACCGTATGCTTGCCATCCGCGGTCAGCCGGTTGGCCAGAATGCACCCGGCCGAGCCGGCGCCAACGATCACATAATCGAACGTATCCGCCAATTTCCCATCTCCCGTCAATTTTTCGCCGGCACCAATTTCCAAACTTTCCCCGAATTCCCGACCGGGATTCCCTGCGCCGTGGTCATGAGATAAAGTTCGCCGTCCGCATCCTCGCCCAGGCTATGCAGCCTGACATCCAGGCGCTTGAGAATTTCGATGGGCCACAAGGCGCGCCACCTTGGCGCCGGCGTGGCGACGAAGAGCTGACCGGACGGCTTCCGGATATCCGCGCTGAAATCGCCAAACACGAACTTGCCGTAAAGCCCGGGCAGCGCCTGTCCCCGGTAGACAAAGCCACCGACGTTGGCCGTGCCCAATGGTTTTCTTTTGACCTTCGACCAGGTCCGCATGACCGACCAGTTGGCGTATTCGATGATGGGGTCGCGGATCGCCTCGCCCAATGGCCCCTTTTTGGGGCAGACCTTGGGCGGATCGAAGGCGCGGGCGCGTTGGTAGCAATGCATGCCCTCGCGGATCGACCAGCCAAAGTTGCCCTGCCGGTCCACCAGATAGACGGTCTCCCAGAAGCTTTCGGCGACGCCGCTGACGAATATGTCGCCGTTGCCGATGCGGTCGAAGGATATGCGGAAGGGATTGCGGAAGCCCCAGGCGTAAATTTCATCGCGCCCCTCGGCCTTGCCCCGAAACAAGTTGGTCGGCGGGATGCCATAGCCGGGATGGCCGCGATCCACGTCGATGCGCAGGATCTTGCCGTTCAGGCGTCCGGTGTCCTGGGCGTAGGCATCGTATTTGTGGAAACGCGCCGGAATTTTGAAGGTATCCTCCTGGATCTCCTTGGCATGCCGGTTCGGGTCCTTTTCATCTGTTTTCGGCGGTACGTAAATGTCGGGAACGCCGTGGGCGCCGCCGCCATCGCCCACGCCGATGTAAAGATAGCCGTCCGGCCCAAAGGCCAGCCCGCCGCCATTGTGCTTGCGGTTGACCCAATCGAGCTGCAGCAGAACCCGTTCCGTGGACCGGTCGACCTGATTGGCATCGCTGGCGGAAACCTTGAACTCCGAGGTGCGCCAAGTATACGCTGTCTTGCCGGTGAACGGCGATCGCGGCCGCCGCTTGGCGCTGTAATTGATGTATAGAAGCCCGTTTTTGGCGAATTCGGGATGAAACGCCAGGGCCAGCAGCCCGCGTTCGTCGAACGCTTGCAGCAGCGGTGTCAACTGGTCCCGCAAATCGATGAACGGTGTCGCCAATCGCCTGCCATCCCGATCCAGAACATAGACCACACCCAATTGATCGCCGATCAGGCGCCGTCCGCTGCCGTCGGGCGGGGCGACCAGCAACAGCGGCGCGCCCAGCCCCTCGGCCACCAGTTCCAGGGCCACCCGGGGCACGGCTTCCTGCGCCAGGGCCAGGGACGCCGTGAAAGGCCCCCCTATGCCGATCGCCAATAGGAGATAAATCAAGTGCCGCTTCATTATGAATCCCCTATTGCCGCAGCGCCGGTTGCCGGCCGAGTGTTGGGCAGCCCACCCTGGTTGTCAACAAAGCCGGGGTCAAATCGAGCTGACACGGCGGTGGCTTGATTGCTCTCCATTCATAGACAATCTGTTTCCGGAACAACGGATTGTGCGCGATCGAGTCGCTCCTATTTCCTAGCCAGGACTTCGAGACACTATGTCATTCAAACGCAGAAGGAAAAGAAAGATGACCGCGTCCACCGTTACCATTCGCCCCGTCGTTCCCGCACAGAGCAGCCTGTACGAACGGCTTTCGCCCTTCGCCGAGCCGCTGATCCGCGTAGCCGCCGGATTGTTGCTTGTCCCTCACGGGGCGCAGAAGCTGTTCGGCTGGTTCGGCGGCTATGGGATTGAAGGAACCGGCCAGTTCATGGCCAGCCTCGGCTTCGAACCGGGCGCGTTGTTCGCAGTGCTGGTCGGCGCTGCCGAGTTCTTCGGCGGCCTCATGCTGGCCGCCGGGCTGCTGACCCGTCCCGCCGCAGCCCTAGTCGCCGCGGTCATGGGAGTGGCCGTCATCCAGGTGCACTGGGGCGCCGGCTTCTTCTGGACCGAGGGCGGCTTCGAGTACCCTCTGTTGTGGGGTCTGATCGCCGTGGCGCTTGTGCTGCGCGGCGGCGGCGGCTACTCGGCGGACGCCTGGATCGGCCGGGAGCTGTAAGCCCTAAAAGACCGATAAAACAAGCCGGCGGCGGTGCGCCGCCGGCGGTGCCTTCCCGGTAAACCTCATCCCGCAGGAGATGAGCGCGAACTGGGTTATGAGGTCGAGCGGGATCAGATCCCCGTATGAGCCGACGATCGTTTTCGCGGCTTTCCGGGCGGCGGATTCGTGCTATGAAACGGGCAACGGGACATTCAATTGATGCGCCGCGCCACTTGTCGGGCCGCTGGAGAAACAGGAGTTTTTGAGCATGTCAGATGCGGTTGATTTCACCAAACAGGGCGCCATCGGCGTCATCACGGTCAACAGCCCGCCGGTCAACGCGCTTAGCGCCGCCGTGCGCGACGGTCTGGGCGAGGCGTTCGAAAAAGGCCAGGCGGACCCGGAGGTCAAGGCCATGGTTCTGCTGGGCGGCGGCCGCACCTTTATCGCCGGCGCCGATATCCGCGAATTCGGCCAACCCCCCAAGGGCAAACCGTTCCACGAGGTCCTGGCGGCAATGGAAAACAGCTCCAAATTGATCGTCGCCGCGATCCATGGCACCGCCCTGGGCGGCGGCCTGGAAACCACGCTGTGCTGCCATTACCGCTTTGCCGTTCCCGCCGCCCTGGTGGGCCTGCCGGAAGTGAAACTGGGCCTGTTGCCCGGCGCCGGCGGCACGCAAAGGCTGCCCCGTCTGGTAGGGGTGGAAAAAGCCCTGGATCTGATCACCTCGGGCGCCTTCGTGCCGGCGGCCCAGGCCAAGGAACTGGGCATCGTCGACGAAATTGGCGACGATCTGCTGGCCGGCGCCGTCGCCTATGCCGAAAAACTGGTGGCCGAGGATGCTCCTCTGCGCAAGATCCGGGATATTCCCTGCACGGCCGAGGCGGGGTTGTTCGATGCCTACCGCAAGGCCAATGCGCGCAAGTTCCGCGGTTTCCTGGCCCCGTGGAAGTGCATCGATTGCGTCGAGGCGGCGGCGACATTGCCGTTCGATGAAGGCGTCGCGCGGGAGCGGGAATTGTTCATGGATTGCATGGCCTCGCCGGAATCGGCGGCCCTGCGCCATGTTTTCTTCGCCGAGCGTGAAGGGGCGAAAATCCCCGACGTGCCAAAAGACACGCCCATGAAGGATATCAAGAAGGTCGCCATGATCGGCGCGGGCACCATGGGCGGCGGCATTGCCATGAACTTCGTCAATGCGGGCATTGAGGTGACGATGCTGGAAGTGGCCCGGGAAAACCTGGACAAGGGCATGGCCATCATCGAACGCAATTACCGGAACACGGTGAACAAGGGCCGGCTGTCCCAGGACAAGATGGACCAGCGCATGGCGCTGTTTTCCGCGACCACCGATTTCGCCGATATCGCCGATGCGGATCTGGTGATCGAAGCGGTGTTCGAGAAGATGGAGTTGAAAAAGGAAATCTTCGCCAAGCTGGATGCGGTGATGAAGCCCGGCGCGGTCTTGGCGTCGAACACCTCGACCCTCAGCATTGACGAAATCGCCTCGGCCACCAAGCGGCCCGAAAGTGTAATCGGCATGCATTTTTTCTCGCCCGCCAACGTCATGCGCCTGTTGGAAGTGGTGCGCGGCGCCAAGTCATCGCCCGAAACCATCGCCACCGCCATGGGCATTGGCCGCAAGGTCGGCAAGATTTCCGTTCTGGTGGGCAACTGCTTTGGCTTTGTCGGCAACCGCATGTTGCACGGCTATACCGGCGAAGGCACCTTCCTGTTGGAACAGGGCGCCCTGCCGCAGCAGGTGGACAAGGCGATCTTCGATTTCGGCCTGCCCATGGGGCCCTTCGCCATGGGAGATATGGCCGGCCTGGACGTGGGCTGGCTGGTGCGCAAGGGGCGCGCCGCCACCCGCCCCAGCAACGAGGAATACGGCGGCACCATACCCGACCGTATTTGCGAGTTGGGCCGCTTCGGGCAAAAAACCGCTGGCGGTTACTATGACTACAAGGAAGGCGACCGCACGCCCATTCCCAATCCGGAGGTGCAGGAGATTATCGAGCAGGTCTCCAAGGAAAAGAACATCACGCGGCATGACTTCGCCGAGGACGAGATCGTCAAACGCTGCCTGTATCCGCTGATCAACATCGGGGCGCAGATTTTGGATGAAGGCATGGCTATGCGGCCCTCGGATATCGATATCATTTATATCAACGGCTATGGCTTCCCGGCCTATCGCGGCGGACCCATGCATTGGGCGGATTCAATCGGCCTGGAAAACGTCCTGGCCGATCTGAAGCGCTTCCACGCTGAATTCGGCGAACGCTGGCGTCCGGCGCCATTGCTGGAAAAACTGGTCGCCGAAGGCAAGAGCTTTGCCGACCTGCAGGCCGGCTAAGACAACAAAATTCCAATGAAAAGCCCCTCCGCCAGCCGGTGGAGGGGCTTTTTTATGCACTACTCGGTATTATTGGAGTTCCAGCCGAAGCCGCCGCCCCAGGGCCGCTGCCGCACGTTGCATTGTGTGCAGCGTCACGCCTGTATTCAAAGGATCAAGCAGGCGATCCAGGGCTTGACGGCTGGTTTTCATCCGCCGCGCCATGGCCGCCTTGTTCAGGCCTTCGGACAGCATGGCGGCCCTAACCTGGTCGGCCAGAATTTCCTTGATCGCCTGTTCCTCGCTACTTTCGAGCAAGCCGTCTTCGGCAAGGAAGTCATCAAAAGATGAGCCGATATTTTTCCTCTTGATCATTTTAGCTAACTCCCTTCATTCGGTCTCGGGCGATGGCCTTCTCTCGATCCGGCGTGGCCCGGGTTTTCTTAATAAAGCCATGCAACAGGATCATCCTGTTCCTCTGGATGCAGAATAAGACCCGTGCAATGCGGCCATTTGAAATATTGCTTCGAACCTAATAGAACCCTTTTTCGAGATTGCGGCTGTATGGCATTCCGATAGGCCAGCCAAACTCAACTTTCTGAATATCCTTACCGACAATTCGTCGATCATCGCGACCCAGGCCTAACAGCCATTTCCGTACCGGCTCATTTCCACTATCGAGCCTGTAGAAATTGGCAGATATCTTCTTGGTCGGATCAATCATGCTGAATAGTACCAAAAATGGTACAGCTCTGTCAATCGATTTCGAAAAGGAGGCCGATGGATCAGCGAGACATGACCGGCCAGGAACTTACCGTGGACGGTGGCGTGATGATGGGCTGAGGCCGGCGCCATAGATGGAAAAACGCTCGGCAGCCCCGGCCACGGCATAAACCGCCGACGTTCGTCTGCTTCGTAAATTTATTGACTAACGAAATGGGCGGAGGCAACATTTACCAAATTGGCGCCGGGGCGGGAGAGATCTATGCGGCAAAAGGTTCGGCACGCGATTATAAAGGAACAAGGCATAACCTTCGCCGTTGTTTCGGCCAAGGATCATGTGGTGGCCTCACCCGCCGAGGCCAAGGAATTGATTGCCCAACTGGTGCTTATTTATGGCGGTCCGGTTATTCTTGTGGGGGAGAGCAACCGACGGACTATCGGCCGCCCGGACATCGTGAAATTTCTTCATGGCATTGAACCGTCACGGCTCCCCTGGCGGGACCAGTATATTGAATTACCGTCAGGCGTAAGTGGCGGCGGCATTGGTTCGCGGCAACCCGAATCGGCGAATTGGACCGGCCGGTCCGGCGCGTCTTATACCTACCAGGTGCAACCGCTTGACGACACCTCCCCGCCTGACGTCGACGGAAATTACATTTTTGCCAAGGCGAATGCAGGCGGGTGGACCCCCTTATACATTGGCCAGGGACGGCTGGCCGACCGGGTTGGCCCGGCCCATGACAAGTGGGACTGAGTTATGTCCAGAATCTTCTGCAAAAAGGTTTTGACCATGTTGCCGAGTGTTGTCGCGGGCATGGGTGGCGCGTAGACATCAGGTATCGCAGCGCCGGCCATGCCCAGCCGCCGTCAGGCGGCTTGCTTCATCAGCTCGC
>JAKZRK010000311.1:0-6382 GCA_047518225.1 Alphaproteobacteria bacterium | reverse complement strand
TCACCCGAAATACAGCGGCGGCGACAAAAGCAAAGGGGAAGGGCAAGGAAAATCCAGACCGGACCAAACGAAATACTGAAAACCCGTCATAATAACTCAAATCAAGATCCCGATGGGCCTTCATGACGTATCCGGGCTAGTTAAGCCAGCGAGTCTAATTCGTCGTCCGTGGGGAAGCGGCCCACGGCCTTTTTTGAGTAAGCCAATCGGCCATCGACGGTAATTTCGAATTTACCGCCGTCCGAGGCGGTCAGGGTCACATCGGCGCCGAATTTATCCCGTAGTCGATCCCTCGCACGTAGGGCATTAGGTTCGTAATTTCACATCATGCAATATTCGATATCGATCTTCATCGTTTGCTCCTGAATTAGGACATGCCGCGTTGGCGGCTGATCCGGTCGTAGGCATCGTTAATAGTGGCCAGCTTTTCCGTCGCCAGGTCAACGAATTCCTGGGGCAGGCCACGGGAGATGGCGCGGTCGGGGTGGTTTTCCCGGATCAATGCCCGCCACGTCAGCTTCACCGTCTCGTCATCCACATCGGGTTCAAGGCCCAAAATGGTGTACGGATCAGCAAGATCGGGGCCTAGATGATAGGCCCGAATGCGGGCAAATCCGGTTTCATCAAAGCCGAAGATTTCCGCCACCTTGCGCAGATAGTCAAGCTCAGCCGGATGCACGACCTGATCGGCCTTGGCAACATGGAACAGGCCGTGCAACAGATCCTCCAGCACCTCGGAGGCTGGTTCGAACAAATCGGCGATTTGTCCCGCGTATGCCTCAAACCCGGCGACATCCTTGCGCGCCAGGTTGAAAACCCGGGAAACGCTCTTCATATCCTCGGGCGAAATCTTGAAGACCTGTTTGAAGGCTTCCACTTCGTCCCTGGTTACCTGGCCATCGGCCTTGGCCATCTTCGCGCCCAGGGCAATTACCCCGATGGTGAAGGCAATCTGGCGGGTGCCGTCGATTGTCTCGCCGGAAATATGGCGCAGCGTATCCACCGCCTGTTCGGCGATGCCGCCAAGCAGGGCACCCAGCGGCCCCTCCAAGGCAAAGCCGCCCACACCACGAACAATTCTGTTCCATATACTCATGCCGCAAATCATCCTTCACGCGCGGACGGCTACCCTTAGGCCGGTCGCCGGGGATTGGCAAGCACGCGGTTGCCAATGCGATAATTTATCGGTATTTTATTGGTAAATTATCGTTGTAAGGATGAAAATCATGCCCGAAAAGTGGGATTTTTGGATCGACCGTGGCGGCACGTTCACGGACGTGGTAGCGAGACGGCCCGAAGGTGGCTATCTCAGCCACAAGCTGCTGTCGGAGAATCCGGAACAGTACGCGGATGCCGCATTACAAGGTATCCGCGATCTACTTGGCGTCGCCAAGACCGAGGCCATTCCCACCGAACGCATCGCCACTGTAAAAATGGGCACCACGGTCGGTACCAACGCCTTGTTGGAGCGCAAGGGCGACCGCACCTTGCTGGTGACGACCCGGGGATTTCGTGATGCATTGCGTATCGGCTATCAAAACCGCCCCCGCCTGTTCGACCTAAACATAATAATGCCGGAAATGCTGTATGAACGGGTTTGCGAGGTCGCGGGGCGGTTCACGGCCCAGGGCGAAGAACGCATGGCCGTAGACCTGGACGCGGCGCGGGGCGGCCTGCAGGCGGCCTATGATGACGGCATACGGGCCTGCGCCATCGTCTTCATCCACGGCTATCGCTACACCGCCCACGAAAAGACGGTGGCGGCGGTTGCCGAAGATATCGGTTTCACGCAGATTTCCACATCGCACCAGGTCAGCCCCTTGATGAAAATGGTCGGACGGGGCGACACCACGGTGGTTGATGCCTACCTGTCACCGATCCTGCGCCGTTATGTGGACCGGGTCGCGGCGGAACTGGGCGATGCCCGCCTGATGTTCATGCAATCCAATGGCGGCTTGACCGATGCCAACCTGTTCCAGGGCAAGGATTGTATACTGTCGGGCCCGGCGGGCGGTGTGGTCGGCGCGGTGCGCACCACGGTCATGGCCGGATTTGAAAAGATCATCGGGTTCGATATGGGCGGCACCTCCACGGATGTCTCTCACTATGCCGGCGCTTTCGAAAGGGCCTTTGAGAGCGAGGTCGCAGGTATCCGCATACGCGCGCCGATGATGCATATACACACCGTTGCCGCCGGGGGCGGTTCGATCCTGCATTACGACGGCGCCCGCTTTACCGTTGGGCCCGATTCCGCCGGTGCCAATCCCGGCCCCGCCTGTTACCGCCGCGGCGGCCCCCTGGCGGTGACCGATTGCAACGTCATGCTGGGCAAATTGAACCCGGATTTCTTCCCCAAGGTTTTCGGTCCCAATGGCGATGAACCCTTGAACCGGGAGGCCGTAACCGAAAAATTCGCCGCTCTGGCGGCGGAGATTTCCGCCTCGGGTCGCGATGCCATGACGCCGGAAGCCATCGCCGAAGGCTATTTGACCATTGCTGTTGAGAACATGGCGAGTGCCATCAAAAAGATCTCGATACAGCGCGGCTATGACGTCTCGGAATACGTCTTAAGCTGCTTTGGTGGGGCCGGTGGGCAACATGCCTGCCTGGTCGCCGATGCATTGGGCATGAAAAAAGTGTTCATCCATCCCCTGGCCGGTGTGTTGTCGGCCTATGGCATGGGCCTTGCCGATATCCGCGCCATGCGCCAACGCGCGGTCGAAGAGGTCCTGGATGAGGGGTTAATGCCGGCCTTGGCCACCGCCTTGGATGAACTGGCGGCGGAAGCTCTGGCCGAATTATACAGCCAGGAGATCGACGACGAACGGATCACGGTCCTGCGCAAGGTGCATCTGCGCTATCTGGGTACGGATACCGCCCTGGTGGTGGATTTTGCGGACCGCGCCGGAATTATAGAGGCCTTTGAGGAGGCCCATCGCCAGCAATTCGGCTTTATTGATCAAACCAAGTCCAATATCGTCGAAGCGGTCTCGGTCGAGGCCGTGGGCGCCGGTGAGCCGGCCGTGGATTCCCCGTTGGATACGGCCGGGGGCGGGCGCCTCGACACCATTCCACCCTTGGCCCATGTGCAGACCTATATGGCAGGTCGCTATCACGATGCTCCGGTCATCGACCGCAACCATCTGCGCCCAGGTGACAAGGTCAGCGGCCCGGCTGTTTTGCGCGAAGATACCGCGACCACGGTGATCGAGCCCGGTTGGCAGGCAGCCATGAGCGATGTGGGGCACCTGGTTCTGAGCCGGATCCAGGCGTTGCCGAAACGGGTCGCGATCGGCACTGATGTAGATCCGGTGATGTTGGAAATTTTCAACAACCTATTCATGTCAACGGCCAAGCAGATGGGTCTAGTCCTGCAAATGACCACCAATTCCGTGAACATCAAGGAACGGCTGGATTTCTCCTGCGCGGTATTCGACCGGGACGGTGAGCTGATCGCCAACGCACCGCATATTCCGGTGCATCTGGGCAGCATGGATGAATCCATCAAGGCGGTCATCCGCGTGCACGGCGCCATCATGCGTCCCGGTGATGTGTTCGTATTGAACGCGCCCTACAACGGCGGCACCCATTTGCCCGATGTCACCGTCATTACCCCGGTATTCGACGATGATGAGGCCGGCGCCGGGGCCAAGGTCCTGTTCTATGTCGCTTCCCGTGGCCACCATGCCGAAATCGGCGGTATCTCTCCCGGCTCCATGCCGCCCGACAGCCGCACCGTGGAGGAAGAAGGCATCCTGATCGACAATATCAAGCTGGTCGATCAGGGACGTTTCTTGGAAACCGAAATCCGTGCGCTTTTGGCCTCCGGTCCCTATCCTTCGCGCAATCCCGACAGCAATATTGCGGATTTAAAGGCCCAGATCGCGGCCTGCGAAAAGGGTGTGCGGGAGCTGCGCCGGGTGGTCGATCATTTCGGCCTGGACGTGGTCTATGCCTATATGGGGCATGTCCAGGATAATGCCGAGGAATCCGTGCGCCGGGTGATAGACGTCTTGAAGACCGGCAGCTTTGAATGTCCACTGGATGACGGCTCCATAATCCGGGTGGAAATTTCCATCAATCACCAGGACCGCACGGCCAAGATTGACTTCACCGGCACCTCGGCCCAATTGGATACGAATTTCAACGCCCCTACGGCGGTCTGCCGATCAGCCGTGCTGTACGTTTTCCGCACTCTGGTGAACGATGACATTCCCTTGAATGCGGGCTGTTTGAAACCCATAACGCTGGTGATCCCGGATGATTGCATGTTGAATCCGAAATATCCGGCGGCCGTCGTTGCCGGTAATGTGGAGACCTCGCAGAATATTGTCGACTGCCTGTTCGGTGCCCTGGGCCGGCTGGCCGCCTGCCAAGGCACCATGAATAATTTCACCTTTGGCAATGACGAACTGCAATATTACGAGACCATCTGTTCCGGCACCCCGGCGGGCCCCGGCTTTCACGGCACCGACGCCGTGCATGCGCACATGACCAATTCGCGGCTGACCGATCCGGAAATTCTGGAGTGGCGGTTTCCAGTTATGCTCGACAGTTTCGCGATCCGGCCCAATTCAGGCGGCCGGGGGGCCTACAACGGTGGCGCGGGCATCCTCCGCCGTGTGCGGTTTTTACAGCCCATGACCGCCTCGATCCTCTCATGCCGCCGCGTGGTGGCGCCGCACGGCATTGCGGGGGGTGGTGACGGTCAACCGGGGCGCTGCTGGGTTGAGAGGGCCGGGGGGGGTCACGAGGAGCTGTCGGGCTGCGACAGCGTGGAAATGGGTCCAGAAGACGTATTCGTCATCCAGACGCCCACGGGCGGCGCCTATGGGGAGGCCAAATCATGAGCGCGCCGCCCATCGTTTCCTCCGCCCATCTGGTGTCGGAACGTTCAACCGAGTTAAGCGAGTTCGAGTTCGGCCTGAACATGGCGGTCAATGCCTATCACCGCTGGATCGTCCATTGCATGGCAGCGGCGGGACAGGATGGCCTTGGCGCCCTGGACGTCCTGGTCCTGCACCTGGTCAACCACCGAGAGCGGGAAAAGCGGCTGTCCGATATTTGTTTCCTGTTGAATATAGAAGACAGCCATTTGGTGAATTATTCCCTTAAGAAGCTGGCCCGTATGGATCTGGTGACCGCCCACCGCCGAGGCAAGGAGACATTTCATGCCACGAACGCGGCGGGCCAGGCCGCTTGCCAGCGCTATGGGGATATTCGCGATTCCTGCCTGATCGCCAGCCATGCCGCCCTGGGTCAGGATAACGAGGAAATTGGCGAAGCGGCGCGCATGCTACGGGTGCTGTCGGGTCTGTACGACCAGGCGGCCCGCGCGGCGGCATCGCTGTAGAGAGTGTCCGAAATTACTGATTTGCAGCACTTGGCGCCCGTTCTGCTTGCCCTGACATCGGCCACGCTGTTCGCGGTCTCGATCCTGGTTCTGCATCGAGGCTTGCGCCACACGGATTCCGAAACCGGCTCACTGATCCAGATTGCCGCCACCGTGCTGTGCTATTGGTTATTGGCGCCCTGGCTGGTTGAAAGCTGGTATTGGTTCACCCCGGCGGCGGCGATTTTCGCCGCCGTTGGCCTGTTCAAGCCGTTTCTGTCCGCCAATGCCTCGTTGTTGAGTGTGCACTTCCTGGGCCCGACCCCGACCAGCACCCTGGCCGCCACCTCACCCCTGTTCGCCGCCGCCTTCGGGGTAATTTTTCTGGGCGAACATCTGACCTTGGCCATAGTGCTGGGCACCATGGCGATCATGGCTGGTTCTATTGTGCTGGCGCAACAGGGTGGCTGGGGACGGCGCACCTCCTGGCCCCTTTGGGCCCTGTCGCTGCCCCTGGCCGCCGCATTGATCCGATCCTCGGGCGACGTCCTGACCAAATTCGCCATGATCGACCTGCCCAGCCCGTATTTTGCCGGCCTGGTCAGTTTCACCGTCTCGCTGATCATCGCCCTGCTGGTCTATGGCGCCCGGCGGCGCTCGCTGCCGAAACTGGGCAGGGCCCAGGGCACCGGTTGGTTCGTACTGGCGGGTGTGATTAACGGCGTTTCGGTCTATTGCCTGAATGTCGCCCTGAAGCTAGGCGAGGTGATCGTGGTGATACCCCTGGTCTCGGCCTCGCCCTTTCTGACCTTGTTGTTGAGCGTCTTTCTGGTTCGCCAGGAGACCATCAGCCGGAACAGCCTGTTGGCGGTGTTGTTAGTTGTCCCTGGTGTCATCATGATCACACTAAGCCGATAGGACGGGGCTAAAGGATGAAGTTCGCCTCCATCTGTTTGACATTTCCGGCCCGTCACGCCACCAAATTCCTGGCATTGGGTGTTTTAACCGGCCTGGTGCTGCCGCCATTAGCCGATTTCATGCGCCCAACAC
>JAKZRK010000310.1:0-12783 GCA_047518225.1 Alphaproteobacteria bacterium | reverse complement strand
GACCTGGAGCGCCAGAATCGCCGCGAGGTCCATCGCCGTCTAGTGGATGGAATCTAACAGATGGACCCCATACGATCCGCATTCCCGGTTTCTCGATAGGAGAGCGCCCGCCGACGATGTGGGGGCATCGTCAAGGGCGCTCGACGCAGCGAGAAGCCGGGAATGCGGACCCGCGGGGCGGCTTACCAGGCCCGCCGGCGGCGTTGCCCGATGCTGGTGATGTGCCGGCATCACCGCGCATCGGGCGCCTAACCGGGCGGGCCTGGTAAGCCGTCGTATGGGGTCCATCTGTTAGATTCCATCCACTATCCGCTAGCGGACCCCCGCGGCCTCCAAGCCGTCGGCAAAGTAAAACGACGCGTCGATCGGATTGGCGACCAGATCGCACACCAGGTCGGTATCGGCCGGGCGCTGCTGGGGGTGGGTCTCGAGAATTTTGAAGGTCCGATTCTCGAGCTCGGCGAGATAAACGTTCTGGACGATGTGATGGGTCTTGTGATCGATCGACAGCGGGCCGCTGGGGCCGGTATAGGACACTCCGGATTCCAGCGCCTCGATCACCGCCATGCGCTCGTCGGTGCCGGCGCGACGCACCGCCTCGGCCCACATGTGGAAGGTTTCGTAGCTGCGCGCCGCAAGTTCGTTGACGTAGGGCGCATCGGCGCCGTGCATCGCGTGGTAGCGCTCGAGAAAGGCGTTATTCGTTTGCGTGTCGAGTTCCTCGAAATAGCCATAGGCGACGAGCATGCCGTCGCCCTCCGCCGCCGACATCAGGCGGTGCTCGTTGCCGACCCCGAAGGTGGTCGAGGCCATCGGGATCTCCGCCTTCATGCCCGTCGCCGCCCATTGGCGATAGAACGAGACATGCGCGCCGCCGACCAGGACCGAGACCACCAGATCGGGCTTGGCGGCCTGGATCTTGCGGATCGTCGGGCCGAACTCGGTCACGTCGAGGGGGAAGAACTCGGTGCCGACGACGTCGCCGCCATGGTCGCGGGTGAACTTGCCGACCCAGTCGGCGGTGATCTGGCCGTAATTATAGTCGGCGGCGAGAATATAGACCTTCTTGCCCCATTTGTTCATCGCATGGGGCACCAGTTTCTCGACGGTTTGCGCCGGGGTCGAGCCGGTGCAGAACACGTTGCGGTCGCACACCCCGCCCTCGTACTGGGTGGCATACATATAGAGCGTGCGGTAGCGGTCGAGGATCGGCCGGATCGCCTCGCGCGACGCGCTGGTGATGCCGCCGTGGACCACCGAGACCTGTTCGCGGGTCGCCGCCTCGGTGGCGTATTGGGTGTAGAATTGGATGTTCGATTGCGCATCGTAGAGCTTGAGCTCGACCGGGCGCCCGTTGAGACCGCCGGCGTCGTTCACCTCTTGCGCCGCCAAGGCAATGGTGTCGACCATCGGCTGGCCGTAAATATCGAGCCCGCCGGACTGGTCGAGAATGACCCCGGCCTTGATGGGATCGGCGGCAAAGGCGGGCGCGGCGAGATAGCGCGCGGCGGCGACAGCGGTGGCGCCGGCGGCGGTGCCACGTAGGAAGGTGCGGCGGCTGAAAGTCATGAAAAATATCTCCGTATTCGCGGTTGCGTCACGGTCTCCGAACCAGGGTCACCATATAAGGTGGCGACCGCGCCCGCGAAATGGTTTTTTTGCAGTGCACCCCAGAATATATCGCCGGCCTTTGGCGCGACCGCGGACCGGCCGGCAGCGGTTTACCGACCGCGGCGGCTGAAGTATGGTGCGTCGCCTTAATCGGCCGTGCACCCGTAGCTCAGCTGGATAGAGCGCTGCCCTCCGAAGGCAGAGGTCACAGGTTCGAATCCTGTCGGGTGCGCCAATGTTTTCAACGACTTAGCTGATTCGTCCACACCAAGAATTCGCACAATAACTGTAACATGTTACAGTTTCAGGTCAGATTGGCCTGCGAGCGGCCGCTAGACGATGGCGGCCGCTCAATTCTCTCTGCCGCTCGATTGCGTGCCCCATCCGGTGCGCGCTCATGGCCTTCGGGCACCCGCTCGACTTCGCGTGATTCGAGCGCTCACGCTGCGCGGCGGCTTCGCTTCGAGACGGTCACCAAACAAAACAGACAATCCGGTCGCGAGACGCCCGCGACGTGACGCGCCCATAGCCTGGGGCGATCGTACCAAGTACCAGGCAGCTAAGGCCGTGGCGGGCCGAGGCGTGGTCCGGGGACCAATTGTGCTGAGAAACCATCCAGGCGAGATTTCGTCCCTCGCTTCCCTTGCGCATCCCCGGCCCTTGTATGGACACGACCAAGGCAGACCCCAGCGAGTAGCTACGCTGGGGCCGCAATGGATGGTGCGGGAAGAAACTAAGTATGCGCGGGCCGTGCCCGTTTTCTCGTAGCTGAGAATACTTCGGAAAGAACGCTACCTAGCCAAGACAGAAGGCGGAGAGTAGCATCCATCCAGAGGGCAGAAAAGGGATAAGTGTGTCTCGACTGGATGGAAGGATTAAGGTCATGACCAACGAAGAAAAGCGCATTGAAGAAAAGCGCATTGCATTCAAATTCTGCAAAGGTCTGTTTGAAGCTAAGAATCTGCGAGCGAGCGATTTTGAGCATGTTCAAGTCGCTCGGGTCTCCGGCGGTGTCCTGGTCACTTTCATCGCCGGGCGTGAAGCTGTCGCAAGGGCGAGCGAGGTAGCGCAGAACGCCTTGG
The DNA here is from genome assembly GCA_047518225.1 of Alphaproteobacteria bacterium. Taxonomy (GTDB): domain Bacteria; phylum Pseudomonadota; class Alphaproteobacteria. The sequence goes on along the minus strand of JAKZRK010000310.1, from coordinate 10,090 downwards.
GCCAGTTGTGCCCAGAGGACGACGCGTAACCAGGTCGATGGCGTGGGACCCTGCCGGAGTCTCCGCCGCAGGGGCCATCAACGTATTGGGTCAAGTCTGTGTAAATAGAGGTCTATTCATGAAGCTAGAGCCGTTCCAAGCCCGGTTTTTGAAGGCGGCGACGGCTCCGGGCATCAACCTGGCGGCGTTGTCCCTGCCACGCGGCAACGGAAAATCCCGTCTCGCGGCCTACCTTGTCGAGCGTATCTTGACGCCGGGCGATCCGCTATTCCGGCCCGGCACGGAGTCCGTTCTTTGTGCGGCTTCGATTGAACAAGCGCGAATTGTTTATCGTTTTGCGCGTGCCGAGCTAGAGCCGCTTGGCGGATATAGGTTTATCGACAGTGCGACGCGCGCCGCCGTCGTTCATCTACCGACAAACACCAGATTGCGGGTGCTCGGCTCGAATGGAAAAACAGCATTTGGTTTAGTCGCATGCCCTTGGGTTATTGCAGATGAACCTGGAAGTTGGGAAACGACAGGTGGCCAGCTCCTTCATGATGCTATTGAAACTAGCAAGGGCAAGCCCGGTTCACCTTTGCGAAGTTTGTATATCGGCACGTTATCGCCGGCAACGGCGGGATGGTGGCATGAGCTGGCCTTGTCGAAGTCCGGCCAGGGCCGCGCCATCCTGTGCTTGCAGGGCGACCGCGCGACGTGGGATAGCTGGCGCACGGTGGCGCGCTGCAATCCGTTGACCAAGATTTCACCGCCGTTTCGCAAGCAGCTACGATCAGAGCTGAAAGCGGCCAAGGCCGACAGCCGTTTGAAGGCAAGGTTCCTGAGCTATCGTTTAGACCTGCCGAGCGCCGACGAATCGACGATGCTCCTAAGCGTTGACGACTACGAGCGCATGGCCGAGCGCCCCGTGGGCGAGCGTTCCGGGCGGCCTATCGTCGGGATCGACTTGGGAGCTGGCCGGGCATGGTCCGCAGCGACGGCGATATGGCGGTCAGGGCGCATCGAGGCGTTGGCGATTGCGCCGGGCATACCTGATATCACGGCGCAAGAGGATCGCGACCAGGTACCTCGCGGCACTTATGGGCGGCTTATCGTGGCGGGCCGGCTTCGCCTGGCGCACGGGCTTAGGGTGCAGCCGCCGGGGGCGCTCATGGGAGCTATCACCGAGGAATGGGGCAGCCCTGAGCTGGTCGTTTGCGACCGCTTCCGTTTAAATGAATTGCGCGACTGTACGAACGGCACAACGGTCGTCCCTCGCGTCAGCCGATGGAGCGAAGCGTCGTTTGACATTCGCGCCTTGCGCCAGCTTGTGAAGGACGGACCTTTGAGCATCGAGGCCGAGTCGCGGACATTGCTCGCGGCCAGCTTGTCCGTTTGCATGGTGCGAAACGACGATGCCGGAAACGTCCGATTGAGTAAGAAAGGAAGTAACAATTGCAGCCGTGACGACGTTGCCGCCGCGCTTGTGCTTGGCGCCGGCGTCTTCCAGAGGGCCAGGTCGCAGCCCAAGCGCGGCGGGGCATATCTAGGGACCGCATGACATGGGAAGAATACCTCACCCTGCTACGACCAACCCTCGGCGCTGGGCCAAGGTCCGGCAATTCGTGATCCAGCGGGATAATTATCGCTGCCGCACGTGCGGGAAGGCCGGCAGGCTAGAGGTCCACCATATCATACCCGTCGAGCAAGGCGGCCCTTGGTGGGACGCTGACGGCCTTCTGGCCCTATGTTGGCAATGTCATTTCGATCACCACCGCAGCGAGCGGGCCGGCCCTAATCCTGAGCGCGACGAATGGCGGCGGTTGATATCCCGCGATCTTTGCAAAAGTTGGTAACAATAGGACAATTTTGAAATAATATTGCGCATTTGGTTGCTGTAGGCTTATATTGTTGCGTACACCTCACGCAGCAAAGGCCGATGCACCATGAAAGCTTCGCAAAAAATCGCGCTTCTAATGTCCGAAAAGCGAGAGAAATTAAACTCTCTCCTGGCCGTGGACAACCTAACGGACGAACAACGCGCAGAAATGGGCGATCTCACGACTCGCCTTCAAGAGCTTGAGGTCGAGGGCCGCGCCGCGATCGTGGTCGAGGATGAAACCACGATCACGACAACCACTGCCACAGATCAGGACGGGGAAGGCCGCGAGCTGCGCTCCCTGATCGACCGCGCCAACATCGGCGCGATCTTCGAGAGTGTTCTGGAGCATCGCGCCAGCGATGGCGCCGAAGCCGAGATACAGGCTCACTTCAAGCTGGCCGCGAATGCGATCCCGCTGGCCTTGCTCGAAAGCCGTGCTGTAACGCCAGCGCCGGCCAACGTTGGCGCGAACCAAAGCGCGATTATTCCGGGCGTTTGTCCGGAAAGCTGCGCGACGTTCTTGGGAATTGATATGCCGACCGTCGGCGCGGGCCTGGCGGTTTTTCCCGTGCTCACTCAAAACGCGGACGTTGGCACACCAGCCGAGAATGCGGCCCAAGCGGAGACGACGGGCTCTTTCAGCGCCGACGTGCTGTCACCGTCCCGCATCCAGGCGAGCTTCTTCTACAGCCGCGAGGACAGGGCCAAGTTCGCCGGTATGGACGAATCCTTACGCCAAAATTTGTCCGACGCCCTGTCCGACGGCCTTGATTCTCAAATTCTGGCGGGCAGCAACGGCCTGTTCACCGGAACGAATCTGGCTAATCACAACGTCGCGGCCATCACGAGCTATGCCAACTATCGCTCCGATCTCGCCTATTCCCGAGTCGACGGCAAGTATGCCGCAAGCGTGGGCGATCTTCGCATCGTCATGGGAAGCGCGAGCTATGGCCATGCGGCTTCGCAGTTCCGTAGCGCCAACGCTGGCGACCGGGCGGCGCTCGAAGATTTGATGCAAGTCACCGGCGGCGTCAAAGTGTCGGCGCACGTTCCCGCCGTATCGGGCAACAAACAAAACGCCGTGATCCGGCTCGGCTCGCGCCGCGACATGGTTGCTGCGATCTGGCAAGGCGTCACGTTGATCCCAGACGAAATTACGAAAGCGGCCACCGGCGAAATCGTCGTAACGGCGGTACTGTTGCATGCCGTCAAAATCCTGCGGGCGGGCGGTTTCTACAAGCAACAGACGCAGCACGCCTAAGCGGCCGTGGCGAGCATTCTGCTTTCGGGGCCAGCGGGCGCGGCAAAGTCCGCGCTGGCGCGACGCCTTCTAGCGGAGTCTTCCGATCTCGCGGCCATAGCTGATTTTCAGCTTATCTATCGGGCTTTGACGGACGTAGAACGGGGGCGCGATGGCCGCTATCCGCTGCGCGATGACCGGCTGTTGCCGCTCACTGAATACGTCCGGCGCGCGGTCATCGGCGGGGCAACCGCCAGGGATATCGACGTGATTGCCACGAATAGCGACGGGAATCCTGAGCGGCGCGCTTTTCTCTTGTCGTCGCTTGGCGCTGGCGCCACCGAGCGCATTGTCGATCCAGGCCGCAGCATCGTGCAAGCCCGTCTGTCGGACCCGGAAAGCGGGGAGCTATCGGACGCGTGCGACGGGGCAATAGAGCGCTGGTATTCGAGGAAATGAGATGGACGAAATTCGTTGTTCGATTGAATACCGCGAGGACGAAACCCGGCAGTCGCCAGGCCGTATCGTCGGCACGCTTTTAACCTACGGCAAGCGTGCGCTCGACCGCGCGGAAGTGTTTTCGCCTGGCGCGCTCCGCTGGCCGGACGACGGAATAATCCTAAACGAACAGCACAACCGCCAAGCGCCGATCATGCGGTTCACGCCTGAGCTGTCCGGCGATGAGGTCCGCATCGATGCGGCGCTCCCTGATACCCAGCGGGGCCGTGATGCGGCAACGATGATCCGCAACGGCACCTTCACGGGATTGAGCATCGAGTTCCGGTCGCAGTCCGAGGGCCGGTCAGCGGGCGTCCGGCAAATCCGCCAGGCGCACCTATCGGCGGCGGCGCTGGTCGACTCGCCTTCGCACAGCTCGACGGTCGAAGTCCAGGCCAAGCCGTCAACACGGAGGCGGCCATGGCTTTAACTCTTACCCAAGAGCAGCTTTCGGCGGCGATCCGGCTTGGTGCCAGCACCGAGGAGACAACCGAGGCTACGCGGTTGCTGGCCTATGTCACGGAAGCGATCAAGCGGCACCTTGGCGTTGCCTACGAGGGCGCGCCGGAAACGATTGTCAACGAATCTGCGATCCGCCTTGCCGGTTATTTGTTCGACCAGCCAAACGCGGGCCGGGGATTGTCATTTGCCAACGCTGGCCGCAATTCCGGCGCTTGGCAAATCTTGCTGCCTTGGCGCGTGCATCGGGCGGGAAGCACGGGCGAAGCGGTTGCAGCGGCGCAACAGGCCGTCGGCGAGCCGGACAATCCAGTCACGAACGTCGCCATATCGGGCGGCAATCTCGTAGTCACGTTTGACGACGGCACGACGCGCGACGATCCGCTCCCGGCTGGCATGACGGGCGACGGCACCGACCAGACCGCCCGTGATGCGGCGGCACAGGCGCAGTCCGACATCGACGTGCACAAGGCGAGCCCGCACAACATGGACATAACCGCCCAAAGCGTAGCGTTCAACGCAAGGCAGACGGCGGAACAGGCACAGACGGCGATTGAAACTCACCGGAACAGCACCCACAACACGGATATGACCGCACGGACGGCGGCGGCGGCTGCACAGGCCGACATCGACGTGCACAAGGCTAACCATCCAAGCGGCGGCGCTGGCGTTGACCAGACGGCGCGGGATGCGGCGGCGGCTGCACAGGCCGACATTGACGCCCACGAGGTGACTACTCACAACACCGATACGGTAGCCCGCAGCACGGCAAGGAACGCACGGCAGACGGCGGAACAAGCGCAGACCGGACTAGAGACGCACGAGGCCACGCCACACAACCATGACGCCGGGGCGCGCACGGCGGCGGCGAACGCTCAATCCGCCATCGAAGATCACGAACGCACAACCCACAATACCGACCAGACGGCGCGCGATGCGGCGGCGCAAGCGGCAGCGGAAGCGGCGGCGGCCGGCCGGCCTGTCGTGCTGTATGAGGCGGCAACGGCGGCCATTGGGGGAAGCACAGCGTTGATTGCTGGCAACGTGGTATGCCCGGAGACTGGCACGGTTGAATTTTTTTTCGAGGGACTGACCGGCACTCGGCAGGGCGGCGTTGCATACGCCCGGATTCCGGCGGCAAGGATATCATAACCCGTCGCTCGTCATGTAAGTGGTTGCCACTCGTTGCCAAAACGGTGTTTTACTGACCACTGCCCACCAAGGCAGAGGCGTCAGGTTGCCAAATTTTGCCAAAATAAACCCCAAACCAACCCCAATCTGGCAACATACGCAGAAAGCCGGATGACGGCGGGAGCGTAAGTAGTTGAAATTACAGCGTTTCCCGACTAGCGATATTGCCCTCGGGTAATCTCGGAAGGCAGAGGTCACAGGTCCAAATCCTCCCGGGTCGGTCAGTGTCAGGTAGACGGGTCCGCGTGCGCGCCCTCGCCGGGCGGGACGGCGTCTGCTGGGTTGCTTTTTTGTTAATTTTCTGGTAACTATTTCCCCACAAGAAGCAAGAGAGCCGACCAGAATGGACGGTCAGGTAGCCGCGAAGCGGGGCGCGTTTCGGCCTGAGTAACTTGGCCTATGCGTCAAAAACCCAGAAGAACTGCTAAATTCGATCCGATGACCTAACCCGGCCAAGCAGAACCGGGTGGTTAAAAAAGAGTTACCGGGCACATTTTGGAAACTCTTTGGCAGTGAACCTGAATAGTAGCAAACGGCGGGTTAAAGAACCGTTAAGAAAATATTAGGGTGTGAGAAAAGTGTAACAAAAATCGATCCGGCCTGGGGGCAGGCATGGGCCGGACGACACAAACAAATGCCGGCTATCGGCAGGGTGTAAGGGGATCGGTGGGCAACCACCTATCCAAATGGCGTTGACGATGAAACTTTCAAAACAAGATATCATGGCCGCAGTCATCGCGGCTTCGTGCGCGGGCCTGCCGCTCGCGATCTCCTCTCAGGCCGCCGCGCAGATCGCCTGGGGCCAGGACCTGGATGCGGCGAAAACCGCCGGCGGAAGCGCGCCCGCGGCCGCCGTCTCCGATGCGGCGGCAGGGAAATTCTTCTCGGTTCCAACCTTTGACCCCATAGCGGCGGCGTCAATGCCGGTGGAGCCCCTGTTCCTGGCCAGTCTGATGACCGTTCCCGGACAACGTTTCGATTGGCGGCGCGAGCGGTTCAGCGCGCGGGCGCTGTTGGATCTGTCATTGCCGGGGGTGCGCCGCGGCGAAACGGCCGTGCCGCCGGTCTATCTGGGCCGCTTCCCGGCAAAGCTGGCCGGCCTGCGCGATGCCAAGCAGCGCAAGGCGATGTTTATCAAGACCGTTCTGCCCCTCGTCCTGCGCGTCAATGACGAAGTGCGCGCCACCCGCCGGCGCATGCTGTCGCTGATCGCGCGCCAGCGGGCCCAGGGCAAGCTGTCGGCGGGCGAACGCGGCTTTCTGAACTATCTGGCGCTGCGCTATGACGTCGCGGCGGGCGATTTCGAGGGCTTGATACGGCGCGTCGATGTGGTCCCGGCCTCACTGGCCCTGGCCCAGGGGGCGGAGGAATCCGGTTGGGGCACCTCGCGCTTCGCGCGCAAGGGCAATGCGGTGTTTGGGCAGCGGACGTTTCGCAAGGGTGGCGGTTTGGTGCCCCTGCAGCGCGCGGCGGGCCAGCGCTACGAGGTCAAGGCATTCAACAACCTCTACACCTCGGTTCGCTCCTACGTCTTCAACCTGAATACCCATTTCGCCTACCGGAAATTCCGCCAGAAACGGGCGGCGTTCCACCGCGCCGGGCAGCCCCTGGACAGTTATGCCCTGATCGGAGCCTTGCAGAGCTATTCCGAACGGGGCGATAAATACATCCGTACCATCCGGGTGATCATGCGGGCCAACCGGCTGCACGAATTTGACAAGGCCCGCCTGCTCTCCGGGAACGGCGCGCCCCGTCCCTCGTAAAGGCGGTAAGGAGAAAAGCAGGCCCGCTTTCGATGAATATCGAAACCGGCCTAGCGGCGGGGGATGTAAAATTGCGTCCCGAACCAGCGCCAACGGTTGCCTTTGGCCCTTAGGGTGCAATTGATGCGGCCCCGGCCGGGACCGAAGGCTTTTTCCAGGCGCACTTCGATGCGCCGGCTGCCGAGACGCTCCAGCTGCGCCGCGCTGGATTGATTGGACGCGAAACAGGCCAGGTTTTTCAGGCTCCCGATACCTTTTGCCACGGTAAATCCAAAGACCGGCGGGTCGTTGCCCCGCAGGACGGTATCGGCTGGCAGCACGTCGCCGACCTGAAGGGGCAGGCCGTTGCCCGCCATACGAAACCGCGCGACCGCGCCAAACCTCTCGTTCATGGCAAAGCGCGGCAAGCCATAAATATCTTCTCCGCTGTGGGCGACGCCGGAATGTTGCCCAAATGCGGCGATAAAGCCCGCCGCCCGCGCCGCCTGTTTTTCCCGCCGGCCGAACTCGCCATAGGGATAGGCCAACAAATCCGGCGCCACACCCAATTCGGCGCGGAACCGGTCATTGGAGCGGGCCAGTTCGCCGTCCAGCCGCTTTTGTGTGACGTCCGGAAGATGGGGATGGCTGCCGGTCTGGCTGCCAATGGCCGCCCCGCCCGCGGCCACGGCCCGCAATTGCGCCCAGGACATAAAGCCGGGCCGCTTGGCGTCGATGGCATCGGTGGCAACGAATAGAGTGAAGGGCAGTCCCGCCTTGGCCAGCAACGGCCAGGCCCGGTCATGGGCCGAAAGGTAGGCATCATCGATACTCAGGGCGATGGTACGATCAGGCAGCGCTTCCTTGCGGCGAAAGGCCATGACAATGTCGCGCAGGGGCATGACGTTATAGCGGCCCGTCGCGATCTCGGCTAAATGCGCTTCAAACTGTTCAACCGAGACACTGGTGGTGGGATAGCGATCCTCGTCAAAGCGGTGATACATGAAGACCACCGCCGATGTCACCGTCTCTTCCGCCTGGGCGGCCCCGGGAAAAGCCGGCCCGCCCAGCAGCAGCAAGGTTAGACCCAGGCTGACCAGCAGGTTCCCGCCCTGGAACCGGGCCCCCGAGAGGCTGTATTTGGCGCGTATAGACTGCATGATATTTTTGTTTACTACACTTGTTTAACGATGTGTTTAATACAGTTGGTTATTTTGGCCAATATATCATTTTCCCGGCAATACATGCTGGCGGCTTGGGCCAATCTATTTTGAGGAGATGACCATGAGCGGAATTGTAAACGATAAAAGCTTTGATATCATATTCCGTGACGGGCGCACTCATTCGGTTTGGCTGGACAAGCCGGTATCGGATATCACATTACAGGCGCTTTATGACTTGTTGAGCCTGGGGCCCACCTCGGCCAATAGTTCGCCGGCGCGGTTTCTGTTCCTGCGCTCGCAAGAGGCGAAGGACAGGTTGCGCCCCCATTTGAGCGCCGGCAATTTAGAGCAAACCATGGCCGCGCCCATCGTCGCCATTGTTGGCTATGACCTTGCCTTCTGCGACAAGTTCGCAACCCTGTGGCCGGGCAACGACCAGGTCCGCGGCTGGTTCGCGGGTAACGATGAAAAACTGCTGGAAACGGCCTTTCGCAACGGCACCCTGCAAGGGGCCTATATGATCATTGCCGCGCGGGCGCTGGGCCTGGATTGCGGGCCCATGTCAGGCTTCGACATGGCTGGGGTGAACCAGGAATTTTTTCCGGACAGCACCATACGGGCGAATTTTCTGTGCAACCTGGGCCATGGCGATCCCGGCGCATTGCCGCCGCGCAAGCCGCGGCTGGGCTTCACGGACGTGGCGGTAATCATATAGCCGGCGCGGGACCGCAACCAAGGTTTGGACAGGTCCTGACCATGCTTATTCTGGCATTCGATACGGCGCAGCAGTCTTGTTCCGCCGCGATTTCCCGTGACGGCGAGATCGTCTCCCAAAGCCATAAGGCAATAGAGCGGGGACATGCGGAACACTTGCTGCCCATGGTCGAGGCCGTGCGGAAACAAGCAGCCGTTGCCTTTGCAGACCTGGATTTTATCGCCGTTACCATTGGCCCGGGTACCTTTACCGGCGTTCGCGTCGGCTTGGCGGCGGCGCGCGCCTTGGCGCTGGTACAGGATATTCCCGTTCTCGGCATCGGCACCTTGGAGTTGCTGGCCCAAATGGCGGTCCGGGCGGGGCTGCCGGAAGTGGCCACTGGCCACGGCATTATCGCCGCCATCGATGCCCGCCGCGGGGAACTCTATGGGCAGGCCTTCGATGCCGACGGCCAGGCCCTGACGGCGGCGGCGGCCGGCCCGGCAAGCCCGGCCTTCGCGCCGCCCGGTCAACCGCCCGGGGTTATTGTCGGCAACGGGGCGGCGCTATTGCAGGCCGTCCTGCCGGATTGGCGGCTGGATCGCGGGATCGTGCAACCCGACGCGGCGGTCCTTGCCCTGGCCGCCGAGGATTGGCGCCACCGGGCCAGCCGGCAGCCGCCGGCGCCATTGTATCTGCGGGCGCCGGATGCGCGATTGCCGGGACAAGCGCCAAACGCGGCGGGCACACAAGGGCCATGAGCTTCAAGGTTTCATCGGCCGATAGGGTCTTTTGCGCCCTGTTTGCCAAGCTCCATGGCCGGTGCTTCACCACGGGTTGGAGCGAAGATGCCTTCGTGTCTCTGATGGCCATGCCCGGCGCATTTGCCCTGCTCGTCAGCCAGGACGGGGCGGAATTTACGGTGCCCATCGGCTTCGCCCTGGCCAGGGTGGGGGGCGGCGAATGCGAAATCATCACCCTGGGCGTGGTGCCCGAACATCGTGGCGCGGGCGCGGCGGCCTGTCTGATGCGCGCGATTACCGCTCGGGCCGGCGAATTGGGTGCCGGCGAAATGCTGCTGGAGGTTGCCGATGACAATCCAGCGGCCATTGCCCTCTATCGATTCGCCGCATTCGAGCCGGTGGGACGCCGCAAGGATTACTACCGGGACCCCGCAGGCGTGCCCATTGACGCCATTGTCATGCGCCGTTCCCTATGGTCTTGACGGCACCGCTCTAGGCC
>JAKZRK010000309.1:0-21332 GCA_047518225.1 Alphaproteobacteria bacterium | reverse complement strand
GACGAAGTAGGACATGGCCACGGGGATCCTAATAGGACTACTTGTACTCGTTTTATCGGCTGTACCGGTCGCCGCGGTACTGGGAATACTGAGTTTCATCCTCGACGAAATCGCCATGGACGGCAGATTGACCGCCGGCCTGGCGGAAATCTATTGGGAAAAGAGCAAGGAATTCATCCTTGTCGCCGTGCCCTTGTTCATTCTGTTGGGCGAAATCATGTTGCGCGCCGGCATTGCGCGGCGCATGTATGGCGCGGTCATTCAATGGGTGTCCTGGCTGCCTGGCGGTTTGATGCATGCCAATATCGGTTCATGCACCATTTTCGCCGCCTCTTCGGGTTCAAGCGTGGCGACGGCGGCGACGGTGGGCACCGTGGCCTATCCGGAAATCGAGAAACGAAATTACAACGAACGTTTGTTCCTTGGCTCGCTGGCGGCGGGCGGTACACTGGGTATCCTGGTGCCGCCGTCCATCAACCTGATCATTTATGGACTGTTGACCGATACCTCGGTGCCGGAGCTTTATCTCGCGGGTATCTTTCCCGGCCTGATATTGTCGGGGCTGTTCATGGTGGCGATTATCGGCGCCTGCATTTACCGCCCGTCCTGGGGCGGTGGTAAGATCGAGACCAATTGGGGCGACCGCTTTCGAACCCTGCCGGACCTGTTGCCGCCGATTTTCCTGTTTACCGCCGTTGTCGGTTCCATCTATGCCGGTATCGCCACGCCGACCGAGGCGGCATCCATCGGCGTTGTCGTGGCGCTTATTATCGCCGCCTCCTTCAAAACCCTGAACCTGACCATGCTGCGGGACGCATTCGAAGGCACCATGCGCACCACGGCCATGATCATGTTGATCGTTTTCGCGGCCATCTTCCTGAATTTTGTCCTCGGTTTCATGGGTATCACCCAGGCCATGTTGAAATTCATCGCCGACATGGGGCTGTCGCCGGTGCAGACGATTTATCTGATCGTGGTGTTCTATTTGCTCCTCGGCATGTTCATGGAAACCCTGTCCATGATGCTGACCACGATCCCGATCGTCTTTCCCATCATCATGAAATTGGGCGTGCCCGAATTTTCCGACGTCTGGTTCGGTATCCTGATCACCCTGCTTATGGAGGCGGCCTTGATCACCCCGCCCATCGGCATCAACCTGTATGTGGTTCAAGGCATTCGGACCAGGGGCGGCAAATTCAACGACGTGGCCATTGGCGCCATACCGTTCGTTTTCGCCATGCTGGCGATGATCGTGCTGTTGATCTCCCTACCGTCGTTGGCGACCTGGCTGCCGAATGTGGTGTATCACTAGCCCGGAACCGCTCTACGCCATGCGGGTGCTGGCGTTGGGTGATAAATAGGCGGATCGAGCGATGTCGTGGATCATCGGTGTCGATGTAGGCGGAACTTTCACCGACTTTCACGTCTATGACGATGAGAGCGGTGAGTTGCGCATCCACAAGACCCCGTCGACCCCGGATAATCCGGCCACGGCCGTCTTGCACGGACTGAACGAACTGGCGCAGGCAGACGAGGTGGATCTGGCCAAGGTCAGCCGTATCTCCCATGGCACCACCGTTGCCACCAACTCGTTGATCCAACGGCGCGGCGGCAAGGTCGCCTTGTTGGTGACCGAAGGATTTCGCGATTTATTGGAAATCGGCCGCCAGACCCGCCCCCATATGTTCAGTTTTCAACTGGATTATCCTAGCCCCCTGGTACCGCGGGAGCGCCGCTTCGAAGCGGCCGAGCGTGTTTTGTATGACGGCTCGGTCCACCGCCCGTTAGACCAGGATGCGGTCGACAGGGCAGTGACCGAAGTAACGCAAAGCGGCGCGGATTGTCTGGCCATCTGCCTCATTTTCGGTTTTATCAATCCCGGGCACGAGAGGCAATTGCGCCAGGGCCTGCAGGCGGCGCTGCCGGATTTGCACATTTCCATTTCATCCGAGGTGCAGCCGGAATTCCGCGAGTATGAACGGCTTTCCACCACGGTGTTGAATGCCTACCTACAGCCCGTCATGGGCAGCTACCTGAGCGAATTCGAGGATCAGGTCACCCGGCTGATGCCCAATGCGTCCCTGGGTATCAATCAATCCGCCAGCGGGCTGATGACGCCGGCGCGGGCGCGCCAGCTACCTATCCGCACCGCCCTGTCCGGACCGGCGGCCGGCGTGGTCGGCGCCGTCGATACCGCGCGCGCCGCCGGCGTGCCGAACGTCATCACCCTGGATATGGGCGGCACCTCCGCCGACGTTTGTTTGATCCGCGACCTGGCTGCCGACGTGGCCTACGACCGTTGGATCGAAGGTTACCCGGTGCGCCTGGCCAGCGTCGATGTTAATGCCGTGGGCGCCGGCGGCGGTTCCATCGCCTGGTTCGAGCGCGATGGCCTGATGAAAGTGGGGCCGCAAAGCGCCGTCGCCGTGCCCGGTCCCGCCTGTTATGGCCAGGGCGGCACGGAGCCGACGGTCTCGGACGCTAATCTGGTGTTGGGACGGCTGTCGCCACAGGGTCTTTTGGGCGGCGGCATGGCCCTGCGCGAGGATGCGGCCCGCACCTCGCTTGCAGCCCCGGCCGAACGTCTCGGCATGAGCATCGAACGTACGGCCCATGGCATCCTGGGCATCGTCGTCGCCAATATGGTGCGTGCCATTCGCACCATTTCGGTGGAACGGGGGCACGATCCGCGGGATTTCGTCCTGCTGCCCTTTGGTGGCGCGGGTCCGCTGCACGCAGCGGACGTGGCGCGGGCCTTGGGCATCTCGCGCATGCTGGTGCCACCCGCACCGGGTATCCTGTGCGCCCGCGGTCTGGTGGTTTCCGACCTGCGGGAAAGTTTCGTCATCAGCCGCCTTACACCGCTGACCGACCGGGCGATGGCGGATATAAGGGCCAACCTGGGGCAATTGGCGCAACAGGCAGAGGCCTGGTTCGCTCAGGCGGACGTTGGCGCGGCGTCCCGTGACACTGTGTACAGCCTCGATATGCGTTACATTGGCCAGAATTACGAGTTGCCGGTTGAACTGGACGACGGCCAGGCGCAACAGCCGGAACTGTCAATGTTGCGGGAAAAATTCTTTGCCGCCCATGAACGCAACTATGGTTATCACAATCCGGACGATCCGGTCGAAGTGGTGAACCTCCGCGTCACGGCCATCGGCCGTTTGCAGGGTCCCGGCGAAGGTCCCGGGCAGGCCATGGCCGATGGCGCCACGGACGCAGCGCCCGAACATCGCCGCCCTGTTTGGTTCGATGGCGAGAGGCCCGTGGATACCCCGGTTTTTAACCGGGACAGGCTGGCGCCGGGCCAGGAACTGATGGGTCCCGCGGTGATCGAACAACTGGATGCGACCACCCTGTTGGGCCCTGGCGATCATTGCCGCGTGGACGATGCGCGAAACCTAATTGTGGAGTTGAGCCGTGACTGAAACCTTCGGCAATCCGGGCGAGCCCGATCCCATCACCCTGGAAATCCTGCGCAACAGCCTGCGCTCGATCACCGACGAGACCTATATCGCCCTGACCAAGGCGGCCTATTCCACCAATATCAAGGAACGCCGGGATCATTCGACGGCCCTGACGGATGTCCGGGGCCGGCTGGTGGTGCAGGCGGAAAACTCCCTGCCCATCCATCTCGCCTCGATGTTGGGGATGATGGAACAATTGTTGGGAAAATATCGGGTCGAGGACATGGCGGAAGGCGATATTTTCGTCGCCAACGACCCTTATGTGGCTGGCGGCACCCATTTGCCGGACGTCAATCTGGCCATGCCCTGTTTTGCCGACGGTCGACTTTTGGGCTTTGTCTGCAATATCGCTCACCATGCCGATATCGGCGGCATGACTCCGGGCAGCATGGCCGGTGGCATGTCGGAAATCTATCAGGAAGGGCTGCGTATCCCTCTCGTCCGCCTGTTCGCCGGTGGCGAGCTGGTTCAGGACATCTTCGATCTGCTGCTGCTTAACGTGCGTGTACCCCACGAACGCCGTGGCGACTATTTCGCCCAGGTAGCGGCCTGCCGCCTCGGCGCGCGCCGCCTGGGGGAGTTGTCCCGCCGATACGATCCGGCCATGCTGGCGCGCTCCTTCGATGCCATCATGGACCGGACCGAGGCCCGCCTGCGTGACGGCATCGCAAGCATTCCCGACGGCCGCTATGAATTTACCGATTTGCTGGACAATGATGGCATGGGCACCTCCGACATCCCGATTTCGGTGCGGATCGATGTGCAGGGCGAAAATATATCCTTTGATTTTGACGGCACGGGACCGCAGATGAAGGGCAACTTCAACCTGACCTTCAACGCCACCCAATCGGCGGTGTATTATGTGCTGAAGGCCATGCTGGATCCGGACCTGCCCAATAATCACGGGCTGATCCGGGCGGTGGAGATCAGCGCGCCCCTGGGCACGCTGGTCAACGCGGTGCACCCGGCGGCGGTCGCGGGCCGGGCCAACACCTCGCAACGGATCGTCGATGTGCTGATCGGCGCCCTGGCCCAGGCCCTGCCCGAACAGGCCGTCGGTGCGGCCAACGGCGCCAATGTCACGGCGGTGTTCTTCGGCCACGATCCCCGCCATGACCGGCCTTACGTCTATCTGGAAACCCTGGGGGGCGGCTTTGGCGGACGCTTCACCAAGGACGGCAAGGACGGCGTGCAGGTCCATATCACCAATACCTCGAACCTGCCGGTGGAGGCGATCGAGGCGGAATATCCCCTAATGGTGGAAAGTTATGGCCTGATCGAGGATTCGGGCGGTGCGGGTAAATTCCGCGGCGGCATGGGCATCCGCCGGGTGGTGCGCCCGGTGGGCCACGAAACGGTGTTTTCCGGCATGGGGGAGAGGTTTCGCCATCAACCCTGGGGCATCTTTGGCGGTCAGCCGGGCGCTACGGGGCGCTTTTCCGTTCAAGGGCCCGGGCACGACGATGAAACCCTGCCCGACAAACCGAACCATGTCCCTCTCGGCCCGGATGACGCCGTGGTCATCGCAACACCGGGTTCAGGCGGCTATGGCCCGCCCGGCGAGCGCGACGGAGAAGCCTTGGCCGAGGACTATCGCAGCGGCAAGTTCAGCGCCGAATACCTGGCGCAACATTACGGTTTCGTGCCGGAATAAGACGCCTCAACCTGTCCCTAATTCTTTGTCTCACCCAAGGGGTGCAGTCCAATATTGTGTTCCGATATTTTGGAACTCAGAAATGGTATTGGCGCGCGCGTTCCGGCCTCGGCGCCCGGACCTCGCTGTCATCGTCTCGGGCGGCTTCGATCTGCTCAAGGCCAACACCAAGAATGCGGCACAGCCAGACCAAATAGGCGATCAGAAGGCCCTCCAGGGTATTCATAAAGCTTCCTGCCTTTCTGTTGCGCGGCGCGCATTCAAGCAAAGCAGCATACAACCGTTTCCGTCTCTATCCAACAGGCCCACATGCGCCTGGAACCTTTTCGACAGGTCCTAAAGAACAAGGGGACGCGACCCTTATTGTTTCCTGCCGCCGATCCTGTTGGCTTGCCGAAGGCAATGAGCCGGACTAAGACACCTCAGCCGATTTTAGGGTCAATCGCGTCGGCATCGACATCGTAGTCGCGGGCCGCGCCGCGGGGCGAAATGAAGCCCTCGGCAAGATCGGCCAGGACCGCGGCCCGTGGCCGCTCGGCCGAATCGCCATAACCACCGCCGCCCGCCTCGATCATTGTGATGCGGTCGCCGGGCGCCAGTTCGTAATGGCCTTTCGGGTCCACCGTTACGCCGTTGACCCGGTGTTCCCGAAGCTGGCCGGCGGCCCCGCCCAGCAAACCCAGGGGCGGGAATTCCGTCCGGTTGGCCATGCAAAAGACGGTCATCGGATGTTGGCTGTCATTGCGGATCACCACCTCTTGGCCAAGGCCGCCACGGGATGCCCCGGCACCGCCTGAATCGGCCAGCAGCGATTTGCGTTCGATGGTGGTGGACGTCAGGGTCTCCCATACCTCCACCGGCACCACGGCCATGTTCGATGGCCCCGGCGTCGTTTCCGCCCCGTCCCGGCCCGACAGCGCGCCGAAGCCGCCCGAGGCGAAATAGATCGTGGAGACATCGTGGCCATCCCGGTGCCGGCCCTGAAAGGTCATCAGATCCATCATGCCGCAATCGGCCTGGATGCGCTCCGGCACCGCCTCGGCCAAGGCGCCGAACACCAGGGGCGAGACGAAATGGCCGATCATGTGCCGCGCCCCTGTGGCGGAGGGGGGCCGGGCGTCCAGCAGGCAGCCTGGGGGCGCGGTGACGGAGATGGGTACGACGCTGCCGCCGTTGTTGGCCAGTTCCGGCACGGTCAGGCATTTTATGGAATACAGCACCATGGCCCGGGTATAACAAAACGGCACGTTGATGCCCTTGCGCACGGGGCCGGCGGTGCCGGCGAAATCGACGCTCATGCCATCACCCGCGATATCGATGCGGCAGGCCAGGGTCAGGGGGCCGTCCACGCCTTCGATCTGGATCTCGTTGCGGTAGGTTCCGTCGGGCATCTGGCTGATGCGTCGCCGGGTCGCGGCCTCCGACCGGCCGCGGATTTCGCGGGACAGAGCGGTGAAGTCCGATAGGCCGTATTCCGTCAGGAAGGCGTCCAGCATAACTTCGCCCGCCTTGGTCGCGGTGACGTTGGCCATCAGGTCGCCGATCACCTGCTCCTCGGCCCGCACGTTGCTCCGCACCAATTCGATGATGAAATCGTTGCGCCGGCCGGCTTCGAACAGCTTGCAGACCGGCAGGCGCAGGCCCTCGTGATAAATCTCCTGCGCCGCCGCGCCAAAGCCCAATCCCCCCACATCCGGCAGATGGGTGATGGAGATGACATAGGCGACAATATGGTCACCCCGAAAAATCGGCCGCATGACGTTGATGTCAAATGTATGCCCGGTGCCAAGCCAGGGATCGTTGGTGATCACCACATCGCCGGGCGCCAGGCTATTGGCCGGAAAACGGTCCAGCATATGTTGCAGGGTGGCCGGCGCCGTGCCCATGAATACCGGTACGCTGTAGGTGCCCTGGGCCATCAACTGTCCATCGCCATCCATCATGGCCACGGTAAGATCATAACTTTCGCTGACGATGGTCGAGAACGAGGTCCGTACCAGGGTCGATACGATCTCGTCGGAAATGGCGACCAGGCGGTCCCACATGATGCCGACGCTGACCGCATCCAGGGTCTGTTGGGCCTCGGTCATGACGATCCCTCCGCGCCGGTCAAATCCGCCACCAGATTGCCGAAATCGTCTACCTGAACCCGGTCGCCGATGCCGATCACCACGGTGGATTCACGTTCTTCGATCAATGCCGGTCCGTCGATCACCGCACCGATGCCCAGGCCATGGCGGTCATAGACGGGTGTTGGGACATAGTCCCCCCCGAAATAGGCCTGCCGGGTGCCCTTGGGCGCGGCCGCGCCCGTCGCCGTTGGCCGGGCGGTCGCCAGTTCCGGGGGCGCGCCGGATGCCTCCACCTTCCAGGTGGTTATAACCGGCCGCGCGTCCAAAAGCGCCGCGCCGTAAAGGGCGGTGTAGTGCGTCTGAAAAATCTCCGGCACTATTTCGATGCCGGCGTTGGGCGGCAGGCTGACCTCTATCTCATGGCCTTGGCCGTGATAGCGCATGTCCAGGCGCCGGCCCATGGTCATCGTCTCTGGCGCGGTGCCCGCCGCGGTCAGGGGCGCCATGGCCTCCGCCTCCAGGGCGGCGAAGGTGGCGGCGAAGTCCGCCTGCGTCAGGTCATCCACGAATACCTGCCGGGTCCGCGCCACTTCAAAGTTCAGCGGGCTGGCCAATAGCCCCAGGGCGGACATGACGCCGGCGGCGACCGGGAAGATCACCCGTGGAATGCCCAATTTTTGCGCCACGCCCATGGCATGGACCGGGCCGGAGCCGCCAAAGGCGAGCATGGCACTGTCCCGGTAGTCAAAGCCCCGTTCCGAGGCATGAATGCGAAAGGCCCGGGCCACGTCCTCGTCGATAATCTCATGGATGCCCCAGGCCGCCCGTGCCAGGGATATTTCCAGCGGTTCGGCGATCCGGCGGTTTATGACCTGTTCGGCGGCCGCCGTTTCCAGGGACATCTCGCCGCCCAGGAAAAAGCCAGGGTCAAGATAACCCAATACCAGATTGGCGTCGGTCAAGGTGGCGGCATCTCCGCCCTGGCCATAGCAGGCCGGGCCCGGCGCGGCGCCGGCGCTGCGCGGGCCGACCTGAATGGTGCCGCGCACATCAACCTGGGCGATGGAACCGCCGCCCGCCCCGATCTCGATCATGTCGATCACCGGGGTCTGCACGGGCAGGCCGCTGCCCGCCTTGAAGCCGTGCGCGCGGGCGATCTCCTGGTGATAGACCTTGATCGCCGCGCCGCCGCGTATCAGGGCGCCCTTGGCCGTGGTGCCGCCCATATCAAAGGACAGCAGTTCCGGTTGCTTCAGGGCGCGGCCGTGAAAGGCCGACATTTGGGCGCCGGCCGCCGGGCCGGATTCGATCACCCGCACGGGAAACCGCCGGGCGGTTTCGGGCGTCAACGTGCCACCACTGGAAGACATGACAAACAGCCGCCCCGTGAAACCAAGTTTCCCCAGGCCCGCCTCCAGCCGCCCCAGATATTGATCGAACATGGGCCGGGTAAAGGCGTTGATGCAGGTGGTGGTGAAACGCTCGTATTCCCGCCATTCCGGACTGACCTCGGATGATATGGAAATGGCAAGTTCGGGATAGGCCGCTGCCGCCATGTCGCGCAGGGCCTGTTCGTGGCCGGAATTGGCATAGCCGTGCAGCAGGCATATGGCCAGTGACTCTATGCCATGTGTCTCGACCAATCCTTGCAGGGCGGTCCGGGCGCCATCCAGATTCAGCGGAATTTCAACCTGGCCGTCGTAATGGCAACGCTCGTCAACCTCGGCCCGCCGGCGCCGTGGCACCAGGGGATCGGGAAACACCAGGCGCAGATCAAACACGTCATAGCGTTTCTCGCGGCCCATATCCAGGATGTCGCGGAAACCACGGGTGGTCAGCATGCCGGTGCGGGCGCCCTTGCGTTCGATCACCGCGTTGGTGACCAGGGTGGTGCCATGCACGATTTCCGCCACGGCGGCCAGATTCACTTTATGG
The DNA here is from genome assembly GCA_047518225.1 of Alphaproteobacteria bacterium. Classification (GTDB taxonomy): domain Bacteria; phylum Pseudomonadota; class Alphaproteobacteria. The sequence goes on along the minus strand of JAKZRK010000309.1, from coordinate 12,201 downwards.
CGGGCCAGCAATGTCGCGGCGCCCTCCAGCACCGCCCGTGAAGGATCGTCAGGCGTGGTCAGTTGCTTGTGAATGACGAAGCCGCCGTCTGTTTCATCGAACAACGCGAAGTCGGTGAAGGTGCCGCCGATATCAATGCCCAGGCGATAGGCCATTAACGATTATCCGGCAGCACGTCGATGGCATCGCCGATACCCAGTTCGCGCAACTCGTGCCGGGCGATCTCGTTCTTTGTCATGGTACGGGGAAATTCGTCCACGAATTGGATATATCGGAGCACCTTGAAAAAGGCGATACGGTCCTTGCACCACGCCACCAGTTCCATTGGCTCCGGCCTGGCCCCGTCTTCGGATAATTGAACATAGGCCTTGATGTCCTCCTCGCCAATCTCCGAGGGCACGCCAACGACGGCGCAGTCAATCACCGCCGGGTGGGCCGTCATGGCCTTTTCAACCTCGAAGGAGGAGACATTCTCGCCCCGTCGGCGGATCCAATGGGCCTCCCGGCCCACGAAAAAGACATAACCATCGCCGTCCAGATAGCCCAGATCGCCGCTGTGGTACCAAAGGTTCTTCCAGGCCGCCAATGTCTCTTTCGGCTTGTTGATATATTCGATCATGTAGGTGTTCGGCACATTGGGGCGCAGCAGGATCTGCCCCGTGGTGTTGGCGGGCAGCGGATTATCGTCCCCATCCACGATCATGACCTCCGCCCAGCCATGGGGCCGGCCGCAGGAGCCGGGCTTGCGGTCAAAGGTCCGCTCGCTGCAGATCAACACGCCCATTTCGGTCATGGAATAGACCTCCATCATGGGCGTGCCGAAGCGCGCCTCGAACTCGTCGCGCAGATCGCGGCGCACCTGCCCCGCCGCGATACCGACGCCGATGCGTACCTTGTGCTGTTTGTCCCGGTCGGATGCGGGCGCACGCAACAGCACCGCCATCATGGTGCCCAGGGGGTCGATCACGGTCACGCCATACTTGCGGATGGTATTCCAATAGTTCGAGGCCGAGAACCATTTTTCCATGATCCCCGTCATCCCGATGTAAAGGGGAGAAGTAATGGCGAACTGCTGGCCGCCGATATGGAAGAAATGGGAATTGGCGAAATGCACGTCATTCTCGCCCGCCTCGGCGATATGGGCGTAGCGGATGGCGGCGGCGATATAATACAGATGTGAAACCAGCACCCCTTTCGGCATGGAGGTGCTGCCGCCCGTATAGACGATGCACATGGGATCGGCGGCCGCGACCTCCAAATCCGGCAGACTTTCATCGCCCCCCAACAGATCCGAAAAAGGCAGGGTATCGGGGTCGGGCACGGCCGCGACATCGCCATGAACCAGAACCTTGGGATCGCCGGTCAGGCCGGGCTTGGCGGCGTTGTAGGCGGGGGCCAGCTCCTCGTCCACTACCAGCAGCAAGGCGCCGGTATCATCCAGGCTGTAACACAGATCGTCCCTGACCAACGAAACGTTCAGGGCGGCATAGACGGCGCCGATCTTGGCACAGCCGAACCAGATAAGCGCCTGTTCGAGGGCATTGTACATCAGGGTCGCGACCACATCGCCCTTGCCGATGCCGTGTTCGATCAGGCGGTTGGCCACCTGGTTCGATAGGCGGTCGGCATCCCGGTAGGTCAGGGTCTCGTCCCGGCAAATAAGGAACGGTTTGTCGCCCAGGCTGGCGCGCATGACCACCAGATCGCGCAGTGTTGTTGCATGCGGCGTTTGGCCAAGGATGTCGATCATGGTCATGTCCCTCCGGCGTTCCTTACCCAAAATGCCCCGCGATGCCGACGATGCCCGCATCCGTCAGCGCCGATATCTCGTCGTCGGGCAGGGCGAGAACCCGGCGTAGGACCACATCATCCTCTTCGCCCAGCAGGGGCGCGGTATTGCGCACGTCTGGCCGCAGCCCATCGACCCGCCACGGTGCGGCGACAAGCGCCTCGTCGCCCGTATAGGGATGCTTCGAGGCGACCCAGCCGGAGCAATCGGCGAACACCTCTGCCGTGTCGGTTTCGTCCAATTCCAAGAGATCCGCCGCATGGCCGCCCAGTGCGGCGCAGCGGGCGGCGATGTCGGCCCGGCTGCCGCCGGCAAAGGCCTGGCGCAGGGCCGCCTCGTCCGGGAACGCGGCACGGGGCACGCTGACGGCGATAAAGGCCCCGTCGCCGGCCGCAAGCATGGCGTCCAATGTCGTTTTGGGCGGGGTTGGGGTGCCGGCCAAAGTGGCGGCGGCTTCGATTTGGGAAAGGTCAAAAGACCGGCCCTTGCCGTCCTCGTCCGCCGCCAGAACGCCGGCCAGGACCGCCATGGCGCCAAAGGCGGCGGCGTTGGGGTCCGAGAGGGAGAATGTGGGCGAACCAAGAAACGCGTCATTTTCCCGGATCAAGTCCTCGGCCCCGCCCAGGGCGCTCAAGACCAAGCCATAGGAGCGTAAATCTTCCACCGCCGAGCCGCGGCCCGGGCCGCTCATGGACATTTGCACCAGGGCCGGATTGGCTTGGCCAAGGGCGTGGAGGTCCAGGCCCAGGCGCTCCATGGTGCCGACGGTGAAATTCTCGATCAAGAGATCGGAAACGCCGGCCAGACGCAGGGCAATATCACGTCCCCGGGGATGTTTCAGATCCAGGGCCAGGCCGCTCTTGTTACGGTTCAGGCTGTGAAAATACAGCGATGATTCAATGCGGGTTTTTTCCGGCATTGTCTTGCGCAAGGCTTCCAGGCCGCGGGTGCGGTAAAGATCGAAGCGGGCGGGAGATTCCAGTTTGATCACTTCCGCGCCCAGATCTGCCAGAATCTGCCCCACCATGGGGCCGGACCAGACCCAGCACAATTCCAGACAGCGCAGTCCCGCCAGGGGCGACCCGGCCGCTCCGGGATCGGCGGCGGAGGGTGGCTTTTTCACCGGGCGGCCTCTGCCATTCAAGTCCCGGATCAGGAACGGCATGGCCGGGGTGCCGTCGGCGATGAAGGCCCCGCGAAAGATATCCCGCGTTGCCGCCTCCGACTGGGAATAGACCGGCGCGATCACGGCGCCCTCGGCCAAGCCGCGCGCCAGCAACGCGTCGCGGCTGAACGCGGCCAGGGTTTGCGCCATCAAGGCATCCGCTTTGGCGCTGTCGCGGGCTAGAACGAAAGGATCCTGGAAGGCCTCTGCCTGGGCCCAGGCCGGATCGCCGATGGCCATGCGGATATTGCGCCAATCCCGGCGGGAGCGTCCCAACAGGGCTACGTAGCCATCCTTGCAGGCGTAAAAGCCCATGGGGAAGATACCGCCGTGTTGCACGCACAGGCGGCCATTGCGGCGCCAGGAGCGCGCCATTTCCTCTGGCCCGCCGGAGTTTTGCAGCGCGAAGGAGCGCATGACATCGGCGGCTGATACATCATAACGGAGCAGTTTTCGGGGCCGGGCGGCACCGCGGCGTCGCCATAACTCGGCCAGGGCCAGAATGACGCCATACATGCCGCACCATTTCTCTGGCATGTCGCTGGGCAAGGGTACGCCCGGGCCGCCCGCATGTCCGATCACCGCCGCCGCGCCCGATACGGCGCTGGCCAGAGTGCCACTGCCTGGATGGCCGACTTGATAATCCCACAGCCGAATGACGCAATCGGCATTTGATACCGCATCGCCGCCGACGATGGCGATTTCAGTACCCTCCGAGGCGGCATGGTCTTGCCCGCCCAGCAGGCGTAACCAATGCCGGGCATATTCCGCCGAACGGTTTGTCGCGGCAATGCCAATTTTGGCAGTGGCGGCAAGGGGTAGCTGACGTGTAGCCGTCATTCCGCTCACGCCGGTGTAAGAGGCACGGGCACGGGGCCGTCCCGGCGCGAAGGCAAGGCTACCACGGCGATACCATTGGCCGAAAGTACATCCAGTTGATTATGTGCCTCCACCACCAGATCGACGAAGCGGGCGCCGATCCGCCGCTTGCCCACGACCGACCCGCGCCACCAGATGGTATCGCCAACCATGTTGGGCCGGCGCACATAGACCTTCAATTGGTGCAGAAAGCCGTGGTCGCCGATCCAGTTGCTCAGCATATGCTGGGCCCAGGCGATGCGTTGCGGGCCGATGTCATAGGCCCCGCCCATGCCCACGTCGCGCCCGGTGGCGGCTTCCAGATGACCGCGCCCGGCGGCATCCTTGGCCCCGGTGGCGGCATTGATGTGATAGTCGTCATGGCGGCGGCGGTAGCGCACGACGTCACCATGGGCCCCACCATAGTGCAAGGCGCCCTGGCTGGCTGCATACCAGGCCAGAATATCGGTGATGGCAAGGGGCCCCTTGACAACGGCGGGTAGCGTATCACCCACCGCGATATCCTCCCAATACAGCGGCTTGGCGCCCTGGCGCGGTTCGGCCAGAACCTGATCCTCAATATCGGCCAGCTCCGCCGGCTGATAGCGATGGGCCACATGGCCGGGCGCGTCTTCGCCATTCTTTTCTTTGCCGCCATCGCCCCGTGGCGTGCGGGCGCATTTGCCCACCGCCGAGGCGATTAGTTGGCCATGCTGATTGTAATAGTCGATCTCGCCGGTTTGCAGCACCCACTTGGCGAAGCGGCGGCCGGATTTAATTTCCTGCCGGGTTAGCTTGGCCTCGACCCGAAAGCTGTCGTCCACGCGGATGTGGTCGTACCAGGTCCATTCGGTCCCTGCATAGATCCATTGTACGCCTGGCAACTTGGGCGCCACGATGGTGGAATCCACGGCGTACAAAATGCAAGGTTGCGCCAGGATAGTGCCCGCCGGAGAGGCGGCGGCATAATCGGGGTCAAGCCACAGGGGATTGTTATCGCCCACGCCCCATGCAAAGTGACGAATAGCGTCCCTTGTCGCGGTCTCGATCCACTGCATGCGCGCGCGCCGCAGGGGCACGTCGATCAGGGCGGCGGCGGCGGCCAGGGTTTCGTCGGTAATTTGTCCCCAAGTCACGGCTGCACGACGGAACTAGGATTGCACATGGGGCATGACTTCCCTGGCGAACAGACGCAGCATATCGAGGGTCTTCTGGACACCGTAATATGGCGGATAGTGCAGCATGAGCGAGGTGACGCCCATCTTGCGAAGCGTCTCGATGCGGCCGATCACCGTATCGGGGGCGCCGTGCAAAATGGTCGTGTCCGCCAGACTGTCATAGGCAAATTGCGATGCATCATCCTTTTCCGCCACATCGCCCAGATAACCGGCAGTGTCGCCCGACAGGAAGGTTTTCAAATGATAGGTAATGGCCGCCTCGCTCTCTTCCTTGGCCTGGGCGTCGGTGGGCGCCACATAGACCATGCGCACCACGTCGAACTGACCGAAAGCAGGGTTCTGGTTGAGCGGCGCCGGCGCTTCCTTCATATGCTCCTGATAGAACTCAATATTTCGGGCGAGCACATCGAGCGAGGGCAGGGTGCCCTGCATCAGGCCAAAGCCTTTTTGCGCCGCCAACCGCATGGAGTTGTCCGTGCCGGCGCCCATGAAAAACGGCGGATGGGGCTTTTGGATCGGCTGCGGGAATATTTCGTAACCTTCGTCCATCTTGAACTTGAAGAATTTACCGTCGGCATTCACCCGCTTTTCGTGGAAACCTTGCAGGATCAGATCGACCGCCTCTGCCTGGCGTTCCCGCCGGCTATCGAAATCAACGCCCAGGCCCTCGAATTCATAGGGCCGGTAGCCCGAGCCAAGGCCAAGCTGCAAGCGTCCGTTGCTCAAAATATCGACAAGGGCGGCGTTTTCGACAATGCGCATGGGATGATGTAGCGGCACTACCATGACCGCAGCCCCCAACTTAATGCGCGTGGTCTTCGCGGCCAGATAACTCAGATAGGCGAACGGATCGGGCAATACGCCGTAACGGTTGGAAAAATGGTGCTCCGCGATCCAGATACTGTCATATCCTAACGCCTCCGCCTCGATAATCTCACGGGTGACCCGTTCATGGATGGCCTGGTGGGGATAAACCTCGGTTTCCGGATCGGGATGGGAGGTGAACAAAATACCAAACTTCATTGAGGCAATTCCCTGTATTTTTGGAAATAGGCGCGTCTCGGTTTAGGCGGAACAGCCCGGCCCGGCCCTGGTAGGGTGCCTGCACTTTGGCTGCCCGGTGAATTGAGGTCAACCAAAGGCGGCCGTTTGACGTTATCGAGCACCTTTGCGAACGCCGTCCTATTCCGCCAAGGCCGGCGCTGGCATGGAAATGGGGCAGTTGGCTTCGCGGGATACCAGATCGAAGACAAACAGGAATTTCGCCATGCCGACCAATACGGCGAGGCAGACGCCCAGTTCGAAAATCTCCCCATCGTCGAAATGATCGGCCAGCGCGTCATAAAGGTGGCGGTCCATATAGCCGTCCATGTTGGCCAGGGTCATTTCCTCGCACAGGCGCAAAACGGCCCTTTCCCGATCGTCGAACAGGGGGCTGTCGGGGTCAAACAAGGCGTCCAGTTGTGCCTGGGTGATGCCGTCGGCCAGCGCGGCCTTGGAATTGCCCCGGTTGCAAAAGGCGCAGCCGTGCATGGTGGATAGCTTCATTCGGGCCAGTTGCTTGATGCGCGTGTCCACGCGGCCTTCGAAGAACATCCGGGCATAGTAGCTGTTGTAGTACCAATCCAGCACTTCGGGTGCATTGCCCGCGACTTCGATCAAGGTCGCTTCGTCGCGGTCGCGCATGGCGGCATCCCACAGGGATTGCATTTGTGGCGGCAGCTCCGCCCTGGGAATTTTCTTCAGATGTGGATCTGGCATGATAAATTTCTAACCCCAAACTGCCTCGGCGACTTCGACCACCAGTCGTAATTTGGCCATTTCGTCCTCCACGGTGATCTTGTTGCCGTGATGGGTAGAGGAGAAACCGCATTGCGGACTAAGGCACAGGCGTTCCAGATCGACATATTGCGCCGCCTCGTCGATCCGGCGTTTCAGGGTGTCCTTGGCCTCCAGTTCCGGCGTTTTGGTGGTGACCAGGCCCAGGACGACGACCTTGTCGTCGGGTACGAAGCGCAACGGTTCGAACCCGCCCGCCCGCTCGCTGTCATATTCCATGAACAGGGCGTTGACATTGACGGTGTTGAAGACGCGCTCGGCAACCGGCTCATAGCCGCCCTGGGCGGCCCAGGCGCTTTGAAAGTTGCCCCGGCACATGTGCATGGCCGTTGTCACGCCGTCGGGCAAATCGCGGATGGCATCGTTCAGGGCGTTGGCATAGGTCAGGGCCAGTTCGTCCGCATCGTCGCCCCTTGATTTCAAATTCGCCCGGATATCCTGGTCGCACAAATAGGCATAGGAAATATCGTCGAGTTGCAGATAGCGGCAGCCCTGGGCCGCCAGATCGCCCAGTTCGGCCCGATAGGCGGCGGTCAGGTCGGCCCAGAATACAGCCAGGTCGGGATAGACGGCCTTGGAGATACCTTCGCGCCCGGCGCGGAAATGGGCCATGCTGGGGCCGGGTACGGTGAACTTGGCGGTGCGTTCCGTAAGACCGTTCAAAAAGGCGAAATGGTCAACCATGACGGGGCGGGAGCGGACCAGTCTACCGGTGATCATGGCCCGTGGCGGTTGTTCGTCGCTGCCCTGAAAGGTGCCCCTCTCCAGCGGCGCGCCCAGTTCGAAGCCGTCGAAGCCGCTCAGGAAATCGAAATGCCACCAGGTGCGGCGAAATTCGCCGTCGCTGACGCTCTGAAGGCCAATTCCCTCCTGCATCGCCACGACTTCGCGGATGGCACCGTCTTCAACGGCGCGCAAGGCCGCGGAGTTAATCTCGCCCCGTGCCGCCCGGCCGCGGGCCGCGTGCAAGGCAGCGGGACGCAACAGACTGCCCACGTGATCGGCTCGGAACGGTGGGTTTAGTCGTGCGGGCATGGCAGCTACTCTTTTCGGCTTAATCGGCGTCAATCACGGCCTGGACATCCTTGGGATCCACCGTGAAACCGACGCCCGCGCGCTCCTGTTGCAAGAGCATGGAAACACGGGAGTCCCGGTCAGCCCAGCCCCGGCCCAGAGCCTCGGTCATTTCCGCTACCGTCGCATTGATCAGGCGCATGGGTACGCCGAACTCGCGCCCCAATTCGGCTGCCAGGGACACATCCTTATGGGCCAGGCGCAAGGCGAAATCCGCCGGCTCGTATTGATTGATCAGATAATGGTCCGACAGACTGTCAAAGGTCCGCTGCCGGCCTCTCGCTCCCTGGCGAACCGCCTCGAACAATGCCAGGGGTTCGACGCCTGCCTTGACGCCAACCGAAAACACTTCCGCCAACGCCGTCTGGATGGCGTAACCGGCGGCGTTATGCACCAGCTTGGCCACCGCACCTGCGCCGATGGGGCCGATATAGCGGACCTGATCGCCCAGGGCATCCAGCGAGGCGCGGTTGGCCGTAAACACGTCCCTGTCGCCGCCGACCCAGATCGCCAGTTTGCCCGAGGCCGCGCCCTTTGGCCCGCCGCTGACCGGCGCGTCCAGGCAGTGCAGGCCCTTGGCGGCAAGGACTTCGTGGATGCGGCGGATCGTGGTGGGCGAGTTGGTGGAAAGATCAAACAGCACCGCGCCGGGCCTCATGCCGGCGATCAGGCCGTCGGCCTCGTCCAGGGCCACGGCCTCCACCTCGGGCGGGCCGGGCAACGAGGTCATGATCACATCCGATGCGGCTGCCAGTTCCCGTGGGGTCGCGGCCCAACCGGCGCCTGCCGCCAGATGCGGTTCCCCGGCCTGGCGATGGAGATCGTGTACCGTGACCTCCCAGCCGGCCTTTATAAGATTAGTGGCGAAAGATGCGCCCATGGTGCCAAGGCCGATAAATCCGATCTTTGTCATTTGTTCCGTGCCTTATGTCTGATCTTCGAAAATTTCCAGCGCGACCCGGCCTGCATTCACCGCGCAGGGCCAGCCGGAATAGAAGGCAAGATGCGTAATCAGGCCAAACAGCTCTTCCTTGGTAACGCCATTTTCCACCGCGCGGACCATGTGGCCGCGAAGCTCCTGCGTGCGGTACAGCGCGATCAGCACGGCCACGGTGGCCAGGCTGCGGTCACGCTTTGACAACTCGGGCTGTTCCCAGACATCGCCGAACAGCACCTCGTCGCGCAGCTTGCCTAGCTGTGGGATCAATTCATAAACGGTTTTCTTCGCGGCCATGGCGTGCCCTCCCAAGTTTGATCAGGTTAATTTCAGGTCAAATCATCGCACTCAACAGCGGCAATAAAAAGGGGTTGGTTGGAACTTGGCGCAAATTCTGGTGATCGGCGCCGGCGCGAAACCGTGAACGGTTTGTGAATTATTTCTTACGATTCCCTTCCCCTGCCTTTTGCCCCGGTTACTCCTTTGTTAAGGTCAATAGCCAATATCCGATCGAGGTGCGCCAGCATGGAATATTACGATCTCGGTAATTACACACGGTCCGTAACCACAGGTTCGCCGACGGCACAACTCTGGTTCGACCGTGGGCTCAATTGGATCTTCGCCTTCAACCACGAAGAGGCAATCGTCTGTTTTAATAAGGCGCTGGCGGCGGATCCGAACTGCGCAATGGCCCATTGGGGCATCGCCTACGCCATCGGTCCGAACTACAACAAATCCTGGGAAGATTTCGAGGACGACGAAAAGCCCGATGCGCTGTCTCTGGCGAAAGACGCCATGAAGCGGGCGACGGCGCGCAAGGATCAGGTGACAGCGGTCGAGCGGGCGCTGATCGAAGCCATCCACCACCGCTATCCCGAAGATGCCTCGGTTGAGGATTTCGGACCCTGGAACGATACCTATGCCGATGCCATGCGCGCGGTTCACAAGGTTCATGCCAACGATCTGGACATCTGTAGTTTGTTCGCCGAAGCGATCATGAACCGCACGCCCTGGCAATTGTGGGATCTGCCGTCCGGAAAACCCGCGGAGGGCGCCGACACTTTGGAAGCGATCACCGTCCTGGAGACCGCTTTCGACACGCTCCATGGTGCCTGGGAACACCCGGGCCTGCTCCATATGTACATTCATCTCATGGAAATGTCGCCGCATCCCGAGCGCGCCCTCCGCCATGGTGACGTGTTGAGCACCCTGGTTCCCGACGCAGGCCATCTGCTTCATATGGCGACCCATATTGATGTGCTCTGCGGTGATTACCACAATGTGGTGGCACGGAACCATGCGGCTATCGTCGCCGATCGCAAGTTCCTGGCGCGGGACGGCGCCGAAAACTTCTATTCGGTCTACCGATGCCATAACTATCATTTTAAAATCTACGGCGCGATGTTCCTTGGTCAACCCGGGCCTGCGCTTGAGTCCGCGGATGAGCTGGTCGCGACGATCCCGGAAACCGTTCTGCGGCCCATGGCGGATTGGTTCGAGGGCTTCATCCCGATGAAACAGCATGTGCTGATCCGGTTCGGACGTTGGCACGATATCCTGGCCCAGCTCCTGCCAGATGATGCGGATCTTTATTGCGTGACGACCGCCATGATGCGATACGCCCGCACCGTCGCCCTGGCCAATACCGGCGCCCTTGGCGAAGCCGAAGCCGAGCGCGACCTTTTTCTCGCGGCAAAAGACGCGGTGCCCGAGAGCCGTATGCTTTTCAACAACACCTGCGGCGATATTCTCATGGTCGCCGAGCAGATGCTGCTGGGTGAGCTCGCATATCACAATGGCAATCACGAAGCCGCCTTCGGCCACCTTCGCCGGTCGATCGAACTGGATGACAATTTGCCCTATGACGAGCCATGGGGATGGATGCAGCCAACCCGCCACGCGATCGGCGCCCTTTTGATCGAGCAGGGACATTACGAAGAGGCGGAAGCCATTTACCGCGCCGATCTCGGCCTAGACGTCACGCTCAGCCGTGCCTGCCAGCACCCTGGAAACGTCTGGAGTCTGCATGGACTGCACGAATGCCTGATCCATCGAGGCGAAACGGCGGAAGCCGGACAGGTCAAGATACAACTCGACAAGGCCGTCGCCCGTGCGGACGTGCCGATCAAAGCCTCGTGTTTTTGCCGCCAGAAAGTTGCCGCCTGACAAAAACAAGACCGGGCCGCCGGGTCACGTCCGAATGTGCTCTAGGCGGCGATGGGGCGAGCGTTCGAATTTGGACGTTGCGATCCATGGATTGATCCTGTGACAAGTCGTCACATTTACTTTTTCCGAAATACCGCCTATTTAATTCAGCAACAATCGAAACGATTGTTCTCGGAACGGCGACCGGCGATGACGGACGCATGGCCGTCATACCTACACCACGCACTGGGACACGACCGTCGAGAATTTTGATGGAGTAGAAAATGAATAAGATAGTCGGAGACAAACCGAGCGTTTCTCGGAGAACATTTCTATCCAGCACCGCCGCAGCCGGCGCCGGTTTGATGGTTGCTGAAATGGCGACAAAGGCAGCCCATGCAGCGTCGTTGTCACCGGCGCAAATAGCGGGCCTGCCCCGGGTCACTCAGGAATTGGTCGCGCCGCCTTTTTTGCCGAAACATGATCAAGTCGCCATCGGTGGCCCGAAGGTCGTCGTGGTGCGGATGGTCATCGAAGAAAAAAAGATGGTTCTGGATGACGAAGGGGCCGAGATTTGGGCCTTAACCTTTAACGGTTCCGTTCCCGGCCCGATGATTGTCGTGCATCAGAATGACTATGTTGAGCTGACCTTGGTTAACCCCGATTCCAACGCCATGGAGCACAACATCGATTTCCACGCTTCGACAGGCGCGCTTGGCGGTGGCGGGCTTACCCATGTAACGCCCGGTGAAGAATGTGTTTTACGCTTCAAGGCAACAAAACCCGGCGTGTTCGTTTATCACTGTGCGCCCGGTGGCGCGATGATCCCCTACCATGTCGCCCATGGCATGAATGGCGCGATCATGGTTTTGCCCCGTGATGGCCTGAAAGACAAAAATGGCAAGGCCATACGCTATGATCGTGCTTATTACATCGGCGAGCAGGATTATTATCTGGCCAAAGATGAAGACGATGAATACATCAAGTACGAGACGGCAGGCGAAGATTATGCCGATTCAATGGACGTGATGGCGACGCTGACGCCCAGCCATATTGTATTTAACGGCGCGGTCGGTGCCTTAACAGCCCGTTGACGAAGTTGGCACTGGACACAAGCGGCCTGGTCTGATTCTTTGACGTTCTGATTTGACCGGGGGATTCGCTGATGACGATGGGACAGCAGAAGGATCGTCAGGGGGACTTGATGGTAGGCTGG
>JAKZRK010000308.1:0-6206 GCA_047518225.1 Alphaproteobacteria bacterium | reverse complement strand
GCGGCATCGAAAATGTTCAAAACGAATGGACCCTCATGGCCCTCGCGCACAACTGCAAACGGCTATCTGGACTGGTCGCCTAAAAAACCGCGCAGTCATTATGCAGGAGTTGGGTTATCACAAACCCGACAGACTGCTAGGACAGGAAACCGCCAATGCAAGACAGCTATGAAACCTTGTTGCTGGATCGCCCCCAGGAACATGTGCTGCAGGTCACTTTTAACCGGCCCGAGCGGCGCAATGCCATGAATACCCAGGTGGGGCGCGATATCTTGGACCTTTTTTCCTCGCTGTTGCTGGACCCGGGCGATGTTCGCACGGTGATCCTGACCGGCGCCGGCGATCAGGCCTTTTGCGACGGCGGCGATCTGAAGGAACGCAAAGGCATGACGGATGAAACCTGGCGTCTGCAGCATGCCATATTCGAACAGGGGGTCTATCGCCTCATGGATTGCCCGGTGCCAGTGATCGCCGCCGTAAATGGCGCGGCCTTTGGCGGCGGCTGTGAGATGGCGCTGGCAGCCGATTTTATCTATGCCGCGGACAGCGCCCGCTTTGCCCTGACCGAGATAACCCTGGGCATCATTCCGGGCTGTGGCGGCACCCAGAACCTGCCCCGTGCCGCCGGTTCGCGCCGGGCCAAGGAGATCCTGTACACGGGCAGGCCCTTCACGGCGCAGGAGGGCCTGGAGTGGGGCATCGTCAACAAGGTAGTGCCGCGGGATGCACTATTGCCCGCTGCCCTGGAGACGGCCGCGCGCATCGCGGCAAATGGTCCTCTGGCCCTGCGGCAAGCCAAACGCGCGGTCAATCTTGGCATGGGTTCGGACCTGACGACCGCTCTGGGGATCGAGGTCGAAGCCTACAACCGCCTGGTTCCCACCGAAGACCGCCATGAAGGTGTTCTGGCCTTCAATGAAAAGCGCAAGGCGCACTTTGTTGGCCGCTAGTACCGGCGGGCGCGGCAAATGGATCATGGACGCAGGAATCATTGGCCATTCAGGCCAAGGATTTCAAGGACTAGCACCATTGAGGTGCGCAGCCTGCGTGGCGCTTGAACGCAATAACTAGACAGTATGAAGGAGTAATTCGATGACGGACGATACAGGCCTGACCCAGATGGCCCTGGGCGAGGATTACGCGGATGTCCGGGACGGGGTGCGCAAGGTTTGCGCCGGGTACCCGATGGAATACTGGCGCGAGAAGGACGAAGTCTCGGAATACCCGCACGAATTCGTCGATGCCATGACCGAGGCCGGCTATCTGGGCGCCCTGATACCGGAGGAATTTGGCGGGGCCGGCCTGCCCGTGCGCGCCGGGTCGGTTATTCTGGAGGAAATTCACGCCTCGGGCTGTTCCGCCGCCGCCTGTCATGCCCAGATGTACATCATGGGCACCTTGCTGCGCCACGGCAGTGAGGCGCAAAAACGGGCTTACCTGCCCGGCATCGCCAGCGGTGAAGTGCGCCTGCAGGCCTTTGGCGTGACGGAACCGAGCACGGGCACCGATACCACCCAATTGAAAACCCGCGCCGTGCGCCAGGGTGACCACTACGTGATCAACGGCCAGAAGATCTGGACCTCCCGGGCCAAGCAATCGGATCTAATGCTGTTGCTGGCCCGCACCACCCCGGTGGATGAAGTCGTCAAGCGCACGGACGGCCTGTCCACCATTATCGTCGATCTGCGTGACGCGGTTGGCAATGGCCTGGAAATTCAAGGCATACCGGCCATGGTCAACCACAATACCAACCAGGTGTTCTTCGACGATCTGAAAGTGCCGGTGGAAAATCTGATCGGCGAAGAGGGCAAGGGCTTTCGCTATATCCTCGATGGCATGAACGCCGAACGGGTTTTGGTCGCCTCGGAGGCCATCGGCGACGGGCGCTGGTTTACGGAAAAGGCCGTTGCCTATGCCAACGAACGGGAAGTCTTCGGCGGCCCCATTGGCGCCAACCAGGGCATCCAGTTCCCCATCGCCAAAGCCTATGCGCAAATCCAGGCGGCCGAATTGATGGTGCGCAAGGCCGCCGCCCTGTTCGATGCCGGCCAAGCCTGCGGAGCGGAAGCCAACATGGCCAAGATGCTGGCCTCGGAAGCGGTCTGGGAAGCGGCGGAGGCCTGTATGCAGACCTATGGCGGTTTCGCCTTCGCCAAGGAATACGATATTGAACGCAAATGGCGCGAATGCCGCCTATTCAGGACGGCGCCAATCTCCACCAACCTGATCCTGGCCTTCGTCGCCCAGCACGTCCTGGGCATGCCCCGGTCATATTAGAGCAGTATTGTTTTACGCCGTGCCAAGCCACCTTCACCGGAAGGTCAGTGCTCTCCACTCGACGCTTCAATTTTGTCTTGCGTTTTGGTGGCGAAGTCGGAGGCATCATGACGTTCACGAAGTTGCTCTTCGAGCGGGCCCCGTACCCGGTTAACCATCCGTCCGCGCCGCACGGCGTCCCGCGCCGCGATTTCCCGCGTCCATCTGCCGAGATGCTTGTAGGATCCGGCATCGAGAAACTCGGCCGCTTCATAGACATTGTTTAAGACGACGGCGCCATACCACGGCCAGATGGCGATGTCGGCGATGGTATATTCATCACCGCACATATACTGATTGTCCGCCAGGTGACGGTCGAGCACATCCAGCTGGCGTTTTACTTCCATGGCATAGCGGTCAATGCAGTATTCGATTTTGGCCGGGGCGTATGCGTAAAAATGGCCAAATCCGCCGCCAAGATATGGCGCGCTACCCATTTGCCAGAACAGCCATGACAGGCATTCAGGCCGCTGGGCGGGATCGCTGGGCAGAAATGCGCCAAATTTTTCCGCCAAGTGCAACAAGATTGCGCCCGATTCAAAAATTCGCGTCGGTGTGGTGGAACTATGGTCCATGAGTGCGGGAATCTTTGAATTAGGGTTCGCTTCCACGAAGCCGCTGCCAAATTGATCTCCATCCCCGATGGAAACCAGCCAGGCATCGTACTCCGCGCCGGCAAATCCAAGTGCCAGCAGTTCTTCGAGCATCACCGTAATCTTCACGCCGTTAGGCGTTCCGAGCGAGTACAGCTGCATGGGATGCTTACCCACCGGCAGTTCTTTATCGTGTGTCGGGCCTGCGGTCGGACGGTTGATACTCGCAAATTGTCCCCCGTTCTCTTTCTCCCATTTCCAGACTTTAGCCGGCGCGTAAGGTGATGCATCATTCATCGATCGAACTCCATTCAGGTGACATTGGACTGCTATATTTACGGTAACGTATCATATTTTCGTGTAACTTCATTCTGGAGAGAGTTTACCCGAACGTACCCAGGTTATTTAAAATAGGGCTATTGAACCAATCGCTTAAGTCGCGTTTGCGACTCAAACAAATTGAAGTATGCGCTAGCCAATCACCGGCAGGGCCTGTTTCAGGGTTTTGACCGTGAGCGGCAGGCGGCCGATGGTGTCGCCGTCGGCATCCACCAGGATCTCTGGCGCGCCATTGACGGCGAATTCCCGGCCGCGAATGTAGTCGACTTTCGGGTGTTCGATATGATGCCCCTCGAACAACCAACTGGGCTTTTGCAAAATAATGTCCCGGCGCGCGATATCCTTGAAAAACAGAAAATCGGCGATGCCGTCAGTGTGATCCGCACCGGGCGCCAGGCGCATACCGCCACCCAAATATTCAAGATTGCAGATCAAACCGGAGTAGTGAATCACGTCCCTTGTCAGTTCGCCATCAATGGTCAGATCACAGGTGCGGTTGGGGTAGGTCAGTGTTACCAACAGGGTGTTGGCGTAATAGCTGAACCTGCCGCCCAGCTTTTTCAGGAAACGGGAGTTGTTGGTGCGATAGACGATTTCCGCCGCCCCGCCCCAGGATACGGCCAGGGCGCCGTAACGGCGATGGTCGCCACCGGTCAGGCCGGCACAATCCGCCTGCAACAGATCAAACCGTTGTTCCCGCCCCGCCGCGATACCGCTGACGGCGCCGTCCAGATCCCCATGCACACCGATGGCGCGGGCCAGTTCGTTCGCCGTACCCGCCGGGATCACCGACAGACGCACATCGTTATTGGCCGGCGCACCATCGCCCATGATGCCGTTCAGCACGCCGTTCATGGTGCCATCGCCACCCACCGCGACAAACCGGGTATAGCCGTCCGCCAGCGCCTGTCTTGCCAGGGAGACCTCCTCCCCCGGGGTGGTCGTGAACGCGACATCGATTTCACCCAAAGCCACGCGCAGACGGCTCTCGACGCCAGGCCAGATGCGCCCGGAATTACCCTGGCCGGCCGCCGGATTGACAATAACCTTTGGGACCTTGGCCGTCATGATGGGGGCCTAGCCGGTCAAAACGCGGGCAAGAAAGCGAATGCGGTCCTGCCCCCAATAGGGCACGCCGTCATGAATGAACCAGGGCATGCCAAAGACCTGATGCGCGATGGCTGCATCCGTATTGGCCTGATACTCCGCCGCGACGGCATGGTCGTCAATCTTTGCCGCCAGGCCATCGCCATCAAAACCGGCCTGAGTGGCCGCGGCCACCAATGTGGCCTGATCGGAAATGTCCTGCTCCCCCTCCCACACGCAGGCCAAAAAGATATTGGCCAGGGCAATGGCGTCTTCGCCGCCTTGGCGGGCGGCGATGACCATCTGGGCCGCCTTGCCGTCATCAACGGGAAAGAATTTCGGCTGGATATTCATGGGGATCGACCAATGGTGCTTCCACCGTTCCAATTCCACCAGGCGATAGGCCAGGCGCGCCGGATGGCGCTTGCCCACTGGCAAGCCGCCGGTGGCCGCCATGACCTGGGCGCCCTTGATCGGTTTGATATGAAATTCGGCCCCGGTCCGTTCAATAATTTCCGGCAACCGGCGGCCGCCCATGTAGGTATAGGGAGAACCCAGGGATACATAATAGTCGACATTCTTGCTCATGACGGTCTCCACACAATCTAGTTCTTATGGCTTTCGTGCATGCCTTTGGCCCCGATGGACATGATTTTTACCTGCACGTTCACGGCGCCGGCTTGTTCGAAGAACACGGTCAATGGCAACGTTTCACCATTTACCAGGGGGTGTTTCAAACCCGTCAACATCACGTGCAAACCGCCCGGCCGCATCATCACCATGCCATGGGCCGGAACATCGATAGTGGCGACGGGCCGCATTTTCATCACACCGCCAGCCATGATGTGATTATGAAGCTTAGCGTGTCTTGCAACTTCTGTCTGACTTGCAAGTATCCGATCCCCTGCGTCGGTGTCATTCCTGATGGACAAATACACCGCGCCATTGCGCGCCTTGCTGGCCGTGGCGCGGGCCCAGCCCTCCACCGTCATGCCATTGCCGGCCAAGGCCGGCAGAGCCAAAAACAAGCTGACGAACAGGGCTACAGTTTTCATGGGAACCACTTTCATAGGCTACGATAACAATGATCGGCTGCAAGGTATAATAAGCCATGGCCACGGGCCAGAGATATGCTGTCATGGGCATAACCACCGCCAGACATGAATGCGCCGCAGCCTGGCGGGATACCGGGCAGGTAACAGTGAAATCGTTCCATGGGATTTCCTTCAGGCCCTGAACAGAATTCTCAAACGTCCGCTAGACAGTGAATTGAGTAAAAAATCCTTTTCGCCCTTGGCCGAAAACTTGATGATGCGCGAGCCCTCGCGCCTTTTCGCCCAATTGAGTTCATAGAATCGTTTGAGAAACGCAGTGCCCAACGAGCCGGCCAGATGGCTGCGCCGGGCGCTCCAGTCAAGACACGATTTGCACAGGGGGCGGCGAGACTTCGCCAGCGGTTCGAGATCAATACCAAAGCCGGAGATGAAGGCACGGCCCGCGCCGGTGAGCTCAAGGCTTTTGCCCTCCGCCGCGAGGTAATTTCGCGCCAGAAGGCTATCGAACATTCGGACGCCGAAGTCCCCGGCAAGATGGTTGCGTGCCTATCCGGTTGTCACCCATACCCACTACATCTAGGGTGCTCCCAATCCCCCGAGTAAAGCTCGGCCTAGGTCGGGCGGCGATATCTCCGGCGATGTCGAGCGCCTCCTGAACCGGAACGGATCTCCCGATGCATGGCAATAAGGGCAGACGAACCCATTGCCCCATCAGGCTTTCTCCAGATATACGGCGCAAGCCGCGTTGACAGGGAAAAGCCGCTGTAACTCAAGAAGTGATGCTGGAAATGGCGAATCATCCCGTTTCAAAACATCA
>JAKZRK010000307.1:0-9592 GCA_047518225.1 Alphaproteobacteria bacterium | reverse complement strand
ATCTCCGCCCAGCCTACCATCAAGTCCCCCTGACAATCCTTCTGCTGTCCCATCGTCATCAGCGAATCCCCCGGTCAAATCAGAACGTCAAAGAATCAGACCAGGCCGCTTGTGTCCAGTGCCAACTTCGTCAACGGGCTGATAGGGCCATGTTGCCGGACGCCGCCGTTCCCGCCAGACACATTATTTTGCAGCACCCGCCAGCAAATTCGCTATGTTGTCACCGGGCTTCGTATGAATGGGGGAGACGGCCATGCCACCGATTGCCACGCAGACGTTCGCGTACCCGCAAGCCTGGACGGCGTCGGACTTCGACAGCTTGGAAGATATTTCTTACCACCTGAATGGGGCGCACATAGCGGCGCTGGAAGATTGTCTCGCGCGGGTCAAACGCGGCGGGCTGGCGCTTGCCGATATTAAACAGACGCATTTCCGCCACCCCGACCTGGATGGCGATCTGGCCGCGGTCCTGGAAGAGCTGATGTTCGGGCGCGGCATGGTGGTACTGCGCGGCTTGCCGGCGGCGCGTTACGGCGCCGAAGACATGGCGATGATGTATTGGGGCATCGGTGCCCATTTTGGCGTTGCCCTGTCGCAAAGCGCCTTGGGCGACGTGCTGGGCCACGTGGTCGATCTGACCAAACCGGGCGAGGAAGAGGCGGCGCGCGGCTATACCTCGGCGCGGGAGTTGCGCCTGCACACGGACCTGGCCCAGGTGGCGGGGCTGTTCTGCTATCGCCCGGCGGCATCGGGGGGCGTCTCGGTGATCGCCTCGGCCCACGCCATCCATAATCAAATCGCCGCCGAGCATCCCGAATATCTGCCTATTCTTTACAAGGGCTTCCCCTATCACCGCCGGGGCGAAGGGTCGCCGGATGGGGACCCCGTCACGCCACACGACGTGCCGGTTTTCTCCAATCTCAACGGCAACACCTCGGTATTTTATGTGCGCGAGATCCTGCAGAACGGGATCGAGGAACGGGGCCGGCCCCTGAGCGCGCAAGAGCTTGCCGCGTTGGACTACTTCGATGCCTGCGCCCGGGAAAACAGCTATCGCCTCCGCCTGGAGCAGGGCGATGCGCTGTTCATGAACAACCGCACCACCCTGCACGCGCGGACCAGGTTCGTGAACGGCGATGGGGCGGACGGCCGGCGCCACCTCATGCGCCTGTGGCTCGACGTGCCCGACAAGCGCCCGGACGTGAAGGAAATTCAGGTCTATGACAACGAAGGCGGCCGCAGCGGCATCGACCCCCAGGCCGGCGGGCAACGTGCAGGTGCGCAGTATAGGACCTTGACCAAGCTGAACTAGGTTTCGCCGGCTATGCTCAAAGCGTCACTTGGCGAATGATGTAGCGATATTTGGGCTATCTGGATTGGTGTCCAGTTTTTGGTCGCGTGGCGTGACCACAAGGTCCATGTCTTCCATGGGGATCGCGCCTAGCAAGGCCTGATCGCCGATGACAAGAGCGCCGACATAGCCGACGCGGTTCTTGAAGCGGATTTCGATGGGGCCGACATAGGGCACCAGGGATTTACTGCCAGCGGCCAAAGTGACTTCCTTTTCGTCATGGGCCTCCAGCGCCAACTGGATGCGCACATGCTCGGGGATGCACAAGTGCACGGCGCCAGTGTCGACCAGGACCGGTACGTCCATTGTTTCGATATCGTCGCGCTTCGGGTTTTTCAAAGCGACGACCGCATCGAGCAGTCCCATGCTTTTCGTCCCAAAATGATCAAGCAAGATCTCCCGACGACACTATGGCACAGATCCGGTCGACGGATTGAAGCTTTGGCTCTGTCTCTGTCTCTGAAAGGCCAGGGTGCGTCTATGCGGTCAATAGTAAAACAGCAAGGAAAGCGCCAAGAGGGCGGCGGCCCAGAGGGCCATGCTGCCGGTGGGCCAGGTCCGCGCCAGGATGCCGTGGGGGCCGTGGGCACGGAAAATCCGTGCGATCAACTGGCGCAGGCGTTTCTCGCCGTCCTCGAAGGCCGCCCCATGGGCCGCCGCCGAGCGCTCGACCAGCTCCCTGGCGGCGATGCGGAACAGCTTGCGGTACAGCCAGTCGAAATCCAGGGTGATGGTCAGGGCCCGCTTCATGTAGGGTAGCATGACGAAGAAGGCCAGGCCGGAGAACAGTAACAATTGCAACATGGTGACCACATGGCCCGTGGTATAGGGCACGTAATCCACCGGGTAGGGCAGGATCGCGTACAGGGGATCGGGATAGACGCCCAGGCCGATGCACAGGACGGCGAACAGGCCCATGGAAATCTTCATGCTAAGGGGTGGTTCGGATGGCCGCAGGCCGGAATCCTTCTGGAAAAACACATACCAGGGATATTTGATGCCGGCGTGCAGAAAGACCCCGGCCGAGGCCGCCGCCAAGGCCATCCAGAGCCAGGGCATATGCTGATCCGCCGCCCCCTGGGCGATCATGGATTTGGAAATGAAGCCGGAAGTGAAGGGGAAGGATGAAATGGCCAGGGCGCCGACAATGCCCATCAGGGCGGTATAGGGCATCGCCTTGAACAATCCGCCCAGGTCGGTACAGCGGCGCACCCCGCCGGTCATCAACAGCACCGAGCCCGCCGACATCAGCAACAAAGCCTTGTAGATGATGTGGGTAAAGGCATGGGCGGCGGCGCCATTCAGGCTCATCTCGGTGCCGATGCCGATGCCCACCACCATGAAACCGACCTGGTTGATGATGGAATAAGCAAGGATCCGCCGCATGTCGTTTTCCAGCAGGGCATAGATGATGCCGTAGAAAATCATGTAGCTGCCGATAGGGATCAATATCTCGGTGCCGGGAAAGCCACGCAGCAACACATAAACGGCTGTCTTGGTCGTGAAGGCGGACAGGAAGACCATGCCGGACCAGGAAGCCTCCGGGTAGGCATCGGGCAGCCAGGATGAGAACGGCGGCGCCCCGGCGTTGACCAGAAAGCCGGTCAGGATCAACCAGGTGGCCAGATTGTCCGCCTGCATGGGGCCGAATTCGATGGAGCCGGTCTGCACCACGTGGCCGACGATGCCCGCCATCAGGACAACGCCGCCAAACAGATGCATCAGCATGTAACGCATGGAGGCGCGGTAGGACCTTTCGCCGCCCGCCGACCAGATCACTGCGGTCGAGGCCACGGCCATGATCTCCCAAAACAGGAACATGGTGATCATGTCGCCGGCGAAAGTTACGCCCACGGCGCCACCCGCATAGACGAAGGCGGCGGGCAATTCCAACTTGCTGCCCTGTTGCAGGCCGAACAGGGTGCCGGTGAACGCCATGATGGTGAAGATGGTGGCGAACAGACGGCTCAGGCGGTCGCCCTCCACCAGGGTCAACTGATATTCCATGAAGGGAGCGGTCATGACATTGCCGTCGGGCACCAGCCAGACCGCCCATAGGGTCAGCAGGGGCACCGCCAGGGCCACCAGCTGGCGGGCCAGGCCGCCCAGGAAAGGCAGGGCAAGGGCGCCCGCGAACAGGATCAGGGCGGGGGGAAAAGTCACAGCCTCAATCACGGTCGTAATAATCCTCTACCCGTTTCAGATAGACGCCCAACAGCTTGGCGCCCAGAACCATGGCGACACAGGCCAGAAAACCAAAAAAGGCATGAAATCCGAACCAGCCATCGACGGTGAAATAAGGGTGGGGGCGATAGCTGAACTCCGCCAACAGCAACAGGGCGAGCAGCACCCAGCCGCCGCGCCACAGCTTGACGATGGTCTCGGGCCGCTCCAGCCAGTGTTTGTCGTCCATCACCTACATCCTCCCCTACTGGCTGACCAATAAATTGGCCAGTTCCAGCGCCGGGCCGGGAAACAGAAACAACAATATGGTCCCCGCCGCCGTGGTCACCAGGGCCAGGACAATGGGCAGGGGCGCCTCGCCATGGCCGTGGCCGCTTGGGTTTTCAGGCATCAGAAACGCGGCGTAAACAATCGGCAGGAAGTAGGCCGCGTTCAACAGCGTGGATAGCACGATCACCGCAACGGCGAAAAATTGTTCGGCTTCGAATGCGCCCAGCAACATGTACCATTTGGATAGAAAGCCCGCCGCGGGCGGCAGCCCGATCATGGATATGGCGCCGATGGCAAAGGCCCCCATGGTCCAGGGCATGCGCCTGCCAATACCATTTAATTCACTGACCTTGGTCTTATGAGCGGCGGTGTAGATGGCGCCGGCGGCCATGAACAGGGTGATCTTGCCAAAGGCATGTACCGCGATATGCAAGGCCGCGCCCATGGTCGACAGGGGCGAGAGGATCAGGGCCGCCATGATGACATAGGAAAGTTGGCTGACCGTGGAATAGGCCAATCGCCGTTTCAGATTATCCTGGCGCAGGGCCATGATGGAAGCCGTCAGAATGGTGAAGCCGGCCAGATACAGGGCCACATCTGCCATGGCCAGTTCGCGCAGGTAATCCAGGCCAAAGATATAGACCGTGACCTTGACCACCGTGAAGACGCCGGCCTTGACCACGGCCACCGCGTGCAACAGGGCGCTGACCGGGGTCGGCGCCACCATGGCCGCCGGCAGCCAGCGGTGCAGGGGCATCAGGGCCGCCTTGCCGATACCGTAGAGATACAACAGCAACAGGATACCGCCGATCACTGGTCCCACCTTGCCGGCCATGATGCCGCCGGGGGTGAAGGTTACGCCGCCCGTCAGAACCCAGGTGGCGATGATCGCCGGTAAAAATAGAACCACCGAACTGCCCAGCAATATCCCTAGATAGGTGCGCCCCGCCCGCCGGGCCTCGTCATTCCTGTGATGGGCGACCAGGGGATAGGTGGACAGGGTCAGGGCCTCGTAACAAATGAACAGGGTGAACAGGTTCTCGGCGAAGGCCAGGCCGATAGTGGCCGCGATGGCAATGGCGAAACAGACATAAAAGCGGGTCTGGCGCGGCTCGTCATTGCCGCGCATATAGCCAATGGAAAAGGCCGAATTGACGATCCACAGAAAAGAGGCGACGCAGGCAAAGATCATGCCCAGGGGCTCCACCGCGAAGGCAATATTCAGGCCCGGCACCGGCGCCCCCAATTCCAGGCGCACGGGCAGGCCGGCCAGAACCAGGGGCAGGATCGCCAGCACCACCACCAACAAGGCGGCCGCCGTGGATAGGGTCACCGCCTCGCGATGGTTGGGATGGTTGCCGACGATCCAGATCGACAGCGCCGCGAACAGCGGCAAGCCCAGGGCGAGGGCGATGAGGGCGCCGCCGGTCACGGCAGTTGTCCCCGCAGCAACAGGGCGGCGGCACTTTCCGCCATGGATACCGGCAGCCGGGTATCCAATCCGAAATAGATATTCGCGCCGGCTAGCAACAGGGTCGGCAGCAGCATGGACAGGGGCGCTTCGCCCACGCCATCGCGGCCAGGGGGCGGGGCCTTGAAATACATCACTTCCACAAGGCGCCAGATATAGACGAGGGCCAACATGGAGCTTAACACGATCAGGATAACCAGCCACCACAGATCAGCCTGCAACGCCGCCTGGACGAGATACCATTTGGAGATGAAGCCGGCGGTCAAGGGCACGCCCAGCAGGCTCAATCCGGCGGCGACGATGGCCGCCATGGTCCAGGGCATCTGCCGGCCCAGGCCCGCCATGTGTTCAATCCGGGTAGAGCCGATGCGATAGAAAATACAGCCCATGGCACAGAACAGCGCTGCCTTCATCAGGCCGTGATTGAAGATATGGATCAGCGCGGCGGCGATACCGGCGGAGGAAGCCAGGCTGATACCCAGGGTGATATAGCCGATCTGGGCGATGGAGGAATAGGCCAGCATGCGTTTGACATCGCGCTGAAATATCGCCGTGAACGAACCGGCGAACATGGCGATCACCGCCGGCACCAGCAATACCCAATGCAGGGGCAGGTTCAGGAAGGCGAATTCGGCGCCGAATATCGTAAAGGTGAAGCGCAGGAGGACGTACAGCGATACCTTGGTCGCCGTCGCCGCCATGAAGGCGGAAACGACGGACGGCGCGAAGGCATAGGCGTTGGGCAGCCACAGATGCAGGGGAAACAGGGCCGCTTTCAGGGCCAGGCCCACGGTGATGAAGGCAAAGGCGGCCAGTACGGGGCGGCTATCCTGGATGGCGGGTATGCGGGCCTGCATGTCGGCCATGTTCAAGGTGCCGGTCATCATGTACAACAGACCGACGCCGATCAGGAAAAAAGTCGCCCCAATGGTGCCCATGACCAGATATTGAAAAGCCGCCGTCAGGGCCTTGCGCTGTCCGCCCATGGCAATCAGGGCATAGCTGGAAAGGGACGAGATTTCCAGAAAGACAAAGACGTTGAAGGCGTCTCCGGTCACGGCGATGCCCAACAGTCCGGTCAGGCACAAAATGAACATGCAATAGAACAAATGCTGGCTTCCCGGCCGGATTTCCCTGGCCACGCTGGCCGGGCTGAAGGCCAGCACCACGGTGGCGATGGCGGCGACCAGCAACAGGATAAAGGCGTTGGCGGTATCGACCGCATACTCGATACCCCAGGGTGGGGCCCAGCCACCCATCTGGTAGCTGATGGCGCCATTGTGAAAGGTTAAATAGGCCAGGGCGGCGGCCGTCGCGGTCGCCGCGACGGAGGCGGCGAACGCGATAATCCAGGCCAGCCCGGCCCGGCCCGCCAACAGGCACAGGGGGGCCGCCGCCAAGGGCACCACCACTTGCAGCGCGGGCAGATGGGCCACTAGATAGTCCGGCAGATTAGAGATCAGGCCACTCACGTTTCGCCGTCCGCCAGGTTCAACTCGTCCTCCTCGATCGTGCCATAGCTCTCGCGGATGCGCACGACCAGGCCCAGGCCCAGGGCGGTGGTGGCGACGCCGACCACGATGGCGGTCAGGATCAGCACATGCGGGATTGGGTTGGAATAGATAGAGAAGCGGTCATCCAGGATCGGCGCCGTGCCGCCCGTGACTTTTCCCATGGAGATGTAAAGCAGGAAGACCGAGGTTTGAAAGATGTTCAAACCGACCAGCTTCTTGACCAGATTGCCGCGCGCCACGACGGTGTAAAAGCCGACCATCATCAGGAAAATGGCGATCCAATAATTGTAATGATCCAGAATGGCCTGCAGCATCTATCGATCCCGCCCGGCGAAGAGGAAAAAGATCGTGATCATGGTGGCCGCCACGGTGGTGCCGACGCCAAACTCGATCACCATGATGCCCAGATGTTGTCCCGCCACCGGATCGCTGCGCAGGACGCCATAATCCAAAAAATTGCCGCCACCCAACAGGCCGGCATAACCCGTGCCGGCATAAATCAATAAACCGGCCGCGACCAGGCGGGTGACTACCGCCGGGGGGGCGACCTTATTGGCGTTTTCCAGGCCGAAGATCAGGGCATACAGAATAAAGGCCGAGGCGAAGATCACGCCGGCTTGAAAGCCGCCGCCCGGCCCGAAATCGCCGTGGAACTGCACATACAAGGCGAACAGCATGATGAACGGGATCAACAATTTGGAAATGATCCGCAGGACCCGGTGGTGTCTCATGCGACACCGCCATTATCGCCGCCATCGTCATCACCGTCCTCACGGGGTTCGTTCTTGATCCCGGCATCGTCGCCCTTGCGGCCGCCCAGCAACAGCATCACCGCCACGCCCGCGGTGAAAATCACCGTCACCTCGCCCAGGGTGTCATAGCCGCGGTAACTGGCCAGCACGGAAGTCACAACATTGGGCAGGCCCACTTCCGCG
This sequence comes from Alphaproteobacteria bacterium, assembly GCA_047518225.1. Classification (GTDB taxonomy): domain Bacteria; phylum Pseudomonadota; class Alphaproteobacteria. Next base: position 1,867 of record JAKZRK010000307.1, on the reverse strand, counting down.
AAACTGTCATTCAAATAACGCGGCGCGACGTGCAGGTTGGCGGGCGCGTTCGCATCGCCAAAGGCCGGCATGTCAAAGGTGGCATAGATCAACGCCGCGCCGGTCAAGGTCACCACCACCAGCGGCAACAAGGGCGTCCGCGACGGCGTTCTTTCGCGCTCTCCGGTCAGGGCCAGAACCGCAATCATCAAAACCGTGGATATGCCCGCGCCGACGGCGGCCTCGGTAAAGGCCACATCGACGGCATCCAGGGCCACGAAGATGGAGGCGGCCAGCAAGCTGTAAATGCCCGACAGCATGACCACGGCCAACAGGCTGCGCAGGCGCAATATGGCGATCGCCGTGGCGCCCATGAAGGTCAGCAGGGCGATATTGATCAAGGTAATGATCATGCCCCGCCGTCCCCGCCGTCTTCATCCGTCCCGCCGCCGGTTTTGGGGGCTTGCCAGGGCCGCAACCCCGCCGCCAGGGCCGCCCGCGCCGTGGCGTGAGCCGACGTGGGCGAGGTAAACAGCAGGAAAACCGCTATGATCAACAATTTGACGGCAACCATCGCGGCCTCTGCCTGCAACAGCAATCCCAGCAGGATCAGGCCCGCGCCCATGGTGTCCGTCAGACCGGCGGGGTGCAGACGGCTGTAAAAATCCGGCAGGCGCAACATGCCGAAGGCGCCGATGACGACAAAGGCGGCCCCCGCCAGCAACAGCAGCCAACTTAATCCGTCCGCAAGTTGTCCGATCACCGCCTGTCCTCTCCGTCACCGAGAGGGGCGGGGTCAATATTGCCCGGCTGGGCGAAGTCGCCGTAGGTGACGTACTTCAAGACCGCCGCCACACCGATAAAATTGATCAAGGCATAGACAATGGCAATATCGAGGAATTCAGGACGGCCCGTCAAAAATCCCAGGACGGCGATTAACAAAACGGTCTTGGTGCCCACGGAATTGACCGCCAGGATACGATCGAACACCGTCGGGCCCAAAAAGGCGCGGGCAAGTGCTATGCCCAGGGCAAGCAGCACGGCGAAGGCGGCCATGATGAACATCAGATCCGCCCCTCCACCGCCCTGACCCGGCGGTCCATCTCGCCATCCAGCACGCCCGCCGCGGCCCCGTCGTGCAGGGCATGCACCCGGATCACGCCAGGATCCAGATCGACCGATACGGTGCCGGGCGTCAAGGTGATAGAATTGGCATAAATCACCTGTCCCAAATCGGTTTTTTGACTGATCGGGGCATCGAACAGGCTGGGTGCAATGGGTAGAGAGGGGTGTATCACCCGCCGCGCCACATCGACGTTGGCCTTGATAATTTCCCACATCAGCCAGGGCAGATATCGCAGTCCGGCCCAGGTGATGTGCATGGGTACGCCTTCATGGTCGATCAGATCCATGCGCACGGCGATCCAAACGCAGAACGCGACGGATGCGGCGCCAAGGCTCAACAGCAAAATCTGGAAATGGCCTGACAACAACAGCCAGCAGGCAGCCAAGGCCAGACACAGTCCAATGCCATGGATAATTGGGTGATAGCCCAACGGCCCCCCACCCTCGTTATTACGACCTGCCACCGCGACCCAGTCCTGTTCCAGTTGTGAATTTTCGGAAGATTAGTATGGCCCAAGCGCTTTTTACCAGCGGAAAGCACATCATTCGCCGGGTAAGGTGAAATTCCTGGCGAAATTCCGGCCGCTTTGCCCGCGGGTCCTGAAAATCATACCGAATTTGCGAGTGTCGATAACAAACTGAATTGACCGCTTTATGTACCATATAGTTTGACCGCTTCGGTTTTGGTTGTTGGCTCTGTGGGGAAGTGGTCAGGTCGGCGTAGCCGGGCTGTCCCCTTATCCACAGAGCGTCCTTTTGCCGC
>JAKZRK010000306.1:0-20589 GCA_047518225.1 Alphaproteobacteria bacterium | reverse complement strand
GCATGCGCCGGACATGGCTGCGCGGGCGCGAGAACGTGCACAAGCGATACCTGCTCCATGTCGCCGGCCACAATCTGAGTCTCCTGATGCGCAAACTGATCGGCGCCGGCACCCCGCGGGAGGCCGTGGCGGGCGGATATGGCTGTATTTGCGTGCTTGTTGCGCCAGCTGGAGCCGTTCTGGTCGCTCAGATGGTCCTCATCGTCTCGGAGGATGGCGAAACCGCCTTCGTCGCGTTATGTTTCGCCGTCGAGTGAAACCCGGTCAATAGCGCCTTTTTCAACGGGCTGTTAGGACAATGCGTCAAAGAACAGGGTAACCAGCCTTGAGAATTTTATGTAAGGCTTCCGGGGGGATGGTCGCTGGACAATCTACTTGAAATTAACGACCTGACGACGGAATTCGATACCTCCGACGGCGTGGTACGTGCCGTTGGCGGCATAAGTTATTCGGTTAGGGTTGGTGAAACCGTGGCCATTGTCGGGGAGTCCGGTTGCGGTAAGTCCGTGGGCGCCATGTCGATCTTGCGCCTTATCCCTGAACCGCCCGGGCGCATCGTAAAGGGTCAAGTGCTATTTGAAGGCCGGGATCTCTTAAAAATAAGTGACGCCGAAATCCGTGACGTGCGCGGCCGCGACATCGCCATGGTGTTTCAAGAGCCCATGACCTCTCTTAATCCGGTGCTGACTATCGGCCGGCAATTGACCGAGACTCTGATACGCCATAAGGATGTGAGCGGAGCGGCGGCGAAAGACCGGGCCCTGGATCTGCTGCGCCAGGTCGGTATCTCCGATCCCGCCCGCCGCCTGACGCAGTTTCCACACCATTTGAGCGGCGGCATGCGCCAACGGGCGATGATCGCCATGGCGCTCTGTTGCGAGCCGAAGCTGATCATCGCCGATGAACCGACCACGGCGCTGGATGTCACCATCCAGGCGCAAATCCTGGAATTGATGAAGGACCTCTCCCGGCGGCTTGGCGTGGCGCAGCTAATTATCACCCACAATTTGGGCGTTGTGGCCCGCTATGCCAACCGGGTCAATGTCATGTATGCCGGCAAGATCGTCGAGACGGGGACAGCCAAGGAAATCTATCACAATCCACGTCACCCCTATACCCTGGGGCTGTTAGCCTCGGTGCCGAGGCTGGATCAGCCACGGGGGACCAAACTGATCCCGATCGAAGGCCAGCCGCCGGATTTGACCAGGCTTGACGAGGGCTGCGCCTTTCGCCCGCGCTGCCGGTTCGCCACGGAACGTTGCGGTTATGAAATACCGGAATTGGAAACGGTTGCGGGTGAACATATGAGCGCCTGCTGGCATTATGAAACCCTGGATCAACAAAAGGGCACGGCCGCATGAGCGTGGCGGAAGACACGAAGGACGAAACTTCCGTTGCGGCGGGGGAGCCGCTGTTGCGCGTCGAAGGCCTAAAAATGCACTTCCCCGTCACCGAAGGGATGTTCCTGCGGCGTGTGGTTGGGCATGTAAAAGCAGTTGATGGTATCAGCTTCACCATAGCCGCGGGCGAGACATTGGGCTTGGTTGGTGAATCCGGTTGTGGCAAGACCACCGTCGGCCGTTGCATCCTGCGGCTGGAAAACCCCACCGAGGGCAAGGTGATTTTTGCCGGTGATGACATTGCCAGCATGAATATGAACGAAATTAGTGATCTGCGCCAGGAGGTGCAGGTGATTTTCCAGGATCCGTTTTCCTCGCTCAATCCACGCATGAAAATTGGCTCGATCATTGCCGAAGCGATGGGGGTACATGGCATAATCAAGGATGCCACGAAACGCCGTGAGCGGGTCGCGGAACTGCTACATATTTGCGGCCTCAATCCCCGTTTTGCCGACCGCTATCCCCACGAAATGAGCGGTGGCCAGCGGCAGCGCGTGGGCATTGCCCGCGCCTTGTCGGTCAACCCAAAATTCATCGTTTGCGACGAGGCGGTTTCGGCGCTGGATGTTTCAATTCAGGCCCAGGTCATCAACCTGTTGGAGGATCTGCGGGATGAGTTTAATTTCAGCTATCTATTCATCGCCCATGATCTGTCCGTGGTGCGCCACCTGTGCCATCGGGTTGCGGTGATGTATCTGGGCAAGATCGTCGAGCTGGCCGATTGCGATGAATTGTTCGACAACCCGCAACACCCCTATACCAAGGCCCTGTTGAGCGCCGTGCCGGTGCCCGACCCGGCGGTTGAAGAGGCGCGGTCGCATCAGATTTTGGAAGGCGAGGTGCCGTCTCCGATCAACCCGCCATCGGGCTGTGTTTTTCACCCGCGCTGCCCCTTGGCCATCGAAACCTGCACGCGCGATATTCCCGAACTTCAGGAATTCGCCCCTGGCCACATGCTGGCCTGTCCCGTGGTGCTAGGAAAATAAGGAGGATCGGGAGGCGTAATATCGGGAGAAAATGCGTTTTTTAAAGATTTGGATACGTGTTAGGGTTCGTTCATAGTCGTTACCGGAGAAACAAACAAAAACGGCAAAAAATAGACTTAAGGGAGACCTCAAAATGAAGCTTAAGACCCTGAATATATTGGCTGGGACAACAGCGGCACTGTTGTTGGCGGCCGGCGTCGCGACGGCGGAGACGCCGAAACGCGGCGGCACTTTGAATTTCGTGGTGGGCTCTAAAATACCCTCCATGGACGGCCACATGGAAGGCACCTTCGGGATGATCCATCCGATCCGGCCGTTTTACAGCACCCTGATCCGGGTCAATCCGCAAAATCCAAGCTCGACCACGGACTTTGTTTGCGATGTCTGCTCGACGTTTTCCAGTTCCGACGACGGCAAGACCCATACTTTCGCGATCCGTAATGATATTAAGTTTCATGATGGCACGCCGCTGACCGCGGCCGATTTGAAGGCGACCTATGACAAGCTCGTATTTCCGCCGAAAGGTATTTTGAGCTTGCGGAAATTGTTCTTTTCCATGATCGACACCATCACGACGCCGGATAAATATACCCTGGTGATGAAGCTGAAATTTCCCTCGCCGACCTTTATTCCCTCGGTGGCGATGCCCTTCAATTTCATCTATTCCAAGAAGGATTTGGATACCCATGGCTATAAATGGCATCAAAAAAACGTAAACGGCACCGGCGCCTTTCAATTCGTGGAACATCAGCCGGGCGCCTTTGTCACAGGCAAGCGCTATGACGGCTATCACCACAAGGGCAAACCCTATCTGGATGGCTACAGGGCGATATCCGCACCAAAAATGGCGGTCCGTCTGCAAGCCATCCGGGGTGACCGGGCCGCCATCGAATTCCGCGGCTTTCCTCCAAAAGCCCGGGACGATCTGGTCAAGGCCCTGGGCGACAAGATCACCGTGCAGGAAGGCGATTGGAACTGCTCGTTGCTGGTGACCCCAAATCACAAGGTGAAACCGTTTGATGACAAGCGGGTGCGCCGGGCTCTGACCCTTGCCGTCGATCGTTGGGGCGGCTCCAAAGCGCTGTCGAAGATCGCCATCGTCAAGACCGTTGGCGGCGTGGTGTTTCCAAGTCATCCCCTGGCCGCGACCAAGGCCGAACTGTCCAAAATTCCTGGCTTCTGGACCGATATCGATAAAAGCCGGGCGGAAGCAAAACGCTTGTTGAAGGAAGCCGGTCAGTCGAACTTGACCTTTACCCTGTTGAACCGCGCGGTCGACCAACCGTATCGTATTCTCGGTGTCTGGCTGATCGACCAATGGCGGCAAATCGGCGTGAAGGTGACGCAGAATGCCGTGCCGACCGGTCCTTGGGTGGATTCCCTGCGGAAAAAGAAGGACTATCAGGTGGCAATCGATGCCAACTGCCAGTCAATCGTGAACCCGATCGTCGATGTCTCCAAGTATCTGGGCAGTGCCTCCAACAATTATGCCCAATATGCCGACGAGCCCATGGAAAAAATGCATGAAACCATGTCCAGGTCTGGTGATCCGGCGGCGCAGCGCAAAATCATGCGTAAATTTGAAACACGCTTGTATGGCGAGGAAGCGCACATTATCCCGACCCTGTGGTGGTACAAGATTAACCCCCACCGCTCCTATGTGAAGGGTTGGAAGATCGCTCCCAGCCACTATCTGAACCAACATTTGGATCAGGTCTGGTTGGACAAGTAAGCCTATTGCCGACATGGCGGCCGCACAAATGCGGCCGCCATGGGCGGCATTTACCGATTATTATTTTTGTCATATTTCCTGAATTAATTGACCCCCGGGGAACGGTTGGCCCATGTACAAATATGCCATAAAGCGCATTCTGTTGATGATCCCGACGCTGATTGGGGCCGGTCTTCTGGTCTTCATGCTGATGCGCCTGATCCCGGGCGACATTTGCGAAATCCGCTTGGGTGGCACCGGCCTGATGGTGGACAAGGAACAGATCGACATCTGCCGCGACAACCTGGGCCTCAATCAATCCATGGCCAAACAATTTTTTGATTTTGCGGTTGGCGTCGCGACATTGAATTTTGGCGACTCCATGTGGACCGGGCGGCCGGTCACGGAAGAGATCGCCATCCGTTTTGAACTGACCTTGCAAATCGCCATCATGGCGACCTTGACCGCCGTGATCATCGCCTTGCCGTTCGGCGTGATTTCCGCCATCAAGCAGAATACCTGGGTGGATTATTGCATCCGGCTGTTTTCCATCGCCGGCATTGCCACGCCGTCGTTCTGGCTGGGCATCATGATTATTTTGGGCCTTTTGATCGTAACCCAGCATCTATTCGGCGAACCGTGGATGATGCCCATTCAATATGTTCCCATATGGGTGGATCCGTTGACCAATTTATCCCAAACCATATGGCCGGCGGTTGCGGTGGGCTATCGCTATGCGGCTGTGGTGGTGCGCATGACCCGCTCGGCCATGTTGGAGGTTCTGCGCGAGGATTATGTCCGCACGGCCCGGGCCAAGGGCCTGTTTGAAAATGTCATAGTCAATCAGCATGCCTTGAAAAACGCGCTACTGCCGGTAATTACCCTTGTCGGCATAGAGTTCGCCTTCCTGATCGGCGGTTTGGTGGTGACCGAGCAGGTGTTTAATCTCAACGGGCTGGGCAAATTATTCGTCGATGCGGTGTTGGATCATGACTTCACCCTGACCCAGGCGCTGGTGATGATGGTCGTGGCGGTCTTCGTTACCGTAAATCTGCTGGTGGATCTGCTCTATGCCTGGGTCGACCCGCGTATTCATTATAGTTAATCCAGGCAAAGCGGGGTCGGACGATGGCAGTCAATGAAACATACATTGGAATTCAGGACGAACTGATCGAGACGCGCGGCTGGCGCGCCGTGGCGGCGGATTTGATCCGCCGCCAGCCTCTGGGCGCGGCTGGCGGACTGGTGGTCATAATGATGATTTCCGCCGCGTTGTTCGCCAACCAAATCGCCATGTATGACCCGGAAGTCAATGATTTTGCCGCCATGTTGGAGGCGCCCAGTTTGGCGCATATTTTTGGCACCGACGAGTTTGGCCGCGATATATTTTCCCGTATCGTCCATGGTGCCCGCACCGCCATGCTGGTCGGCTTCACCGCCGCCATTTTTGGCTCCACCATCGGCCTGTTGATCGGTGTCACCTCCGCCTACTTCGGTGGCTGGGTGGATATTATCGTGCAGCGCGTCGTTGACATCCTGATCGCCTTTCCCAGCATCATCCTGGCCCTGGCGATCGTGATTATTCTGGGTCGCGGCGTCGGTCCGGTGATCATCGCCATCACCATTCCATTGATCCCGAACTGTGCCCGGGTGGTGCGCTCATCCGCTCTGGCGATCCGCGAAATTCCCTATGTGGATGCGGCCAGGGCCATGGGCTTCGGCCATGTCCGCATTGTCCTGCGCCATATATCGCCCAATATCATGGCGCCCTATCTGATCATGCTGACCACCTTCCTGGGGCAGGCCATCCTGGCGGAAGCCTCGCTCAGCTATCTCGGCCTTGGCGTGCAGGAACCGACCCCGGCCTGGGGCCTGATGCTGAAAAGCGGTGCGGAAGAATATGCCGAAAGCGCGCCCTGGGCGGTGATCTTCCCAGGCGTGGCGATCTCACTGGCGGTGTTCGGTTTCAACCTGTTTGGCGACGCCATGCGCGATGTACTGGACCCGAAACTCCGGGACCGCTGAGGCTAATATTTCCCGGCTCAGGAAGCGACGAGTCCGCGTTCCTTCAGCTTTGCCTTCATGTAGGCATCGAGGCCGCCAGCCATCAAAATCTCATACGGCGGCGTGCCTTCGCCCCAGGCCTCCGCCATCAACGTCGCCCCGGTTTCAAGATTTTTGATCTCGCCGGTTATGATGTTCACCTCGAGCTTCTGGCCTTCCTCGACAAAATCGGTGATGCCCGGCGCCACCAGTGTCGGCAACCCGGTGTTTACCGCGTTGCGCAGGTGAATGCGTGACACGGATTCGGCCAATACGACCGCGATACCAAGCGCCTTCAACGACTGGGATCCGTTGCGGCTGGAGCCGCAGCCGAAATTGATCCTGGCGACCAGGATATCGCCCGCTTGCACCTCCGCCTCCGCCCAGCCGGGCCGGTTGGCCTCCATGCAGAACTTCGCCGCTTCGTCGACCGAAAGACCCGGGTTCGCCAGTACACGGTGGCCCGGCATCATGAAGTCGGTGCTGATGCGGTCGCCGAATTTCCACACCCGGCCGGTTCGTACGGTTTCCATAGTATGGCTCCTCCTATGCGCGTCACAAGTATTCGCGGGGGTCGACGATCTCGCCGGCGATCGCGGACGCCGCGACGGTGGCCGGGCTGGACAGCCAGATGTTGGCGAGGGGGCTGCCCATGCGGCCCTTGAAGTTGCGATTGCTGCTGGATATGCAGGTTTCATTGTCGCCCAGCACGCCGAGATGCCCGCCATAGCAGGGCCCGCAGGTCGAATGTTCGACGAGGGCGCCCGCTTCAAGCAAGGTCTCGAGGTATCCGGCCCTGAGCGCCTCCCCGAAGACTTCCTGAGAGGACGGGCTGACCAGCATGCGAACGTCCGGGTGGACCTTTCTGCCTTTCACGATCCGCGCCGCCACTTCAAGGTCCTCCAGGCGGGCGTTGGTGCACGAGCCAAGAAAGGCCTGATCGACTTTGACCCGCTCGGCCACGACCGATTCAACGGGAACCCCGTTTCCGGGATCGCCGGGCCGGGCCACCATGGGTGTCAGGTCGCTCAAGTCGAACTCGTACTCGGCCTCGTAGGAGGCATCCGGGTCGGCGGTGACGTGCTCGTAGGGGCGGTCTACGCGCCCGGCGAGGAACGCGTCGGTCTTCTCGTCCGCTTCGAAGAGCGCGAACTTCGCACCGACTTCCACGCCCATGTTGCTGACCGTCCAGCGTTGCGCCAGGCTCATCTGGCTGGCCACGGGGCCGACATACTCCAGGGATTTATAGAGGCCATAGTCGGTGCCGAGGTCGGCCGCGACCTTGAGGATGACATCCTTGCCGACGCACCAGGCCGGCAGCGTGCCGTTCAAGACCACCCGGACCGAACCCGGAACCCGGAACCAAAGCTCGCCGAAAGCAAGAACGTGCACCGCATCCAGGTTGGCATTGGTAACGCAGGCGTTGAACACGCCGCCCGCGGTCGAGTGCGAATCGCATTGGGCCACCAGATCGCCTGGCGCGTACATGCCGTTCTCGGCGAACACCTGATGCAGGATGCCGCCGCGGCCGTACTCAAAGAAATTCTTGATTTCGTATTTCTTGATCAGGCGGCGCATATCCTTCACTTGATTGGCCGCCGCCACGGTCGGCGGCGGCGCCTGATGATCGTCGACATGGAACACCCGCGCCGGATCCCAAACCCGGTCCACGCCCAGGGCCTCCAGATCGCGCAACCTATGGCCGCTCGTCGCGTCCACCTTGCACCACAGGTACTGCCCCGGCACCACCGTGTCCGCGCCGGCATGCGCGGCAAGAATTTTTTCTGCGATCGTCATGCCCATGGCGGTCCCTTTCCGTTGTTCGTTCAGCTCGGGAGCGATTGCGCCCGAATTGGCTCACTCTTTCGAAATCGTTGCGTAGCGCTGCTCCAATTCGTAGATCTCGGGCAATCCCAGCAAACCCGTCATCACATTGAACCGCTCCAGGTCCCGGCCCTGGCCGCCGCCGCCTTCTTGTTTGAGTGCAAGCAGCGCCTGGCGCACCGCGGCATAGGAAAGCGCGTGGCCGCCGCCGGTGATCATGATCTTGAAACCGCGCGCCGAGATCTCCGGGGTCGGCGAGAGCTGTCCGTTGTAGAGGCAGGGGATACCTTGTTCGACCAGCCGGCGGGTATAGATGTCCAGATCGTCGAGGCTCTTGATGCCATCGACGAAGACCATATCCGCGCCGGCCTCGCGGTAGGCCTCGGCGCGCCGTATCGCATCGTCCCAGCCGTTCGGCGCCACCGCGTCGGTACGGGCGATGATCACCAGCTCGGGATCGTCGCGGGCATCCAGGGCGGCCCGAATTTTCTGCACGTGCTCGGCCATGGGCACGCATCTCTTGCCTTCAAAGAAGCCGCAGCGCTTTGGGAAAACCTGATCCTCGAGGTGCATGGCCGCCGCGCCGGCCGCTTCATACTCCCGCACGGTGCGCTGGGCGTTGATGGCGTTGCCATAGCCCGTATCGGCGTCGGCAATCACCGGAATGGCGACCGCATTGGCGATGTAGCCCAGGTTGCCGGCCATCTCCGCCAAAGAGGCAAGGCCGACGTCCGGCAAGCCGATCTGAGCCGAGGTGCCATGGCCGGTCATGTAGACCGCTTGCGCGCCCTGCCCCTGGGCGATGAGGGCGGTGAAACCGTCGTAGACAAATGGGGCCACCACCATGGCGCCGCTCATGGCCTCTCTCAGGCGCGCGCCGGGGCTGCTCATGGCGCGGGCTCGTCTTCGCCAGCCGTGTTGTAGCGCTGCTCCAGGGCGTAAATATCCGGCACGCCGAGCAGGTCATTGACGCTCTCTCCGGCAACTGGCGGGCCGTAGCGGGCAACTGTCTGCCGCGTGGTGCCGCTGCTGTTCAATTCCTGCATGGCATCCGTCGCACTTTCGAACACCGCGCCGAGCGCGAGCCCCGCCAGGATCTGGATCTTAAAGCCCATCCGGCCCGCCGCCTCGGCGGTAACCAGTCCACCGTTGTAAAGACATGGGATGCCCTTCAGCGCCAGTTCGCGGCTATATGTATCGAGCTCCTCCAGAGTGCGGATGCCATCGACGAAAACCAGGTCCGCACCGGCCTCGCGATAGGCGCGCGCACGCGTCAGGGCGTCTTCCCAACCGTTCGGCGCCAAGGCGTCGGTGCGGGCTATGACGACCGTATCGGGATCGCCGCGCGCATCCAGGGCGGCGCGGATTTTCTGCACGTGCTCCTCGAGGGGGATGACGGCCTTGCCTTCCATAAAACCGCATTTCTTGGGGAAAACCTGGTCTTCGAGATGGAAACCCGCGACCCCGGCTCGCTCGTATTCACGTACGGTTCGGCCGACATTGATGACGTTTCCATAGCCGGTATCGGCGTCGGCGATTACCGGAATGGCCGTCGCGTGGCAGATGTGCCGCAGATTTTGCACCATCTCGGTCTGGGTGATCAGGCCCACGTCGGGATAGCCATACCGCGCCGCGGTGCCGAAACCGGTAACGTAGATCGCATCGAACCCGGTATGTTCGACGGCTTTCGCGAACAGTGCGTTGTAAACGCCCGGCGCCAGCACGATGCCTTGCGCCAACAGCTCCCTCAACCGCGAAGTACGCCGCATGTCCTCTCTCCCCTGAGCGGTTCGCATCCGTGCCAACCGAGCCTCAATCCAATGTTACTCTAGCAGATACCGGCCGGCTTGGTAGCCGTTATCAAGTGCATTACAGGGACGATATGCCTCATGCCGCCGCCACCATCGGGGACTTGACCGCGAAGGGCCAAGCGGGGCTTATCGTCGGAATGAACAAGCCCGCGCGCGGGCACGGCAAACGACACAGGTCCCGAGGAGGCGTACCCGATGCTAAAACGTTATGCTGACAAATTTCCAGCCTTTGAATACGACAGCCCCAGCGAGCGCGTCTTGCGCATCACCTTCAACAAGCCGGAGACCTATAATTCGCTGGATGCCCAAGGCCACCGCCAATTGACCTATATTTGGCGGGACATTGACCTAGATCCCGATATCAGCTGCGTCATTCTGGCCGCCAAGGGCAAGGCGTTCTCCTCCGGTGGCGACTTCGGCATGATCAAGAACAACATCGACAACTGGAACGACACCGTTGGCGCCTGGAAAGAGGCCCGCGACCTGGTCTACAACATCATCAATTGTTCCAAGCCCATCATCTCCGCCGTCAACGGCGTTGCGGTGGGCGCCGGCCTGGTGGCCGCGTTGCTGGCGGATATCTCGATTATTGCCAAATCCGCCCGGGTGCTGGACGGTCACGTCCGCCTGGGCGTTGCCGCCGGCGATGTCGCCTGTATCAACTGGGTCATCCTGGCCGGCATGGCCAAGGCCAAATACCACCTGTTGACCAACGAGCCCGTTTTTGGGGAAGAGGCCGAGCGCATGGGCCTGTTCTCGCTCTGCACCGAAGACGATGCGCTGACGGCAAAGTCGGAAGAGGTGGCCGCGACCTTGGTGAATGGCGCCCCCAATGCCATTCGCTGGACCAAGCTGGCCCTGAACAACTGGTACCGCATGGCCATGCCGACCTTCGAAAATTCTCTGGCCCTGGAAATGCTTGGTTTCAAGGGCCCGGAAGCCAAGGAGGGCCTGGCTTCATTTCTGGAAAAGCGTGAGCCCAAATTTGACCCCAACTCTCCCCTTTAGAGCAGTTCGGGGCGGTCGGGCGCCAGACCGTTCGCAGGCGCCGCGCGATGCTATCGCGCCAATTCCAGGGTAACCCAGCCGCCTATTCGTCGGCGGCGGACAAGGTACAGACCCTGGATGCGATAGGCGGTGCGAACCTGGGCCTCTTGTTGCGTCAACAGGCCCGACAGGACGGCCCGGCCGCCCGGCGCCAAATGGGCGGCAATGGCCGGGGCCAGGCGTTGCAGGGGCCGGGCCAAAATATTCGCCATGATCAGGTCATAGGGCGCGCCGGCGGCAAGGGCCGGATGGGCAAAGCCGTCGGCCAGCACGGGACGGAGCCAGGGGTGGAGACAATTCCGCCGGCTATTGGCCCTGGCCACGGCAACCGCCCAAGGGTCGATGTCCGAGGCGGTCACGGGAACCCGCCATAGCCGCGCCATGGCCAGGGCCAGCACGCCGGCGCCACAGCCCAAATCCAGCGGCCGGCGGAAACGCCGGATCTTCACCAAATCGTGCAGGCTCAGTAAACAGCCCCGCGTGGTTTCATGCCGGCCATTTCCAAAGGCCCGTCCGGCGTCCACCTCCAGGGCAATGGCGCCAGATGGCCCCTGGCCCCGGTCGTGGGCGCCATGGACAAAAAAGCGCCCGGCGCGGACCGGGGGCAGGGCGCGCAGGGATGTGGTAACCCAATCCCGATCCGGCAAGCGCGCCAGACATAACCGGGGCGTGGGCAAGTCCAGGGCGGCGGCGGCCAGCGCCAGACGCGCCTGCAGTTCAACCTTGGCCACGGGTTCCGCCAACAAGACTTCGACGGACCAGTCCGGACCGCCGGGCAGTTCAAAGCAGGAACTGGCCAGCGCATTTTGGGCCAGTGCGCCCTCGAAAGCCGGTACCGCCGGGGCCGGCACCACCACCGCCGCCCGCCAGATGGTGGGAGCGTTCATGCTGGTTGCACGAAGCTGTCGATGACCTTTTTCGCGCCGGCCTTATCGAAGGCGATGGACAGTTTGTTGCCCTCGATATCCTCGATCAGGCCATAGCCGAATTTCTGATGGAACACCCGTTCGCCGATGGCGTAGTCCGAGACGCCGGGATCGGTGGTAACCACGTGTTCGGCCCGCCCTTCGATAACCCTCGGCGCAGGCGCCGAGGCCGGGGCCCGGCGCATGCGGGCCGAGGGCCGGCTGTCGCCAAAGCTGAAGGCCCCCGGCGCGCTGGCGGCGTTAACGGTTTCCGCGCCACCGCTATACAGGCCCGTCTCTATCTCTGTTTCGATATGCTCGCCGGGCAATTCCGCGATAAAACGGCTGGGCGGCGCCGTGTTCCAGCGGCCAAACATCTGCCGCTGCGCCGCGAAGCTGACGACGGCCCGCTGCCGGGCCCGCGTCAGGCCCACATAGCCCAGGCGGCGTTCCTCTTCCAGGGCGGCCAGGCCGTTTTCATCCAGGGCGCGCTGGTGCGGGAACAGGCCGTCTTCCCAGCCGGGCAGGAACACCGTGTCAAACTCCAGACCCTTGGCGCCGTGCAGGGTCAGAATATTGACCGCATCCTCCGCCTGGGCCAGTTCCACGTCCGTCACCAGGCTGACATGCTCTAAAAATTCGCCCAACCTGTCGAAGGGTTCCAGGGCGACGATCAATTCCTTCAGATTTTCCAGCTTGGTGGGCGCCTTTGGGTCCTTGCTGGCCTGCCACATGGCGGTATAGCCGCTTTCGTCCAGGATGACCTCCGCCAGCTCACCGGGAGGCATGGCGTCGATCAGGCCGCGCCAGCGGTCCAATTCCTCCAACAGTTTGTGCAAGGCGTTGCGGGCCCGGGCTTTCAGATCGTCGCCGGCGACCATGACGCGCGCGGCCCGGGTCAGGGAACCGCCCATGCCGCGGGCCGCCTGGTGCAGCAATTGCAGGGTGGCGTTGCCCAGGCCCCGCTTGGGCGTATTGACCATGCGCTCAAACGCCAGGTCGTCGTCCGGTTGCGCCAGCACCCGCAAATAGGCCACGGCATCGCGGATTTCAGCCCGCTCATAAAACCGGGTACCGCCGATCAGGCGATAGGGCAGGCCCAGGGTCAAAAACCGCTCCTCGAACTCCCGGGTCTGGAACGAGGCGCGGACCAATATGGCCATCTCGTTGAGAGTTTGCTTCCGGCGCTGCAGATCCTCGATCTGTTCGCCCACGGCGCGGGCTTCCTCCGCGCCGTCCCAGACGCCGCGCACCAGGACTTTTTCGCCGCCGTTCATTTCGGTCCACAGGGTCTTGCCCAGGCGGCCCTCGTTCTTCGCGATCAGGCCCGAGGCGGCGCCCAGAATGTGCGGCGTCGAACGGTAATTGCATTCCAGGCGGACAACCTTGGCGCCGGGAAAATCCTGCTCGAAACGCAGGATATTGCCGACTTCCGCGCCGCGCCAGGAATAGATCGACTGATCGTCGTCACCGACGCAGCAGATATTGCGGTGCCCCTGGGCCAGCAGGCGCAGCAACAGATATTGCGAGACGTTGGTGTCCTGATATTCATCGACCAGGATATAGCGGAACTGTTTTTGATAACTCGCCAGGACATCGCCATTGTTGGCGAAGATGGTCAGGCAATGCAGCAACAGATCGCCGAAATCACAGGCATTGAGGATTTTCAACCGCTCCTGATATGCCTGATACAGGATGACGCCCCGGCCGTTGGCAAAACTTTTACCCTCTCCGGCGGGGACTTTCCGTGGCGTCAGGCCGCGGTCCTTCCAACGGTCAATGGCCGCCGCCAATTGGCGCGCGGGCCAGCGTTTGGGATCCAGTTGTTCCGCCTCGATCAACTGTTTCAACAGACGTAGCTGATCATCCGTGTCCAGAATGGTGAAATTGCTTTTCAAGCCAACCAGTTCGGCATGCCGGCGCAACAGGCGCACGCCGATGGCGTGAAAGGTGCCCAGCCACAGGCCTTCCACGGCGCGCCCGACCAGCGCGGCGATGCGCAGCCCCATCTCGCGGGCCGCCTTGTTGGTAAATGTCACCACCAGAAGCTGGCTGGGGAAGGCCAGGCGTTGGTGCAGAATATGGGCCAGACGGATGGTCAACACCCGCGTCTTGCCGGTGCCGGCGCCGGCCAGGACCAACACCGGGCCCTCCACCGCCTCGACCGCCGACAACTGTTCCGGGTTCAACTGGTCGAGATAGGCGGGCCTAGGCGCCGGCGCGCCGGCGCTTGCCTCGCCAGCCCCTGTCGCCGGGGCCATTTGTTCCAAGTCGAATGGATCGGACATGACCAAGGTATAACCCATGATGGTCCGTGATGGCACTAATGGCGGCAAGCTGTTGCGGCTACTGGCCGGGACGGGTGCCAATATGCCAAGATGCTGGAAGAAATTTTCCGAATCATTTTTCGTGATGGAAACCGCCACCAAAAAATAATTGCTTCCCGCGACAAGCTATCGCATATTGCCGCCAACGAGATCAGGCGCCGCCAAGGCGCCGAGGGGAGGACTATTGTATGCATTGCAGCTGTCTTTGGCCTTTAGGTCGTATGTCAGGCGCCCGTTGGCGCCGTTTCAATGTGAATCCCTAACATGAGCCAGGTTTCAGCCAACGCCTCGGAGGCGTCATCCTCCGCCCGGCCCATATTGCAAGTGAATGACGTCGCGGTACATTTTGGCGGCATCATCGCCCTTGATGGCGTCAGTTTCGATGTGCCGGAGGGTGTCATCCTCGGCCTGATCGGGCCGAACGGCGCCGGCAAGACGACGTTGTTCAACTGTCTCAGCCGCCTCTATATCCCTAATTCCGGCGACATCCTGTTCAAGGGTCAATCGATCCTAAGGACCGCGCCGCACAAGATCGCGGACCTGGGCATTGGACGGACCTTTCAGAATCTGGCGCTGTTCTCCTCCATGTCCGTGCTCGACAACGTCATGATCGGTTGTCATTCGCGGAGCAAGAGCGATTTCCTGTCAAACGCCCTTAGGCTGCCCTGGGTCAGCCGCGAGGAAAAGCGGCTGCAGGAAATCGCCTGGGAATTGATCGAATATCTGGATCTGGGCGAACACGCCTACCACCCGGCGGGCGGCCTGCCGTTTGGCATCCAAAAACGCGTGGAACTGGCGCGGGCGATCGCCAGCCAACCGGAACTGTTGTTGCTCGACGAACCGGCCGGCGGCCTGAATCATGACGAGGTGGAAGAATTGGTCGGCACCCTCCGCCAGATCGGGCACGACCGCAATATTACGGTCCTGCTGGTGGAACATCACATGAGCCTGGTCATGGCGGTGTCCGATGTCGTCGTGGCGATCGACTTCGGACGCAAGATCGGCGAGGGTACGCCGGCAGAAGTGCAGCAAAACCCGGAAGTCATTCTGGCATATCTGGGGACCACTGACTGATGGCATTTTTGGAAGTTGCCAATCTCGAGGCCTTTTACGGGCCTATTCAGGCCCTGCATGGCGTCAGCTTTTCGTTGGAGAAGGGCGGCATCACCACAATTCTGGGCGCCAATGGCGCCGGCAAAACGACCACGCTGCGGTCGATCTGCGGCATGGTCAAGACCGGCGGCCAGATCAATTTTGACGGTGCGAGCATCTCTGGCAAGGCGACCGAGGCGATTGTTCGCCACGGCGTTGCCCACGTGCCGGAAGGCCGTGGCACGTTTGTTCGGGTCAGCGCCGAGGAAAATCTCAAACTGGGTGCCTTCTCGCGGCGCGACGCCAAAGCCGTGGCCGAGGATATGGAGCGGGTCTATGGCTATTTCCCCCGCTTGAAGGAACGGCGCAATCAACAGGCCGGAACGTTGTCGGGCGGTGAACAACAGATGCTGGCGGTCGGCCGGGCCTTGATGTTGCGCCCCCGGTTGATGCTGCTGGACGAGCCGTCCTTCGGTTTGGCGCCCCTGTTGGTGCAGGAACTGTTCGAAATTTTGCGTGTCATTAACCAAGAAGAAGGGGTCTCCATGTTGCTGGTGGAGCAGAATGCGACCCTGGCGTTGAATTTGGCGGATCATGCCTACCTGCTCGAGACCGGCCGGGTCGTGATCTCGGGAACGGCGGACGAAATCAGCGCCGATGAAACCATCCGGCAGTCTTACCTTGGCTATTGACGAACGGCGGGGCGAGTGAATGGAACATTTGATACAACAATCTTTGGGCGGCCTGGCGACAGGCGCGATCTATGCCTGCATCGCCTTGGCGGTGGTGATGATTTATCAAGCAATCGATCATTTCAATTTCGCCCAGGGCGAAATGGCCATGTTTTCGGCCTTTATCACCTGGCAAATGATCGACTGGGGAGCCAATTATTGGGTGGCCTTCTTCGTTTGTATCATAATATCGTTTATGGCCGGTGTCGCCATTGAACGCATCATATTCGCACCCCTCCGCGACGCGCCGATATTTACCCATATCGTGGTGTTCATCGCGCTGTTTCAGATATTCAACGCTACGGCCGGGTTTATCTGGGAGTTCACCATCAAGGAATTCCCCAGCCCGTTTCCCGAAAGGATGCCGTTCGAGACGACGTTAATCGGTCCTCATGATTTGGGTATGATGCTCGTTACCCTGATTATGCTGGCACTGATATTTCTGTTCTTCCGCTTTACGCCCCTCGGCTTGGCCATGCGGGCGGCGGCGGCGTCGCCTGATTCAGCCCGCCTCGTGGGCATCAACGTCGGTTGGATTCTGGCGTTGGGTTGGGGATTGGCGGCGGCGATCGGCGCCGTGGGCGGCATGATGATCGCGCCGGTAGTCTTTCTGGAACCCGCCATGATGGTAGGCATCCTTCTCTATGGCTTCGCCGGCGCCGTGGTAGGCGGCTTGACCAGCCCGGGCGGCGCTGTCTTCGGTGGCTTTCTCATGGGCGTCGTCGAACCTCTTGCCGGGATGGCCATTGGTAGTGAACTCAAGCTGACCGTTGCGCTTGTCGTGATCGTCACAATTCTTATCTTCAAGCCCGCCGGACTGTTTGGCCGCGTGGTGGTGCAAAGGGTTTAGACATGACTGCTTCTACGTTACCGGACACGGAAACGAAAGAAGGCTGGACGCCGCGCGCCAATCCTGCCAATTCGTTGCGGGTATTTGGCGTGCCCTTGCCGCAGTTTCGCCGCATTTCGATCATCGTGGCTATTGTAATCGCGATCCTGTTGCCATTTGGCTTGGAAGGATTCGATGTATTCCAGTTGACGCAGGTATTGTATCTATCGATGGCGGTGCTGGGGCTAAATCTTCTAACTGGGTTTACCGGACAATTCTCGCTTGGCCACAGCGCGTTCATGGCGATAGGCGCCTATACGGCCGGGATCATGATGGACCAGTGGGACGTTCCCTACTATTTGACAATCGTTCCCGCTGCATTTGTTTGCTTCGTTGCCGCGTTTCTGTTCGGCCTGCCCGCGCTGCGGTTGGAAGGACTGTATCTGGCCCTGGCCACCTTTGCCTTGGCCATTGCCGCGCCACAGTTGCTGAAGTACGAGCATTTCGAGCCATGGACCGGTGGCGTGCAGGGCCTCGATCTGCTGAAGCCGGATTCGCCCGTAGCATTCCTGGACAATGATCAATGGATGTACTTCTTCAGTCTGTTTTTCGCAATACTATTGATTTTTGGCGCCTGGAATCTGGTCCGGGGACGGACCGGCCGCGCGATGATCGCGATCCGCGACAATCCCATTGCGGCCAGCACCATGGGCATCAATCTTTCCATATACAAGTCCGTGACTTTTGGCGTCAGCGGCATTTACTGTGGTGTGGCGGGGGCGCTATCCGCCATCGTGGTTGAATTCATCGCGCCGGAAAGTTTCACCTTTGTTTTTGCGATATTGCTGTTGATCGGGATGGTCATCGGCGGCCTGGCGTCGATTCCCGCGGCGATCATCGGCGGTGCCTTCATACTATACGTACCGAATTTTTCCGAGGCGGCGGTTGATTTCTTCTTTGGCGGCGATCCTGCTTCCAAGGCGCTGGTTTGGATATCGTTCGGGATCGTTATGATTATTGTCGTTTACGTCATGCCAACTGGTATTGCAGGATTCATCAAACGGAATTTGATACGAATTGCCCGCTAAGAATTATGCCAAAAATGGGGCTTCGCGAGTCTGTGACTTGAGTAGGGGTAAGAAACGGTACTATAATCAGCGATAACAAAACTAGAAAGTACAGAAAACACGGAAAACGAGGAGAGCACGATGGGAGAGAAATTCAAAATAACTTCAGGAGCCATGGTGGCTTTCCTGGCCGGTATCGGTGCCGCCTTCGCGGCTAACGCACCGGGCGTCACCGATACGGAAATCAAGATCGGTAATACCAATCCTTATAGTGGGCCGGCCTCAGGTTACTCGACGATTGGCAAGTCGATTGCCGCCTGTTTCAAGGAAGTCAATGCCGAAGGCGGCATCAACGGTCGCAAGATCAACTTCATTTCATATGACGATGGCTACAGCCCGCCGAAAACCAAGGAACAGGTCCGCAAGCTGGTCGAGAAAGACAAGGTGGCTCTGACTTTCCAGAACCTTGGAACGCCGACGAATTCGGCGATCCACAAATACATGAACAAGAAAGGGGTCCCCCATTTGTTTGTCGCCACCGGCGCCACGAAATGGGGACAACCGAAAAAATTCCCATGGACCATGGGTTTCCAGCCGAACTATCAGACTATTGGCCGGATTTTCGGCAACTATATTTTACAGAACGAACCCAACGGTAAGATTGCGGTGCTGTATCAGAACGACGACTATGGCAAGGACTATGTCATCGGCGTGAAGGATGCCATGGGCGACAAATACGAGCAAATGGTCGTCAAGGTAGAGAGCTACGAAGTCACCGATCCAACCGTGGCCAGCCAGATCATCAGCTTGAAGAACAGCGGCGCCGATGTGTTCGTTAACATTTCCGTGCCAAAATTCGCCGCTCAGGCGATCAAGAAGATGGACGCCATTGGCTGGAAGCCGTTGCATCTGCTGAATGATGTGGCGGCCACCATTAACGGGACGTACAAGCAAGCCGGTCTGGAAAAGTCCAAGGGCATTGTCTCCCTGACCTTTCTGAAAGATCCCAATGACCCGGAATGGGCCAATGATCCGGAGATTAAACAATGGCGCGCCTTCATGGCCAAGTATTATCCAAAGGGCGACCAGAACAATGCCTTCAATGTCTATGCTTGGGCGGTCTGCAGTCTGATGGTTGACGTGCTGGAAAGGTCCGGCGACGACCTGAGCCGCGCAAACATCATGAAGAAGGCGGCGTCTTTCAAGAAGTTCCGTGTCCGCGGTGCGCTTCCCGGTATCGTCGCCAACACTTCGGCGACGGATTTCTATCCGGTCGAGCAGATGCAGATGATGCGCTTCGATGGCAAGACCAACGTTCGTTTCGGTCCGCTCATCAGTGCCGAGTCCTCTACCGAGTAACCACTACGTTGTTGTACGACATTTTGGGCCGCCGGTTATGCCGGCGGCCCTTTTCTTTTGCCTGGAGATGGGGTAGGCAACGGCAAGATTTTCAAAGCCCGGGACGTCATGCAGAGCACGCGAATTGAAGGTTATTTCTATCTGGCCGCCTTTGCCCTGTGCATTCCCGCCGCCAATTGGTTGATCGGCCATTGGGGCGCGGTCTGCCCGCCTAACGCGCCCTGTTTGATCCTGGTGGCGCCGGGTATCATGGCGCCCAGCGGGGTGCCCATGATCGGCCTGGCCCTGGTTTTGCGCGATTTGGTGCAACGCCGTCTGGGCGCCCGTTGGGCCATTGGGGCCATACTGGCCGGGGCGGCGTTGTCCGCCCTGTTGGCGCCGCCGGCCCTGGTTTTGGCCTCCGGTGTCGCTTTCCTGCTCTCGGAATTGGCGGATTTCGCCGTTTACACGCCTTTGCAGCGCCGCCGTTTGGTTTTGGCGGTCGTGGCCTCGGGCCTGGTTGGCCTGGTGATCGACAGCTTGTTATTCCTGCAATTGGCCTTTGGCAGCCTGGAATTCCTTTCGGGCCAGGTTATCGGCAAGGCCTGGATTGTATTGCTATCGATACCCATTATCTGGTGGCTGCGGAACTGGGATCAACGCCGTGGCGTGCAGCCGGCCTGATTTACCCCGGAACTGCTCTAAGGTATTGACTTTGCGGCAGAATTCTGGTTAACTGGGTGAACGTGTCAAATTCGGGCGAAGTCTCGAAGCCGGCATCTGTGGAGAGTTAGTGGATTAAGTCTTGACGAGTATAGCGACAGCGGCGTCTGTTTACGCACGCGTGGCCTTGGGGCCAGGCGAAGTGTTGCCCGTGCGCGCGCCGCATCGCGTTGTTGATCGCGAGACGGATCGCCAGCAAGGCACCCAATTCGCCGCCAAGGGCCAGGGGCGGCGACAGTCCCAAGCCCGGGCGTTGCAGACGCCACCCATCAATGTCGTTGCATTGCCCGTCGTCAACCAGCAGCGGGTTCCGCCAACCCCACCCATCCAAAAGGCACGGCCCTTCGTACCGTTCCTGGCGCAGCAGATTGCCCAGGAGGGATTACCCGACCGGGGGCCAGAGGCGGACCGGCGCCGTAAGCATGAGGCGGTTAGCGAGGCCTATCTTCTGGCTAGCGATGACGCCGCCAATATTCTTGGCCCGGTACGGCCGCGTGAATTGGTCGTCTAGGTAAATTTTTCAAAATTCGTTGAATTAACGTCAGCCTACCCTAAAGGATTCACGGATCTTGCGGTTGCCGTGCAACGGGGACGCCTGCTAGAGCGGAACTGCTCTAACCCGAATACGTCACGAAAAGGTACCGCTGATCTCCATTAATGCGTTATAATTCAGTTGCTTAAGCGGAATTTAGCGCGGAGAACAGCGGTGACGGATTGTAACCAATTGAAGATCGATTTTCCAGCCTGCAAAAGGC
>JAKZRK010000305.1:0-15299 GCA_047518225.1 Alphaproteobacteria bacterium | reverse complement strand
CTTAGATAAAGCTCCACGTGATACATCTCCCCGCCTTCTGCTCGCTTCGAACAAAAAACGTCAAAATGGCGGAGTTTTACTCCGCGACAATCAGATTATCTGATCGCTTCCGTGGACCACTATTGCTCCGGGATTTACAGTAATCACAAGATCAAACGCGCCTTGGAATGCGATCTTCAGGCCAACGGCGCCGTCATTTGCTTCCGCGACTTCGTAATGAGCCATTTCCAAGCCCAATTTTATGGCTTCCCGGACCGGATCGTCGTCGTCGATAATCAGTATCCGGATCTTCGAATTTTCGACTGTTTCATTCATGTCCACTCGATATCCCGAGCATGGAAACACAGGGCGGGGAAGTGCGGCTTTCGCTTGTACCGTCGAGACTATTATTCATTGAAATTGTAATAAAATCTATACAATTTGTCGCCGACCAAGGATCGGCCCCGTGTGCGGTCGCAGGGGGTTCAGTCAATCGCGAAAATGTCTAATGCTACCGGTCCCGGCGAAATTGCTTGGCGAGGGCCAGTGTCTGTTTTTGGTAGTTGGAGCCGATGTCCTGGCCATAGATGCGGTCGGGAGTGGCGGTCAGGCGTTCGTAGGCCAAGCGGCCCACGGTCTGGCCATGTTCCAGCAGGAAGGGCACATCGTGGCTGCGCACTTCCAGCACGGCACGGGTACCGGCGCCGCCCGCCTCGGCCCAGCCAAAGCCGGGGTCGAAAAAGCCGGCGTAATGGACGCGGAACTCCCCGACCAAAGTGTCATAGGCGACCATTTCGGCGGCATGGTCCGGGGGCACCGAAACGGCTTCCCGCGACGCCAGGATGTAGAAATCGTCCGGGTTCAGGACCAGACCGGAATTGCTTCCCGTGCCGGCATGGATCGGCTCCCAGAAATCGGCCGGGTCGTAATGGCCGACCTTGTCGATGTCGATCAGCGGAGAATGGGGCCGTGCCTTGTAACCGATCAAGCCACCGCTATCGCCGCTGCCGCCGGCGCCCTGCAAATCCACGGTCAGGGCGATACCACCGGCGATATTCTCCATCCCCGCCTGGGCATGAACCAGGGGCGTGCATTCGTGCAGCCGGGTCAATTCGGCATCGGACAGGCGATGTTCGCCCCGGCGCAGGCGCAACTGGTTCAACCGCGCCCCGGTGCGGGCCAGGATCGAAAAAGTGCGCGGGGCGATCTCCGCATACAGCGGGCCGTGATATCCGGCTTCGACCCGGTCGAATTCGCTGGCCCCATCGGTAATCAACCGGGTGAAAACATCCAGCCGGCCGGTCGAGCTTTTCGGATTGGCGATGGCGGACAGACGCTCGGACAGCGCCAACCGCTCCAATAGCGGTACAATATAGACGCAGCCCCGCTCCAGTACCGCGCCTTGGGTCAGGTCCACGGCGTGCATGGTGAAACGTTCGATCTTTTGCGCCATGCTGTTGCCGGATCCGGGCAGAAACGAGGCGCGTACCCGATAGGCGACCTCGCCCAGGCGCAGATCCAGGCTTGATGGTTGGACTTGTCCCTCCATCAAGGGTTGGGCGGCGGTGATTTCGCCATCCCGCCACAGCGCCGAAATAGCTTGGCAGGGCAGAATACCAATGCCCGTGCTGGTGCTGGCCCGGGGCTTGGCCCGGTCGCTCGGATCAGTGGCCGCGACGCTCATCCAATGGTGCCTCTATCTGCTATGCGCTCAATGTAAGAGTAGATGAAAATACGTGCTAATTCAATAGCTTGCAAAATGTACGAGGGGGAATTTATCCACAGGTTTAAGGCGATTTAGCACTTTGCGAAGCGCCGTCTGGCCAATAACATAGAACATTGGTCCCCATCATTAAGGTAAATCACAGGCCGGCGTTGGGCTTTATACACAGCGCCGCCGCAAAAGGAACCAGCGCCATGATCGTTAAGGATATTCGTACCACCTGTCTCTCCATTCCCTTCACGGATCCGCCCCGGTGGAGCGCCGATTACAACCGCCCGCGCGAGATACTGGTGGTGGAGGTCGAGACCGCCTCCGGCGTCACGGGCATGGGTTATCTGATGGTGCTGTCGGGTGGTTTGCGGACCATTCAGGCCTGTATCGAGGAATTGGTCGCCCCGGTGGTGTTGGGACGCAGCATCGGAGCGGTGGAAGCGATCTGGCAGGACATCTGGCAGGCAACTTATTGGGTCGGACGCATGGGCGTCAGCGTCTTTGCCCAATCGGCCATCGACATCGCCCTGTGGGATGCCCTGGGCAAACATGCCGGCCTGCCCCTTTACCAGCTATGGGGCGGCGCACAGGATGCCAAGCCCCTTCGCGCCTATGGTTCGGGCTGTTGGCGCGGCCTGGGCCGGGACGGCATGATTGACAAGGCCAAGGCCTATGTGGCGCGGGGCTTCGATGCCATCAAGATGCAAACCGGCCACATGTATGACCATGGCACCGACGTGGCCAACGTGGCCGCCATGCGCGAGGCCTTGGGCGATGACGTTGCCATCATGGTCGATGTCAACATGGGCTGGACGGCAGACGAGGCGATCATGGTTGGCCGGCGCTTGGACGACTACAACATTCATTGGCTGGAAGAACCGGTCGTGGCGGAGGACTTCGCCGGTTACTTCCGTATTGCCGATGCCCTGAAGACCCGCGGGGTGGGCGGCGAAAGCCATTTCACCCATTATGGTCTGGCGCCCTTTTTCGACAATCCCAAGATCCCCATCCTGCAGCCCGACATGATGCGCGGCGGCCTGACCCAGATGCGCCGGATCGCCACCCTGGCCCATGCCAAGGGCATGCGCATCGCGCCGCATCTGTTCCACGAGTTGATGGTGCAGATAATGGCGGCGATCCCCAACCCGGACGTATTGGAATATCTTGATTTCCTGGACGATCTCTGGGTCGAACCGGTGCTGCCGGTGGGGAATTGCCTGACACCGCCGGACCGTCCCGGTCATGGTTTGGTTTTCAAGCCCGAGGTCTTGCGGGAATTCGCCATCAAACCGTAAGCCATTTTCAAGAAAGGCGGAACGCCCGCTATTCCGCTTTTAAGGTCTGTTCCACGGCCTGGGCCAGTTCCTCGATGGAAAATGGCTTCAACAGGACATCATGGATCAAGACATCCAGATTATGCGCCCGGCGTTTTTGTTCCGCATAACCGGTCATCATCAAGATACGCAATGCCGGGTATTCGGCCGAGGCCTTGAGGGCCAGGGCAATACCGTCGACGGCGGGCATGACAATATCGGTCAGCAATAGGTCATATTCATCATGGCTCAACGCCTCCAGCGCAGCCGAGCCATCGACCACCGCCTTGACCTCATGGTCTTGCAATTGCAGGGCCCGACTGACCAGGTTGCGTACGGACTCTTCATCCTCGGCTATCAGAATCCTTGCCACGGCGCGTCCTCAATCGGTAACAATAATGCCAATATAAGGCAATTCACGGTAATAATGGGCGTAATCCAAACCATAGCCAACCACAAATGCGTCGCCGATGGCGAAGCCCACATAATCGGCGCTGATTTCGGTCTTGCGTTTTTCCGGCTTGTCCAACAAAACGCACAACCGCACCATCTCCGCCCCGCGATCCCGCAGCAATTCGCGGGCGAAAGCCAAAGTACGGCCCGATTCGAGAATATCGTCGATCAATAATATTTTGGCCCCCCGCACATCGTCCGTGATGTCCCGGGTGACGGTTACCTGGCCGCTGCTTTCCTTATCTGTTCCATAACTGGATAGGGTCATGAAATCGATGCGCGGGTGCACCCCGTGGTGATGCAGGGCGCGCAGCAGATCGGCCGTGAAAACAAAGCCGCCCTTTAAGATCGCCACGACCAGAATATCCGGGCCGAGGCTGTCAGCAATATCGGCCGCCAGGGCACCCACGCGGGCGCCGATCTTGGCCGCGGAATACAGCATTTCCACCTTGCCTGGCGGCCGCCGGACAGTGTCAATCGTGCCGCTGGCCAACGGGGGCTCGGGACCGCTCATGGCCGTATGTGGAAAGTTACTGCCAGACTGCGGGCGCCTTCGGGGGGATTGGCCAGCCGGGTACTGAATTTGGTGGCTTGGCCGGGTTCCAGATTATTCCGAGCGGTAGTTACGGTCCAGCGAAACAGACGCCGGTCGCTCTCGTCGCGAATCACCACGCGCAGTCGCGGGACGGACTGCGGCTTGCCCGAGGTGTTGATCACTTCGCCAAGCACCTCCAAAACCGGCCGGCCCTTTTGCCGCTTGTGTTCCCATTTGACGTTTTGAATGGCCAGGCCGAATTCTTCCGGTTCCGGGCTCAAGCCGATCAGCGCGAACAGCCGCCCCGCGGGTGGCCAGACTTCAACGAGCTTTTGCTGATAGAAATAGCCCGCGCCACCTATCCCAACCAGAACCAGGACCAGGATCATCCAGCCGACACGGCCGGCCTTGCCCTTGTCTTCCCCGGCCTGGCGATCGGCCTGACGATCGGCCACCCGTCCGGCTCTGGCCCTGGCGCGGCGCGCCCTATCGCCGGTGGGCGCCGCCGCGGCCCGGTCATCGCCATTATCGTCATCGTTGTCGTCATCGCCGATCGCAGCGGCGTCAATGCCGGAGTCATCTTCAGCCGCATCGTCGGCGGCATGACCGGGATCGCCGCCGTCGGTATCCGGGGGTGGATTTCCATTGTCAGCGCCGCCGCCCGGTTCAGGTGCCGCCGTCTCGGCTTCCTCTTCAACGGGTACCTGGTGCCAGCTCTCGCCGCAATTGGCACAGCGCACCCTGCGGCCGTCTTCGCCAATGGCGGCGGGATCGACAACGAAGCGCGTCTGGCAGGATGGACAGGAAAGGATCATGCAATCTACCGATGGGTCGAAGCGAGATTGTTATAGGTATTCCCAAACAACGAGGCAAGTTCACACTGGCCAGCAGGGAAAAATTAGCCGTGATCGCCACGCGGCGCAATCCGCCGACTGCCCCCACCGGTATTGTCGAGTGGAAAATGCTTGCGGTGCTGGACCCTGGCCCAGGCACGTGGCATCTTGCCCCAAGTGTCCGGCCGGGGAAATTCATGACATGAGGTTTCTGGATCGGCAGGCGACTAACTATTTGAATCCAGTGTGATTCAGACCCTAAAATTGGGCCTATGCAATGCGCCGGATTTTAGAATTATCGCGCTGGCCTGTAACGAGAGGGTTTCGGCCCAAAATTCTGCTTCGGATGGTTTGCTTCGAATGGTTCGCTTCGAAAATGTCGGTGTCCGTTATGGCGTGGGGCCGGAAGTGCTGCGCGATATCAATTTGTATATCGCGCCCAGCAGCTTTCATTTCTTGACCGGCGCCTCGGGCGCCGGCAAGTCCACGCTGCTGAAGCTGATGTATCTGGGCCAGTTCCCCTCCCGGGGCTCCATGCAGGTGTTCGGTCATGACTTCGCCAAGACCCATCGTAAAGACCTGCCGGCCTTGCGAAGGCGGATTGGCGTCGTATTCCAGGATTTTCGCCTGCTGAAAAATCTCAGCGTTTTCGATAATGTCGCCCTGCCCCTGCGCATTGCCGGCGAGGATGAAAAGCGCACCCGCAATAACGTTTCGGAATTGTTGGATTGGGTCGGTCTTGGGGACCGGCTGGAAGACAATCCCGACACCTTGTCGGGCGGCGAACAGCAGCGGGTGGCGATTGCCCGCGCGGTAATCTCAAAACCCAGTTTGCTGCTTGCCGATGAACCCACCGGCAATGTCGACGACCGCATCGCCTATCGTCTGGTGCGCCTGTTCGAGGAGTTGCACCGCTCGGGCACCGCCGTCGTCGTGGCCACCCATAATGACGCCCTGGTGCGGCGCTTTTCCCATCCGATTTTGGTGTTGGCCGACAGCATTCTGCAGCCTGGCCCAAGCCGTGCCGACGCCGGTGGTAATGCCAATCCCAGGCGCAAATCCAAATAGGATGTCATGGCGCGACCAGACCTGATACCCGATACGGAAGGCGCGGGACGTTTTTTGCCCTGGGTGGTGGCGGTGATGGTCTTTTTCGCCGCTCTGGCGGGGGCCGCCGGTCTGGCCCTGCACCAGGCAACCGGTGCCTGGCGCAGTGATCTGGCCCACACCATCACCGTGGAAATTCCACCTCTCAAAGGCAGCAAGACGGGCCAGACCGGGCCCGGCCTCGCCCGGGTCGCCGCCGTGACCAAGGCCCTGCGCGCCACCGCCGGCATCGCGGAAGCGCGGCCGTTGGAGGCAGCGGAGATCGCCAGATTGTTGCAGCCCTGGCTGGGCGGCGGCCTGATCGGAGATCTGCCCCTGCCCCATTTGATTGACGTGCGTTTGTCGGACTCACGGCCGGCCGATCTGTCCTTGCTGGCGAAACGGCTGGCCAGGATCGGCCCGGATATCCGCATTGACGATCACCAACTCTGGCTCGGCAAACTGATCAGATTAAGCCAGTCGTTGCAGTGGATGATGCTCGCCTGCCTGGCGATGATCTGTTTCGCGACCTGCGCGGTAGTGATTTTCGGTACCCGGGCCGCGTTCGCCGCCCATCTGGAAGTGGTCAGTCTGCTGCATGTGATGGGCGCGCGCGACGGCTATATTGCCCGGCTGTTCCTATGGCGCGCCATGGCCATGGGTTTGAAAGGCGGCCTGATCGGGCTGGCGGTCACGGCGGCCGCCCTTTTCGCCCTGTCCCGCCTGGCCGCCGATCTGGAGGGGCCGTTGCTGGGCCATCTTGCCCTCTCGCCGGTTGCCCTGATATCCCTGACCGTCCTGCCATTCCTTGCGGCGATATTGACGGCGGTCACGGCGCGGCGCACGGTGCTGCGCGAATTGTCCCGGATGCCCTGATGATGGAGCGCCACGGAAGATGGAGCACCACTGATGGCGGCAATTAGAACCCGGCGCCGGTTCTGGCTGCGCCGCGGCGTGGTGCTGGCCCTTGCCGCCATAATCCTGCTTTGGCTGGGCGGCTTCTTGTTTTTCGCGGCCCAATTGCCCCGGCAGATGACCGCCAAACCCGGGATCAGCGGCGCCATCGTGGTCCTGACCGGCGGCCCGGGCAGGCTACAGGTCGGGCTGCAGCTGCTGTCGGCGGGCATGGGCGGAAAATTGTTGATTTCCGGGGTTGAACCGGGCACCACGGCGGCGGAACTGCAGGCTGGCCAGGGCGTGGGCGCGGACAAGTTCGGGTGCTGCGTCGAGCTTGGTTACCGGGCCCGTGACACGCGGGGCAATGCCATAGAGACGGCCCTGTGGATGGAACGGCACGGTTACCGCAGTCTGCACCTGGTCACGGCGTCCTATCACATGCCGCGCAGCCTGTTGCTGTTTCGGCGGGCCATGCCGAGGGTCACTCTGCAGGCCAACCCGGTGTTCACAATTCATGTAAAATTGGCCAAATGGTGGTTTTTCCCCGGCACCATGAAGCTGTTGGCGATGGAATACAGCAAATATCTGATCAGCCTTCTCAACCTGCGCCTGACCGGGCCGGAATGGTAACGCCAATGGTCCTTGATATTGTCCGGGCAATTCGATCCAATCTGTTTAACCTGCTGTTTTACGTCTGGTCGGTCGTCATGGTGATCGGGTTTTCTCCGGCTCTATTGCTGCCCTATCAAGTGACCGTCTGGGGCCAGCGGCAATGGGCCAGAGGCGTCAACTTTCTGATGCGGTTGAGCGTCGGTATCCATGTGGAATACCGTGGCCTGGAACACCGCCCGCGGAGCGGCGCCATTGTGGCCGCCAAGCACCAATCCGCCTGGGATACCTTGATCTGGCACGTCATCCTGGATGATCCGGCCGTGGTCATGAAGCGCGAGTTGTTGAGCATTCCCATCTATGGCTGGATGTGCCGCAAGACCCGCATGATCGCGGTGGACCGCAAGGCCGGCACCAAAGCATTGCGCGTGATGCTGCACGACGGACGGGCCGCCGTGGCATTGGGCCGGCCCATCGTGATTTTCCCCCAAGGCACGCGCACGGCGTCAGGCGCATCGGCCAGGGATGTGCCCTACCAACCCGGCGTGTCCGCACTATATCGGGGTTTGGATGTGCCGGTGGTGCCGGTGGCGTTGAATTCCGGCCTGTACTGGCCGCGGCGGCAATTCACGCGCCGGCCCGGCACCATTCTGCTGGAATTCCTGCAACCCATTCCCCCCGGCCTGCCGCGCAAGGAATTCGATGCCTTGTTACAGGAACGTATAGAAACCGCCACTTCAGCCCTTGAAAATGAAGCACAGGCAAAAATATGACTCCCCTAACAGCGCGCCATCGCATATAGTACATAACCAGAACATTTGCTGCTGCTCAGAGCCTGTGGTAAGAGGATCGAATGCCAACCGTCGCACCAATTTCCCAACAGATCTGGGACATGAAATACCGCCTGAAGGGGGCCGATGGCCAGGCGGTCGACGATACCATTGAAGACAGCTGGCGCCGGGTGGCCCAGGCCCTGGCGGCGGCGGAAGACCGGCCCGAGGCATGGACAGAGCCATTTTTCGAGGCCTTGGATGACTTTCGCTTTTTGCCGGCAGGGCGCATTTTGGCCGGTGCCGGCGCCAAACGAAACGTCACCCTGTTTAATTGTTTCGTAATGGGAACAATCCCCGATGACATGTCGGGAATCTTCGAAAATCTGCGCGAAGCCGCCCTGACCATGCAACAGGGCGGGGGCATTGGCTATGACTTTTCCACCCTGCGGCCCAATGGCGCGCGGGTGGCCGGCGTCGGCGCCGATGCATCCGGTCCCCTGACCTTCATGGATGTCTGGGACGCCATGTGCCGCACCATCATGTCGGCAGGACATAGGCGCGGCGCCATGATGGCGACCCTGCGCTGCGATCATCCCGATATTGAAGCCTTTATCGAGGCGAAACAGGATCCCGGCCGCCTACGCATGTTCAATCTGTCGGTGCTGATCACCGATGCCTTCATGCGGGCGGTGAAGGATGACACCCCGTGGGAATTGCATTTCGCCGGCCGCACCTACCGCAGTATCAGGGCCCGGGATTTGTGGGACGGTATCATGCGGGCCACCTATGCCTTTGCCGAGCCCGGCGTGATCTTCATCGACCGCATCAACCAACGCAATAATCTTGGGTATTGCGAGACAATTTATTCAACTAATCCGTGCGGCGAACAGCCGCTGCCGCCCTATGGCGCCTGCTTGCTGGGTTCGATCAATCTGGCCCGCCTGGTGCGGGACCCCTTCGGCCCCGACCCGGAAATGGATCTGGACGAATTACGCCGTCTGGTAAAGCTGGCCGTGCGCATGCTGGATAACGCCATCGACGTCTCCAAATTTCCCCTGCCGGCCCAGCAGGACGAGGCCCGGGCGAAGCGCCGGATCGGTCTGGGCGTGACCGGGCTGGCGGATGCCCTGATCTTTTGCCGGGCGCGCTATGGCTCGGACCGGGCGGTCGCCCTAACCGAAAGTTGGATGGCCGAGGTGCGCCGGGCGGCCTATTTGGCCAGCATCGATTTGGCGCGTGAAAAAGGCCCCTTTCCCTTGTTCGAGCGGGAGGCCTATCTGGCCGGGGAAAGCGTACGGGAATTAGACGCGGATGTGCGCGCCGGCATCGCCGAGGCCGGCATTCGCAACGCCTTGCTGACCTCCATCGCGCCGACGGGGACCATTTCGATCTTCGCGGACAATGTCTCCTCGGGATTGGAGCCGGTGTTCGCCTTTACCTATCGCCGCCACGTCACCATGCCCGACGGCAACCGCCGCGAAGAACCCATCAGTGGTTATGCCTATCGCCAATTCCGGGCGATTTATGGCGATGCGGCGCAATTGCCCGATTATTTCGTCACCGCCGCCGCCCTGACCCCGTCGGATCACGTCCGCATGCAGGCCGCGGCGCAGAAATTTATCGACGCCTCTATCTCGAAAACCATCAACCTGCCGGAAGATATTTCCTTTGACGCCTTCAAGGACGTCTACCTGCAGGCCTATGACCAGGGTTGCAAGGGCTGTACCACCTACCGCCCGAACGAAGTCACGGGGGCGGTGCTGGAGTCTGGCGAGGCGGCCCTGCCAATACCGCCCGCGGAACCGGAACTGCCCCTGGAACAGCCAGAGGCCAAGCCCCGCGACGAACTTGATGCCGGCGGCGTGGTCTATATGACCCAGCCCCTGGACCGCCCCGGCGCGTTGCCGGGCCAGACCTACAAGATCAACTGGCCCGAAAGCGACCACGCCATTTATATCACCATCAACGATATCATTCAGGATGGCCGCCGCCGCCCGTTCGAGGTCTTCATAAATTCCAAGAACGTGGACCATTTCGCCTGGACAGTGGCCTTGACCCGGATGATCTCGGCCGTCTTCCGCCGTGGCGGCGATGTCTCTTTCGTGGTCGACGAATTAAAGGCGGTGTTTGATCCCCGTGGCGGCTATTGGGTCGACGGCCACTACATCCCCTCGCTTCTGGCCGCCATCGGCGAGGTGATCGAGCGGCACATGATCATCATCGGCTTCATCGTCAATCCCAACGCCGACCCGGAGGCGGCAGGGGCGCGGATCGCCCTGGCGGCGGGCGGCAAAAGCGGCGGTGGCGAAGATGACGGCAACCTAACCGACAGTCCCCGCCTGCGCACCTGCCCCAAATGCAACACCCCCGGCCTGATCTTGCAGGAGGGCTGCGAAACCTGCATTTCCTGCGGCTACTCAAAGTGCGGTTGATCTGGCGTCAGTGGCCCAATTATCCCGTTGATCTTTCACAAAAGCGAAATGCCTTGTAGTTTCGGGCCTTGAAATGCAAATGGAGCAACGGGCATGAGCGCAAGTTTTGATTTTTCCGGCCAATTGGTGCTGGTGACCGGCGGCTCCAGCGGCATCGGCCTGGCCATTGCCCGCGGCTTTCACCATGCCGGCGCCCAGGTGAGCATTACCGGCACCCGGGATGGCGGCGATGCTTATCCCGATGACCTGTCCGCCTTTACCTATCATCAGGTCAACATGCTGGATGTGCCCGCGGTCGAGGCCTTGGCCGAGGGCTTCGAGAGGCTGGATGTGCTGGTCAACAACGCGGGCACTACGTTTCGCGGCGCCGCGGCCTATGATCCGGAAAACTTCGAGGCGACCATCGATATTAACCTGAATTCTGTCTACCGCCTGTGCCACCGCCTGCAACCGAAATTACAGCCTTCAGGCGGCTCGATCATCAATATCGCTTCCATGACCTCGTATTTCGGCTCGCCACGGGTACCGAGCTATGGCGCCTCGAAATCGGCGATCCTGCAAATGACCATGAGCCTCGGCGCCCTTTGGGCCCAAAGCGGCGTTCGTGTCAACGCCATCGCGCCCGGCTGGATCAGCACCAATCTGACGGCGCCGATCCAGGATATGCCGGAGATCGCCGATCCCATCCTGCAACGCACGCCCATGGGCCGCTGGGGCGAGCCGGACGAGATGATCGGCACCGCCCTGTTCCTGGCCTCGTCCGATGCCGCCGGTTTCATCACCGGCGTGACCATCCCCGTGGATGGCGGATATTGCTCTCTATAGATATGTACCCGGTAGAAGGAAATTTCCCATGTTAGTCACCGCCAAGCCTGAAGACGTCGGCCTGTCCAGCGAACGTTTGGAGCGGATCGGCCCCTGGATGGACAGCTATATCGAGGCCGGCAAGTTACCGGGCGGCCTGGCCCTGGTGGCCCGCCACGGCCAGGTGGTTTATTGCCAATGCCGGGGCCAGCGGGATATGGAGGCCGGCTTGCCGGTGGAGGAAGACACGATCTTTCGCTTCTATTCCATGACCAAGCCGATTACCTCGGCCGCCGTCATGATGCTGTACGAGGAAGGACACTTTCAACTCGATTACCCTATTGCCCGCTATCTACCCGAATTCGCCGATATGCAGGTGTATGTTTCCGGCGAGGGTGCGTCCATGCAGACCGAGCCGGCCCGCGATCCAATAACTTTTCGCCATTTGCTGACCCATACCGGTGGCCTGACCTATGGCTTTTTCGAGGCGACGCCGGTTGATGCCGCGTATCGAGAAAACAAGGTCGAATTCAACGGCGGTAAAGGTGATCTGGCCGCCTGCGCCCGCAGACTGGCGGACCAGCCCCTGTTGAACCATCCGGGCGATGAGTGGAACTACAGCGTCTCCACCGATCTGCTGGGCCGCCTGGTCGAAGTGATTTCCGGCCAGCCCCTGGATCAATTTTTCCAACAGCGCATACTCGGCCCCCTGGGCATGGAGGACACCGCCTTTTCTATTCTGCCCGGAAAGCAGGACCGCTTCGCCGCCAACTACGAGCACGGAAAAGACGGCGGCATGAAATTGATCGACAGCCCAGGCGACAGCAAGTACCGCGAAGTCATTCTGTTTTCCGGCGGCGGTGGCCTGACCTCCACCGCGCGGGACTATCACCGCTTTACCCAGATGCTGCGGGGCAAGGGCGAATTCGAGGGCGTGCGCCTGCTGGGCCGCAAGACCGTGGAATACATGACCGCGAACCATTTGCCGGACAATGGCGATCTGACCTCCATGGGCCAGGCGGTGTTTTCCGAAACCTCTTACGACGGCGTCGGTTTCGGCCTGGGTTTTTCCGTGATGCTGGATCCGGCCAAGGCCCAGGTCATGGGCTCGCCGGGCGAATATGCCTGGGGCGGGGCGGCCAGCACCGCCTTCTGGATTGATCCGGTGGAGGTTATGAGCGTGATCTTTCTGACCCAGTTGATGCCCTCATCTACCTATCCCCTGCGCCGGGAATTGAAGGTCCTGACCTATCAGGCCCTGATCGACTAGGGCAATTTTTATTATTCGTTGAGCCGCGCCGCCCTGGATTGCCGGATCAAGTCCGGCAATGACCATAAAGCCTGACATCAGCCTACAGCATAGGGTCATGCCCGGACTTGATCCGCTTCTGTCCGGTTTAATTTCGGGGATGGCGCTTATGTCGTTGTATTCATTGACCGTCTGGCGTAGTGCGATGAGATGGACATGGATAGGTGCCGGCACGAAGCACCGTTCCATGGTAGCACGGGCCTGGATCGACATGGATTACCGGGTCGAGCCCGGTAATGACGAAAAAGCCGTCGAAAATCGCCAATAATGTCATGCCCGGACTTGATCCGGGCATCCACTGGCGCAGCGAACAAGTAAATCAAACCCGAATACGATCCCAAATACGATTCGGGCCGTTATAGGGCCTGCCGGACTTTCGGGAAGACCTCTTCCGCCATCAGGTGGAAGGTGTCCAGCACCTGGGCCTGGGGCATGCCGACGCCCTGGACGCTCATGATGATGTGGTTGACGCCCAGGACGCTGTTGTAGCGCAGCATCTCTTCGGCAACCTCGTCCGGATCGCCGACGATGAAGCGGTCCCGCGCCAGATCGTCATAGTCCATGGTGATGTCCCGATCGCCCTTGGCCATGGCCTTGTTCTGGCCCCAGGCCTGATAAAGGTCGTACTGGCGCTTCATGTACGGAGCGGCGATTTCGACCGCCTGGTCATGGGTAGGGGCGCAAAAGACCTCGCGGCGGATCGGCAGCTCGTCCGGGAACGGCTTGCCCACCCGATCAAGCTCGGCGCGGTATAGATCCATCTGCCGGGTCAGGGTTTCCATCTTCTGATGTGGGTTCAAGTACCAGCAATCGCCAAGGCGCGCGGCGCGCAGAACGGCATTGTCGACGTTGGCGCCGATCCAGATGGGCGGATGGGGCACCTGCTGCAAGGGCACGGAGAGGGCCGCCCCATCCAACTCGAAGTGCGAGCCGACCATGGTAACCTTCTCTTCCGTCCAGAGCCGCTTCACCGCGTCCAGGTTTTCTTCGAACCGGGCAACGCCCTCTCCTTTCCGAACGCCAAAGCCCTTGTATTCCAAATCCCGATAGCCAAGCGCGCAGCCAAAGATCATGCGCCCGCCCGACATCACATCCATGGCGGCAAAATTCTCGGCCACCTCGAGGGGGTTATGCAGCGACAGCAGCACGACACCGGCATTTAGCGGCATGTTTGGTGCCTCGGCCATGACCCGGCAGAGATAGGGGATCTGCATGAATTCTCGATTGGGATAAGTCGAAAAACGCGAGCCCGTGGTGAGAGAGTCATAGCCCAGTTTATCGAGGATGCGGGCTTGCTCCATAAGCTCATGGAAACGGCCACGCATATCCTCGTCCCAGGCGAAGACACCGCGCTGCATCACGCCGAACTGGATCTTCTTCGCCATTCTCAGCTCTCCCGCGACCATCCCACAGCCTGTCCGGCATGCGGTCAACTCAACCAGGCCGGCAAGAATAGGTCACTCAAGGCGGCGCGGCAACGGACCTGGCTGTCTGGTCAAAATCCCGCCAAGGCGTTACGGTTATGGTGATTTTGATCCCGCCCTTAATAGATGGTTTTGAGATGAACATTGGCACCGCGGTTCCCTTGCCCGCATACAACATCGACCCCGCCTTCATGGCCAGGAAAGCCGAAGACCTGGGATTTGACTCCATCTGGTACGCCGAGCACCCGGCGGTTCCGGTCCATTCGGAAAGCCCGTTTCCCTCCACCGGCGGCGAGATCCCCTGGACTTATTCCCATTTCACCGAACCCTATATCGCCCTGGCGCGGGCCTCGGCGGTGACCTCCCGCATCAAGCTGGCGACGGGGATAACCCTGGTGCCGGAGCGCAACCCGTTGCTGCTGGCAAAGGAAATCGCCACCCTGGATTTATACAGCGGCGGGCGATTTATATTTGGCATCGGAACCGGCTGGCTCAGGGAGGAGACCGAGCTGATGGGCGGCGATTTCGCCCATAGATGGAGCCAAGCCCGCGAAGCCCTGGATGTCATGAAAAAGCTCTGGACCCAGGAAGAGGCGGAGCATCACGGTAAATATTTCGATTTCCCCCTGGTGCGCTCTTATCCCAAGCCGGCGCAGAAACCCTATCCTCCGATCCTGATTGGCGGCATGGCGAAAAACGTCCTGCAGCGCGTTGTGGATCATGCGGATGGCTGGTTGCCCAACCGCATAACCCCGTCGGCGCTGGAAGAAAGCCGGCGGCAGCTTGACACGATGGCGGCGGCGGCCGGGCGTGATCCGAAGTCCATCACAATTACCGTTTACGGCCAGGAACCCGACCGGGCCGGTTTGCGATCCCTGCTTGATGCCGGCGCCGAAAGGGTAGTGGTGCGGCCCGATTTCGTTGAAACGGAAGCCGAGATGGGCGCGCAGCTGGAGCGCATCGCCGAGGCGGTATTGTGATCCGCAGGGGCGCCTAGCCCGGATACGTCATGAAGGCCCATCGGGATCTTGATTTGAGTTATTATGACGGGTTTTCAGTATTTCGTTTGGTCCGGTCTGGATTTTCCTTGCCCTTCCCCTTGGCTTTTGTCGCCGCCGCTGTATTTCGGGTGATTTTT
>JAKZRK010000304.1:0-10258 GCA_047518225.1 Alphaproteobacteria bacterium | reverse complement strand
TTCTACCCGTTCAACGCCTTCCGCTCATTGCTCGGCATCGCGGGCGACACCTCTGCTCCAACCTATGCCGAGCTTTACTCGGGAGAGTGGCGGCACCCTACATGTAGCGGTCATGGGCGTTAACCGGATAGGCAAGGAAGCTTCACCTCGATTTCTTGGACAGAGGCCGTATCGCCACCTGGGTACGTTCGCACCCGGCACTGATTATTTGGATAAAGAATCGAATTGGTCACTCACTCATCGGTTGGCGATCTTACGGTAATTGGACTTGGTTGCCGGAAGGTGCAGCCGATCAGTATCTTCTTGATGATAGAATACGCATGTTCGATGGGACCGAGCCTGGCAATGAAGGCATCTCAAGTTTGGAAGGACTTCACCGACTAAGGACAATTCTTTCGGCACCGGGTCGGTCAGTTCGTCTGGCCGGACTGTCAGGGGTTGGAAAGACAAGATTCGTGCAGGCACTCTTTGATGATCGCGTGGGGGAGCAAGCACTCGATAAATCAGAAGCGTTCTACGCAGACGTCGCCGAAGGCCCTGACCCCGATCCCAATGCGCTAATAGAACAGCTAACAGTCCAGCAAAGTCGCTCGATTATCATATTGGATAATTGTCCGCCAATCCTCCATAGGCAGGCGACCAATATCTGCACTCAAGCGTCAAGCACTGTGAGTCTCGTGACGGTTGAGTACGATGTTCGGGACGACTTGCCGCCCGAGACAAGTGTTTTTCGTCTAGAACCAGCAAGCGACGACCTGATCAAAAAGCTCATTGAGTCACATTGCCCTCACGTTAGCCAAGTCGATGCGCGAACAATCGCGGAGGTTTCGGGGGGTAATGCAAATATCGCCATTGCTTTGGCCAATACCGTCAGTAGCGGTGAAACGTTGTCAGGACTCCGCGATGACGAGCTATTTAGGCGACTCTTTACACAACGGAAAGAGTCGAGCGATGATTTTATGCGATCAGCAGAAGCAATATCGTTGGTCTATTGGGCTGGCCGGTATCGCTCTATTCGTATTGCAAAGAACGGCAACGCGTTTTGCTTTCCAGAATATATCGACGGCGAAATGCGCAAACTTTTCGACAAGCTGAAAAATGCGAACTTCTACAAAGAACTCACCAGAGAGCAGTTTTCAAAATCTGCGGCAAACTTCACAGCCGAACTGAATGCGATACACCCTTTCCGTGAAGGAAACGGGCGAACACAAACATCTTTTCTAGCTGTTCTTGCCGACGCGGCGAGGCATTCGATCGATCTAACCTTGGTTCGAAGAGAAACCTTTTTGCCCGCGATGATCTCGAGTTTTTCGGGAAAAATTGATCCTCTTGAAGCAGAAATTCGAGCAATGCTCGTATAAGCTATCTTTTTGCAGCATTTGAACGCGCCGCCGTTAGGATTCGGGCGTGTCCTTGGGTTGGTTTCCTGCAGGGCGGGGCGCTGGGAAAAGCCGTTGTACCATGCATCGAGATTGGATCGGCCGAGCCTGAATTCCCATAGCCAGCCGCGCCAATCCTGGTAGCCGCAGGCGATGCCGACCGTTATCTGTGCCAGATTGGGCAGGCTTTCGCCCACGATGTCCAATTCTCCGGCCCGTTGTTCGCAGGCATCAAAACAGCGGGCGATGCGGTCCCGTTGTTTTTGTAGAAACCCATCGGAGCGGAAGGCCAAGGGGCGCAGCATTTCCGCCCGCATGGCGACCTGCGCCTCTAGCAAACCATCGGCGATGGGGTACAGCGACCACATGGGCCATTGACTGTCATCCGCCGGGCCCCGCCGCCCGGCTGTTCAAATATTGGCAGATCAGGGTGGAATCCCCCAACGCCATGCCGTCATCCGTTATCAATGTGGGTATGCGCGCGACGGGATTAGCCTCCGCCAGGCCAGGGGTGAACGGTACCGTGGCGTAGCCCCATTGCAGGGGCCAGGTGGTCGGCCTGACCTCGATTTGCCGCCACAGGCCAAGCTCTTTGGCGGCGACGACAACCTTGCGCGTGAAGGGTGATGCCGGTGTCCAAAATAATTGCAAGCTGGCGTCTCCGGTAATGTTATGGCCAAATTGGGCGCAGGTCTGGAAAAGGAGCAGAAACAATGGCACTGACACTGGAAGAAGCCAATCGTATCGCCCAGG
Organism: Alphaproteobacteria bacterium; assembly: GCA_047518225.1. GTDB lineage: Bacteria > Pseudomonadota > Alphaproteobacteria. The sequence continues at coordinate 8,126 of JAKZRK010000304.1, read as the reverse complement.
GTGCCTTGGCGAAGGCCGGGGAACTCGATATCAAAATCAATGTGGCAGTCTGCGATACAGGGGGCCGTTTGCTGGTGTTTCAACGCATGGATAATGCCATGTGGGCCGGCGCCTATGGCAGCCAGGGCAAGGCCATCGCCTCGGCCTCTTTCGGCCGCCCCAGTGGCGAGCTTACCGAGCGGGCCGAACATCCGACCTTCCGTGGCATCGTCGCGGCGGAAGGTGGCCACATGATCATGGGCCAGGGGGCCGTGCCCGTCATTCGGGATGGGGTGGTTGAAGGCGCCTGTGGCGTTGGCGGCGGCACCGGGCAGGAAGACGAGGACTGCGCCCGCGCCGGCGTTGAGGGACTTTAGCGTATGTCCCAGGGCGCGGTGGACTCGGGAACCGTCGGGGGCCTATCATGACGGCAATCATGACCGCATGCCGCTGGAGGTAGATGGCAATGGCAACGGAACCGGAACTGGAATCGAGAGGCAACCAGTGGGACGTCAGGCGACTTGCGGGCGCGCTTGGCGCGGAAGTAAGCGGGCTTCGCCTGGCGGATGCCGACGAGGTCGATATCGCCGCGGTCAGGCGGCTGTTGGTCGAGCACATGGTGCTGTTCTTCCCGCAACAAAATATGAGCATGGACGAACATGTGGCGTTTGGCCGCCCGTTCGGGCCGCTTGAGGGCCACCCAAACCTGACGGAAAGAAATTCCGTCCGGCATCCCGAAATATTCAAGCTGACCGCAAGCCAGGGCGGCATCGCGGACGAGTGGCATACGGACCTGACCTTCCAGGCCGAACCTGCCTTGATGTCAATCCTCAACATGGTGAAATGCCCCGATACCGGGGGCGATACCATGTGGAGCAATCTGTGCGCGGCGTTCGACGCACTGTCGCCGCCGTTACAGGAGATGTGCACCGGACTGACCGCTTTGCACGACGCCCATCCCCATGACCGGGCAGACAAAATGGCGGTCCATCCGGTAGTGCGCGTCCACCCGGATACCGGCCGCAAAGCGCTGTACGTCAACGAGCACTTTACCCGGCGCATTGTCGAGATGAGCGCGCCCGAGAGCGATGCCCTGCTGGGTTTCCTGACGAACTGGGTGCAGAGCCCCCGGTTCACGGTCCGCTATCACTGGGACGAAGGCACCATTGGGATGTGGGACAACCGATGCACCCAGCATTTCGTCCTGAACGACTTCACGGAGGAGCGGATCATCCAGCGGGTCACCGTCATGGGTGACCGGCCCGAAGGCGCGGAAGCGCGTTGGCAGCCCTGGACAAAGGGCGCCCGCCGCTCCGCCATGGGCCGCCACGACCGCCAGCTGGGCGGCTTCCTCAAAGCCCAGGCCGCAGAGGCCGCGGACGCCGCCGAATAAGCGATCCTAAATGCCACGTATCTCCGATCCGGGGCAGGCGCCTTTTTGATCAATGGTTTTGGTCCGGCGATACCGGCATCGGTATAACGATAGAACGGAACCGCTCTGGGGCGATTGAAGCAATCGCTTCTATTCCGCCGCGTCCGAGGCCTGCGTCATCAAGGCGCGGTATTCGGGGGTGTAGTCGCCGCGTTTTTCGTTCAGCGCCGCATCGCGCATTTGAAAGCCGTTGCCGGCATGGGCCGTCATCTGTGCCACCGGCGTCGGCTTGGTCACTTCCGGCCAATGGCCGGGCTGCGGCCCGGCGCCCTCGGCCACGATGGCCAGGGGCTGGTCGTCGGCCACGGCGGGGGGCTGGGTGATCTCCATGATATCCCAACTGATCTCCAGCGGGATACTGTTGGGATCAAAGAAGTAGATCGACCAAATGGTGCCGTGATCCACGGCGCCGGAAACATCGAAACCCGCGGCCTCCAGCCTGTCCTTGGCCGCGAACAGGTCGGCCCGGCTTTCGCACGTCAAGGAGACGTGATCGAAACCCAACGGTTCCCGGGTCGGCGAACCGTGGGATTTAGGACGCATGGGCTGGGCGCCTTCGTAGGCGAAAAAGGCGATTTGCGCCTGCCCGGCGCGAAAGAAATAATGGCGAAAGCCGTCGTGGCCGATGCCGGCCTCCAACGTCATGCCCAGCAGATCTCGGTAGAAGCGGATGGTGGCTTCCAGGTCGTGGGTGATGAACGCCAGATGATTGATCCCCGTTAAGGCCATAATGATCTCCAATCTCCAAAAGATGTTGCCTCGATTATAACAGATTCCAAAATATTCGCGGCTTGCCAGCTTATGTGGGTGGTCCGGCCCCCGGGACAAGCGGCGTTTGTGGAAACAATCTGTTGCCGGAACCGGCCCTCCACGCGGCCGCCACGCACATGCCCGGTGGGGACGACTTCGATACTCATGGGACTAATAAGTGGCCCGGCCGCCGGACAGATCGAACACGCCGCCGGTGGAGAAGCTGCAATCTTCCGACGACAGCCAGGCGACCAGGGCGGCGGCCTCGTCGGTCCGGCCCAGGCGGCCCATGGGGATCCGCGACAGCATGTAATCCACGTGTTCCTGGGTGATCTGGTCAAAGATCGCGGTGCGGATCGCCGCCGGAGTGACGCAATTGATCAGTACGCCCGCCTCCGCCGTTTCCTTGGCGAGCGACTTGGTCAGACCGATCACCCCGGCCTTGGCGGCGGAATAGGCACAGGCGTTGGGGTTGCCCTCTTTGCCGGCGATGGAGGCGATGTTGACGATCCGGCCATAGCCATTGCCCATCATGTGCGGGATCAGGCTTTGACAGCATAGAAAGACCGCGTCCAGATCCAGGCCGACCACGGATCGCCATTCCCCATAGCTGTATTCCCAGCTTTTCTTGGCCGGGCCGGCGATGCCGGCATTGCAGACTAGGATATCGATCTTGCCATGGTCCGTCAGGGCGCGATCGCGGGCGGCGGCAACCTGATCGGGGTCGGTGACGTCAACCTTGGTCCCTTGCAGGCGGGCGCCCAGATCGTTTGCCGCCAGCATGGCGTCCAGATTGTCCTGGCTGATATCCCACATCACCACGTCGGCGCCGGAGGCGAGAAACCGCTCGGCAATGGCCCGCCCGATGCCGTCCGCCCCCCCGGTAACAATCGCCGAACGGCCGTTCAGATCAATTTTGTTCATCTTTTTACTCCTGTCCGCGTTCAGCGCTTATCGCGCACAAAGGGAAATATCCGGGTCAAATCGGCGCCGGGTTCGGCGGCGGCGAAACGTTGCCAGATCCCCAACAGGTTGCGGCTTATGGTGGCGGGGCTATGGGCGTTCTCGACATTTTCCACATACAGGCTGATGTCCTTGAGGTACATGGTGTTGAGAAACTCCGCGTTATAGGCTTCCGTCATGATCCGATTGGGAAACTTGTCGGAAGTGGCTGTATTCTGCCCCGACGAGGCGTTCAGCACCTCCAACATAGTGGACATTTCCAATCCCTGGGTCAGGCCAAAGGCAATGGCCTCGGAGGTCCCGGTCATGGCCAGGCCGGAGAGAAAATTGTTCAACAGTTTCATGGCCTGGGCCTGGCCCGGTTCCCCCCCCACGTGGAAAGGAGTCTTCGACATCGCTTTCATAAGGGGGAGGAGGGCTTCGAAATCGGCCTCCGGGCCGGCGAACATCAGCGCCAGGCTGGCCGCCGCCGCGCCGGCAATGCCGCCTGATACGGGCGCATCCATATAGGCCAGGCCGGACCCCGCCAAACGGCCGTGCACGGCCCGTGCCGCGGCGACACCGATGGTGGAAGTATCAATAATCGTGGAAACCGCGCGCTGGTTCGTCTCGATGATCTGTTCCGCCACCGAAGCCGAGATGGCGCCGTTGGGCAGGCTTAATATGATAATCTCTGCCTGCGCGGCCACGGCCCCAACCGTGGCGCCCACGGCGGTACCCTCGGGCGCGCGTTCCTTGCTGCCGGCCACATCGAAGCAGATCATGGGAAAGCCGGCGGCGGCAACATTGGCCGCCATTCGGCTGCCCATGGCGCCAAGGCCGATAAAGCCTATGGTTGGATGTTGTTCAGGGGCCAAGCTCAGGCACCTCCCTGTTGTTCGTCCAGCACCTTGCGGGCGATGCGAAAGGCTTCAACCCCCGCCGGCACGCCGCAATAGATGGCGATCTGTTCCAACACATCGCGCAGTTCATCCAAGGAGCAACCGTTCTTGATTGTGCCGCGAAAGTGGATCTCGAATTCCTGCGGCCGGTTCAGGGCGGCCAGCATGGCCAGGTTCAGCATACTCCTGGTTTTTTTCTCCAGCGTATCGGAACCCCAGACCCCGCCCCAGCAATATTCCGTAACCAATTCCTGAAAATGGCGGTTGAAATCGGTGGCGCTGTTAAGCGCCCGATCAACATATTCCTCGCCCAGAACCTCTTTCCTGACCGCCAAGCCTTTGTCGTAAATTGCCTTGTCCATGTTCGTCTCGTTTGTGCCCGTGGTGAAAATATTGCCGTATCTTACGCGCTGGGCATTTGATCTGGCCAGCGCTCTGCCCCATTCTGTTGCCCGAAATGAAAATAATATCGGGAGAACGGGATGGGACGGGTAACGGACAAGATCGCCTTGATCACCGGCGCCGCCTCTGGCATTGGACGGGCCACGGCGGAACTGATGGCCCGTGAAGGCGCCACCGTGGTGCTGAGCGATCTACAGGATGGTGCCGGCGACGAGGCCGTGGCGGCCATCGCGGGGGCTGGCGGCAAGGCGCAATATCGCCATCACGACGTCACCGACGAGGCCGCCTGGAAAAAGATCATCGCCGAGGTTTTGGCGGATCATGGCCGCCTGGACATTCTGGTCAACAACGCCGCCGTGGGCGGTAACGGCCTGCCGGTGGAGGAAATCCCCCTGGAATTTTGGCGGGACACAATGGCGGTTAATCTGGATGGCGTCTTCCTGGGCTTGAAGCACGGCGTTGCCGCCATGAAGGAACAGGGCGGCGTCATCATCAATACCTCATCCGTATTGGGCATGGTCGGCCTGCCCTTGACCGCCGCCTATGCGGCCTCGAAAGGCGGCGTCCGCCTGCTGACCAAGGCCGTCGCCATTGAATGCGCGGCGCGGGGCCTGAACATCCGGGTCAATTCGGTGCATCCGGGCTTTATCGATACGCCCATGGTGGGCGGGGCGATCCAGCGGGGCGGGCCGGCCCGGCGTGAAGCGATCCTGAAATCCCAGCCCACGGGGCAAATGGGCGAGCCGGCGGACATCGCCGAGGGCATTGTTTATCTGGCCTCCGATGCCGCGAAATTCGTCACCGGCAGCGAACTGGTCATCGACGGCGGCTATCTGGCCCGCTGACCATAATAGCGAGGGAGGAAAGAATCATGAGCGAACCTGAAATTTACGAAGTCTTCGCCATTCGCTATGGCAGCGTGGCGGAGCGCCTGCGCCGCGACAATTTCATCATCGCCCCCAATCCCGATACCGACCCCCATGATAGGGGCATGCCCCTGGATTATTTCGTCTGGGCCATCGTCAACGAAAACCGCACCATCGTGGTCGATACGGGCTTTGAGCGAGGGGAAGGGGACAAGCGCGGGCGCACCATTACCCGGCTGCCCCGCGAAGGTTTGGAGATCATCGGCATCGATGCGGCCAAGGTGGAGGACGTGATCATCACCCATCTGCATTATGACCATGCCGGCACCCTGGACGACTTTCCCGCCGCCCGCTTCCATCTGCAGGAAAGCGAGATGCACTATGCCACCGGCAAGCACATGTGCCATCAACCATTCGGCCATGCCTATGCTCCCGATCACGTTTGCACCATGGTGCGGCGGGTCTTTGATGGCCGGGTTTGTTTTCACGACGGCACCTCGGAATTGGCGCCGGGGATCTCGGTGCATTGGATCGGCGGCCATACGGCGGGCGTGCAATGCGTGCGCGTGCTGACCAGGCGCGGCTGGGTTGTCCTGGCCTCGGACGCTTCACATTTTTACGAGAATATGGAGGCCGTCGCGCCGTTCCCCATCGTTTATTCCGCAGCCGATATGGTGCAGGGCTATGCCACCATGGCCGGCCTGGCGGAATCTGGAAAGCACATCATTCCGGGCCATGACCCGTTGGTGATGGTGCGCTATCCCCTGGTTCGCGATGGGCAGGAAGACGTTATCCGCCTGGATGTGCCGCCGACTGACTAGAGCGCTTCCGGGCTATTCTGGACCATTTGACCGCTCAGCAAGGCCGCGGCGGCGGCCCGGCGTTTTTACGCCATCCCCGTGGCGCCATGCGCTCGGGCGCGACCAAAAAAAGCTAGAATTGTTCGACAATCTGATTGGCGGCCTGGGTTGCGATGTCGGAGCGGGAACCCTCGGCGGCCAGGACGGTGGCGGCCAGCAACAACAGGAAACCAACGGCGACCTTGGCCATCCGGTGGTCATATTTTTTTGGAAAGCCAGTGGCTTGATATATTGACAATGTTTGAACCCTCGGAGAGTTACTGATTTACGCTTACGACAAACATCATAATGACGGGCAGCCGTAAAAAACCCGTTAACAGAGCAGGTTAATGTCCCGTTAAGGCGCGAATTTAGTGAAAAACGCCACTCCGCCCGGCGGGCTCAGGCGCCCAGCCGTATGTCGTCGGGGACCGGAGCCAGCAATTGCCGCTCCAGCCTGGCGACCACATCGAAAACCTCGTCAGCGGGGACTGCCGGGCTGAAATAGAAGCCTTGGGCGAACCGGCAGCTATTGGCGCGCAGGAAATCCAATTGCTCCAGCGTCTCCACGCCTTCGGCGACGACGTGCAGATTTAAATGCTGGGCCAGGGCGATGATGGTGCGGACAATGGCGCCATCGGAGGCATCCTCGGTCACGTCCCGCACGAACGAGCGGTCGATTTTCAAGGCATCCAGGGGGAAGCGTTTCAAGTAGGCCAGGGACGAATAGCCGGTGCCGAAATCGTCGATGGTCACGCGCACGCCGGCCTCGCTCAAGCGGCCCAGAATGTCTGCGGCGGCTTCCGGATCATGCATGATGGAGGTTTCCGTCAGCTCCAATTCAAGCAGGGAAACATCAAGCCCGGCCTTGTCCAGCCATTTGTTCACGTGGACCAACAGGTCGGCGTGCTTGAATTGATGCGCCGACAGGTTTACCGCAACCCGCAACACCGGCAAATGCAGCCGCTTCCATTCCGCGATTTGCATACAGGCCATTTCCAGGATCAAATTGCCCAACGGCGTCATCAGGCCCAGTTCCTCCGCCAACGGAATAAACTGGTCGGGCGGGATCTGGCCGCGCTCGGGATGACGCCAGCGAACCAATGCTTCCAGGCCGACCACCGCACCATTGTCGAGGTCGACCTGCGGCTGGTATTCCAGTTCGAATTCTCTCTGCCGGATCGCCCGTTGCAGGGCGACGCCAAGGCCGATGCGCCGCAGGGCCGCGCCATTCATGTCCGGGCGATAGAATTGATAGCCTTGCCCGCCTGCCAGTTTCGATTGGTACATGGCGGCGTCCGCCAGGCGTATCAAATCGTCCGCGTCGTCGGCGTCGTCCGGGAACAAGGCAATGCCGATGCTGGGTGATACGGTGGCGCCGTTGCTGCCGATCATGATCGGTTGCGAGACGCTTTCCACGATCTTGGTGGCCACGATGGCGGCCGAGACGGCCCGCTCCAGGTTGGTCACCAGGGCGATAAATTCATCGCCGCCCAAGCGCGCCACGGTGTCGCTTTCCCGCAGGCACTCGCGAATGCGGCTGGCCACGGTTTTCAACACCATGTCGCCGGCTTCGTGACCCATGGTGTCGTTGACGAATTTGAACCGGTCCAGGTCGATGAACAGCACCGCTAATTCGTGATCATAACGCCGGGATTGGTTGATGGCGTGGGTCAGGCGGTCGAACAGCAAGGCCCGGTTGGGCAAGCCGGTCAAGCTGTCAAAGTGGGCCATATGGGCCCGGTTGACGGCGCATTGCACGGCGACGTTCAACCGGCCACCGCCTAAATCCGATTTGACCAGGCTGTCCTGGGCGCCAAATTGGACCAGTTGCACCGCCATTTCCGGTGCGAACTTCTCCATCAAGGCGATGGTCTGTAAATCCCGGAGCAATAGTGGTCCACGGAAGCGATCAGATAATCTGATTGTCGCGGAGTAAAACTCCGCCATTTTGACGTTTTTTGTTCGAAGCGAGCAGAAGGCGGGGAGATGTATCACGTGGAGCTTTATCTAA
>JAKZRK010000303.1:0-23424 GCA_047518225.1 Alphaproteobacteria bacterium | reverse complement strand
CAACTACCGGCCGCAGTTTTACTTCCGGACGACGGATGTGACCGGTGTGGTGACCCTGCCCGAGGGTACGGAGATGGTGATGCCCGGCGACAACATCGAGATGTCGGTTGAGTTGATTGCGCCGATTGCCATGGACGAGGGGCTGCGTTTCGCGATCCGCGAAGGCGGCCGCACGGTTGGCGCCGGCGTCGTCGCCGCCATCGAGGCCTAATAGAAAACGAACTGACGCGTAAGCAGGAAAAGAGACATGGAAAGCCAAAATATCCGCATTCGCCTGAAAGCGTTCGAGCATCGCGTGCTCGACCAGGCCACATCAGAAATTGCCAGCACGGCAAAGCGGACAGGTGCGCGGGTGCGCGGACCAATCCCCCTGCCCACGCGGATCGAAAAATTCACCGTTCTGCGCTCGCCCCATATTGACAAGAAATCCCGCGAGCAGTTTGAAATCCGTGTCCACAAACGGTTGCTGGATATCATTGACCCCACGCCCCAGACAGTCGATGCGCTGATGAAGCTCGACCTGGCGGCCGGCGTGGACGTGGAAATCAAACTTTAGGAATTGGCAATGAGGCGTTCCGGTCTAATAGCGCAAAAACTCGGCATGAGCCGGGTTTTTCAAGAAGATGGCAGCCACGTGCCGGTCACTGTCTTGCACGTTGATAATTGCCAGGTGGTGGACCAGCGCACCCTTGATAGGGACGGTTACAGCGCCGTCCAATTGGGCGCGGGTAAAGCCAAGGTCAAGCGGGTCGGCCAGGCCATGCGCGGCCATTTCGCCAAGGCGGAAGTAGAGCCCAAACAGCGCGTGGCGGAGTTTCGGGTGTCCGAAGACGCATTAATCGAAGTCGGCGCGGAATTAAGCCCGGCCCATTTCGCCACGGGCCAATATGTGGACGTGGCGGGCACTTCGATCGGCAAGGGTTTCGCCGGCGCCATGAAGCGCTGGGGCTTTTCAGGTTTGCGTGCCTCTCACGGCGTTTCGATCTCGCATCGTTCCCACGGCTCGACCGGGCAATGCCAGGACCCGGGCAAAGTATTCAAGGGCAAGAAGATGGCCGGCCATCTGGGCGCGGGCCGGGTCACCATGCAGAACCTGGAAGTGATCGCGGCGGATGTGGATGCCGGGCTGTTGATGATTAAGGGCTCGGTACCGGGACCGAAAAGCGGCTGGGTCATGGTCCAGGATGCGGCCAAAAAGGCACTGCATAAAGATGCCCCGATCCCGGCCGGTCTAATCGAACAGCCGGCCGATGAGGCCGAGCCGCAGGCGGAGGCCGCGGCCGAGGGCTCAACCGAGGCGCCGGCCGATGCGGCCGCGGAAGACGTCGTCGCGGAAGGGGCCGCCGCCGACGCGGCCGAGAAGGAATAAGTGCCATGAAGGCGAAGGTAACGACCCTGGATAATAAAAGCGCCGGGAGCATCGAACTGGCGGAGGCGGTCTTTGGCGTGACGCCGCGCCGGGATATCCTGCATCGTGTGGTGACCTGGCAGTTGGCCAAGCGCCGCAGCGGCAATCACGCGACCAAGGAACGGCATGCCATTCAAGGCTCGGGCGCGAAGATCTGGCGCCAGAAGGGTACCGGACGGGCGCGGCATTCCTCGCGCAAGGCGCCCCAGTTTCGCGGCGGCGGCGTGGCCCATGGGCCACGGGTGCACGATCATGTCCACAAGCTGACAAAAAAAGTGCGGGCGCTTGGCCTGCGCTCGGCCCTGTCCGCCAAGCAGGCGGAAGGTAAACTGGTGATTTTGGATGCGGCCGTGCTGGCCGAGGCCAAGACAAAGGCCCTGACGGCCAAATTGGTGGCCTTGGGCTGGTCGGACGTCTTGATCATCGATGGCGGCGACTTGGATCCTAATCTGGTGCGGGCCGCCGGCAATCTGGCGGCGGTGCAGGTGATGGCCTCGGCCGGGGCCAATGTCTACGACATCTTGCGGCGCGATACCCTAGTACTGACCAAAAGTGCCGTCGAATTATTGGAGGCGCGGCTAACATGAACCGCGAACAGGTATATCAGACCATCCTGGGCCCGGTAGTGACCGAAAAAGCCACCATGGGGTCGGAGCACGGACAGATCACATTCCGGGTGCGGATGGACGCCACCAAACCGCGCATCAAGCAGGCGGTGGAGGAATTGTTCTCGGTCAAGGTGAAATCGGTCAACACCTTGCGCGTCAAGGGCAAGACCAAACGTTTTCGCGGCGTCAAAGGGCGCCGGTCGGATTGGAAAAAGGCTGTCGTGTGCTTGGAAGACGGCCATTCCATAGACGTCATGGGCGGGGTATAGACGAATGGCGTTGAAGCAATACAAACCGACCACGCCGGGCCGCAGGGGTTTGGTCCTGGTCGACCGCTCGGAACTGCACAAGGGCAAGCCCGTCAAGGCCTTGACCGTGGGTTTGAGCAAAAGCGGCGGCCGCAACAACCATGGCCGCATTACGGCGCGCCGCCGTGGCGGCGGGGCCAAGCGCAGCTATCGCATTGTCGATTTTAAGCGCCGCCGTTTCGAAACCGCCAAGGTCGAGCGGCTGGAATACGATCCGAACCGTTCCGCCTTTATCGCCCTGATCCGTTATCCCAATGACGAGCTAAGCTATATTCTGGCGCCGCAACGCCTGGCTCCCGGCGACAGCGTGGTGGCGGGCGAGCGGGTGGACGTCAAGCCGGGCAATGCCATGCCTTTGTCCAGCATACCGATCGGCACCATCGTCCATAATGTAGAGATGAAAGCAGGCAAGGGCGGTCAGATCGCCCGGTCCGCCGGCACTTATGTGCAATTGGTCGGCCGGGACCAGGGCTATGCCATTCTGCGCCTGGCCTCTGGCGAACAACGCCTGGTGCGGGCGGAATGCATGGCCTCTATCGGTGCGGTTTCCAACCCGGACAAATCCAATATCAAACTGGCCAAGGCTGGCCGTAACCGCTGGCTGGGCAAACGCCCATCGGTGCGCGGCGTTGCCATGAACCCGGTTGACCATCCCCATGGCGGCGGTGAAGGCCGTACCTCGGGTGGGCGCCATCCGGTGACCCCGTGGGGCAAACCGACCAAGGGCAAGCGGACAAGGTCCACTAAAAAATCCAGTAGCAAGTACATTCTGCGCCGACGGCGCTCGAAATAGGAAGAGGCGTGTAGATGACCCGTTCTGTCTGGAAAGGCCCCTTCGTCGATGGCTATTTGCTGAAGAAAGCGGAAACGGCCGCACAATCGGGGCGCAAGGACGTCATCAAGATGTGGTCGCGGCGGTCAACCATTTTGCCGCAGTTCGTCGGCCTGACCTTTGGCGTGCACAACGGCCACAAACACATCCCGGTATTGGTGAACGAGGACATGGTAGGACACAAGTTTGGCGAATTCGCGCCGACCCGCACTTATTATGGCCATACCGCCGATAAGAAGGCGCGGCGGGGTTAAAGGCATGGGCAAGCAGGCAAGAGATCGGCGTCTGACCGACAACGAAGCTGGGGCACAGGGCCGGAAAATCCGAATTTCGCCGCAGAAGTTAAATCTGGTGGCGGAAGCTATCCGGGGTAAAACCGTCGAGGCCGCCTTGGCGGAACTGACCTTTTCAAAACGGCGGATTGCCGGCGACGTGAAGAAGGTCCTGCAATCGGCCATCGCCAATGCGGAAAACAACCACGACCTGGATGTCGATGCCCTGTACGTGGCAGAAGCCAGTGTCGGAAAAAACATGGTGATGAAGCGGATGCGCCCCCGCGCCCGCGGCCGCATGGCCCGCATCCTGAAACCATTTAGCGAGATACGCATCGTGGTGCGCGAACGCGAGGAGACCAACTGATGGGTCAAAAAGTAAATCCGATCGGCCTGCGGCTCGGCATCAACCGGACATGGGATTCCCGTTGGTATGCCAACAAGCGGGAATACGGCTCCTTGTTGCACGAGGATATCGCGATCCGCCGCTTTTTGGAGAAGCGTCTGCACCAGGCCGGCGTTTCCCGCATCGTCATCGAACGGTCGGCAAAGAAAGCCCGGGTGACCATTTGCACGGCCCGTCCCGGACTGGTGATCGGTAAGAAAGGCGCGGATATTGAGAAGCTGCGCCAGGCATTGTCGAAAATGACCGGCAGCGATGTACATTTGAATATTGTCGAGATCCGCAAGCCCGAGATCGATGCCAAGCTGGTAGCCGAAAATATCTGCAATCAGCTGGAACGCCGGATCGCCTTTCGCCGGGCCATGAAGCGCGCCGTGCAGTCGGCCATGCGCCTGGGCGCCCTGGGCATTCGCATCAATTGCGGCGGCCGTCTCGGTGGGGCGGAAATCGCCCGGACCGAATGGTACCGTGAAGGCCGGGTGCCGCTTCACACCTTGCGCGCCGATATCGATTATGGGGAAGCCACGGCGTTTACCGCTTATGGCACTTGCGGCGTCAAGGTTTGGGTCTTCAAAGGCGAGATCATGGATCATGATCCCATGGGCCAGGAAAAACGGAACCAGGACACACAGACGCCGCGTTCATAGGGACCGGCGAGGCGTTGGCGTGACATTGGCTCGCCGGCTCGAAACGACAAGGACATAGGTTGATCGCGTCATGTTGCAACCAAAACGAACAAAATTCCGCAAAGCCCACAAGGGCCGGATTCACGGTAAGGCCAAGGGCGGCAATAAACTGGATTTCGGCGCCTACGGGCTGAAGGCCATTGGCCCGGCGCGGATTACCGCGCGCCAGATCGAGGCGGCCCGCCGCGCCATGACCCGGCAAATGAAGCGGGCCGGAAAACTATGGATCCGCGTTTTTCCCGATGTGCCGGTGTCGAAGAAGCCGACCGAGGTCCGTATGGGCAAGGGCAAGGGCACGCCTGAATTCTGGATCTGCCGGATCAAGCCGGGCCGGGTGATGTTCGAAATTGACGGCGTCCCCATGGACTTGGCGCGCGAAGCCTGCCGTTTGGCGGCGGCCAAACTGCCGTTGCAGACCAAGTTCGTTGCCCGCCGTGGGGAGGGTTAGTGATGAAGGCCGAAGAACTACGCGGCAAGACCAAGGATCAGTTGGGCGATCAACTGCTGGACCTGCGTAAAGAGCAGTTCAATCTGCGCTTTCAACGGGTCAGCGGTCAGCTGGAAAACACTGCCCGCGTGCGCCAGGTGCGCCGCGATATCGCCCGCATCAAGACGGTGTTGAACCGGATGCGGAGTGAATCTCAGGGCGAAATTCAGGCTCAGGCCTAGGACCGAGGAGAACGGGATGCCAAAACGAGTCATGCAGGGCGTCGTGGTTAGCGACAAGGGCGACAAGACCATCGTGGTCCGGGTGGAACGCCGCTTCACGCACGCGTTGTACAAAAAGGTGATCCGCCGGTCCAAACGCTTTCATGCGCACGACCCGGCGAACAAATGCAAGATTGGCGATCAGGTCCGTATCGAGGAGTGCGCACCCATTTCGAAGCTAAAGCGATGGATTGTTCTCGCCGAGGCGGCGAACAGCTAGGACCGACGAGGTAGGCAGCCATGATTCAATCAGAAACCATGCTCGAAGTCGCCGATAATTCCGGCGCCCGTCGGGTGCAGTGCATCAAGGTGCTCGGGGGTTCCAAGCGCAAATATGCCTCCGTCGGCGACGTCATCGTGGTTTCCATAAAGGAAGCCATTCCGCGGGGCCGGGTAAAAAAGGGTGATATCCACCGGGCGGTCGTGGTGCGAACCGCCAAGGATATTCATCGCACGGACGGTTCCGCGATCCGCTTCGACCGCAATGCCGCCGTGTTGATCAATCCGCAGAACGAGCCCATCGGGACCCGCATTTTTGGCCCGGTGACGCGCGAATTACGGGCGAAAAATCACATGAAAATCATCTCACTGGCGCCAGAGGTCATTTGATGGCGAAGAAATTCAAATTACGGAAAGGCGACGACGTTGTCGTTGTCAGCGGCCGGGACAAGGGCAAGAAGGGCTCTATCCTCCGTGTCATGCGCCAGGAAGACCGGGTCCTGGTGGCTGGCGTCAATATGATCAAGCGGCATACGCGGCCCGGCGGCAGCCAACCCGGCGGCATAATCCAAAAGGAAGCCGCGATCCATATTTCCAACGTCGCCTTGGCCGATCCCAAGGACGGCACGGCGACCCGGGTCGGTTACCGGTTCCTCGCCGATGGCCGCAAGGTTAGGTTCGCCAAGCGGTCGGGGGAGGTGGTCGATGTCTAATGCGCCGCGATTGAAACAGTTTTATCAAGACGAGTTGCACGGCAAGTTGAAGGAAGAGTTCAGCCTGGCCAACGACTTGCAGGTGCCGCGCCTGGACAAAATCGTCATAAACATGGGCGTTGGCGCGGGCACCGATGATCGCAAAAAGGTGGAAGCCGCGTATGACGATCTGGTCAAGATTGCCGGGCAAAAGCCTGTAATCACCATCGCCAAACGTTCGGTCGCGGTGTTCAAGTTGCGCGAGGGAATGCAGATCGGTTGCAAGGTGACCTTGCGCCGGAACCGGATGTACGAATTCCTGGATCGCCTGATTACCGTGGCTTTGCCGCGGGTCCGGGATTTTCGCGGCGTCTCGCGAAAAAGTTTCGATGGCCGGGGTAACTATGCCATGGGCTTGACGGAGCAGCTCGTCTTTCCGGAAATCGATTACGACGAGATTGACGAGGTGCGTGGCATGGACGTGGTGATCTGTACCACGGCGTCCAACAACGACCAGGGTCTGGCATTGCTAGCCGGGTTCAACATGCCTTTTCAAAGCTGATATCCCTTTGGGATTGATGCCGCGAAGATAAGGATTTTCGGCGAAAGTTTTATATCGAAACTTTCGCGTCACCAGGGAAACCAAGGGGTTCCATGCATGGCCAAGAAAAGCGCCATTGAAAAGAACAAGGCCCGGGCCAAGTTGGCCGGGAAGTATTTGGCCAAGCGTACGCGTCTGAAGGCAGTTGCCTCGGACAAGGACCTTAGCCAGGAAGAGCGTTTTGCCGCCCGGTTGAAGCTGGCGCAATTGCCGCGTAATTCCTCGCCGAACAGGGTGCGTAACCGCTGCGAATTGACCGGTCGGTCGCGCGGCTATTACCGCAAATTCAAATTATCCCGGATCGCATTGCGCGAACTGGGTTCGCTCGGACAGATTCCGGGCCTGACCAAGTCCAGCTGGTAGGGGAGGCGTAACGATGTCGATGACCGATCCGATCGGCGACATGCTGACGCGAATTCGCAATGGCCAGCGCGCGGGCAAGGGAAGTATCCTCTCGCCGGCGTCCCGGTTGCGGGAAAGCGTTTTGGAAGTATTGCAACGTGAAGGTTATATCCGTGGCTACTCGCGCACTGATTACGACCGCGGCAAGGCTGAATTATCGATCGAGCTGAAATATTACGAAGGCGCGCCGGTGATCCAGCAGATAAAGCGGGTGTCAACGCCGGGCCGTCGGGTTTACTCCTCGGTCAAGCAATTGCCCCGCGTGGCCAACGGCCTCGGCATTTCCATTCTGACCACGCCGCAAGGGGTGTTGTCGGATACCGAGGCACGCGAAGCCAACGTGGGTGGCGAAGTCATCTGTCAGGTATTTTAGAGGAACGCCGATGTCCCGTATCGGAAGCAAGCCGGTGACAGTGCCCGATGGCGTCACCGTAGAAGTGGCCAACCGGGCCTTGACCGTCAAGGGTAAATTGGGCGAGTTGTCCATGCACCTGGTTGATCAGGTTGATGTCAGCCATGCCGACAATCAAATTGTCGTGACACCCAAGGATCAGAGCAAGGTCGCCCGCTCCATGTGGGGCCTGCAGCGCAGCCTGGCGCAGAACCTTGTGACCGGTGTATCGGAAGGGTTCGTCAAGGAACTGGAAATCCAGGGCGTTGGCTATCGCGCCGCCTTGCAGGGCAATAATTTGAGGCTGCAATTAGGCTATAGCCACGATATCGATTTCCCCATTCCCGAGGGCATCGCGATCGAATGCCAGCGTCCCACGGCGATCAAGATCACGGGGATCGATAAGCAGAAGGTCGGTCAAGTTGCCGCGGAGATCAGGGCATTCCGCCCACCCGAGCCCTACAAGGGCAAGGGCGTGCGCTATGTGGACGAATATATCTTCCGTAAGGAAGGTAAGAAAAAGTAGGCTAACATGGGCAATACAAAAGAATTATTCAAACGCCGGCAACGGCGCAGCCGCCACACTCTGGCAAAGCTGGCCTCGGGGCGGCCCCGTCTCTCCGTGTTCCGCTCCTCGCAGCACATCTATGCCCAGGTCATCGACGACGTCGCCGGAAGGACGCTTGCTTCGGCGTCCAGTCTGGAAAAAGACCTGCGCGCGGGCCTGAAAACCGGCGCGGACAAGGATGCGGCCGCGATAGTCGGGGCGTTGATCGCAGAACGGGCCAAGAGCGCCGGCGTCGAGGCGGTGGTGTTTGACCGTGGCGGGTACCAATTTCATGGCCGGATCAAGGCGCTGGCGGATGCCGCGCGTGAAGCCGGTTTGAGTTTTTAGGAAAGGCAAAGCCGCATGGCACGTAATGACTTCGGGGACCGGGGCGACAGCGAGTTTGTCGATAAACTGGTCCATATCAATCGGGTCGCCAAGGTGGTCAAGGGCGGCCGCCGCTTCGGTTTCGCCGCCCTGGTGGTGGTGGGAGACCAAAAGGGCCGGGTCGGCTTCGGCCATGGCAAGGCCCGCGAAGTGCCCGAGGCGATCCGTAAAGCGACGGAGACGGCGAAGAAAAGCATGATCCGCGTGCCGCTGCGCGAAGGGCGGACCCTGCATCATGACATCACCGGCCGCCACGGCGCCGGCAAGGTTTTGCTGCGTGCCGCGCCTCCCGGCACCGGCATCATTGCCGGTGGCCCCATGCGCGCGGTTTTTGAATGCATTGGCGTGCAGGACGTGGTGACGAAATCCCAAGGTTCCTCCAACCCCTACAACATGGTTCGGGCGACTTTCGAGGCGCTGAAAAATCAGGTTTCGCCGCGCACGGTGGCGGCTAAAAGGGGTAAAAAGGTGGCCGAGATCATCGGCCGGCGTACCCGCGGCGTCGGGCCGGAGCCGGACGCAGCGGAGTCTTCCGAGCCGGTAGTGGAAACGGCGGACGCATAGCTGGGCGCTGTTAATGGCGCCGACGATGCTTATATGTGACTGAACTATTTGGCCGAGGCGTAAGGCCGCACTGGAAAGCGAACCATGGCGAAAGCTAAAAAAACACTGACGGTAACCCAGGTCGGAAGTCCGATCGGGCGGCCGCAATGGCAACGGCAGACCCTGATCGGCCTGGGCCTGAACAAAATGCATCGGACCCGCGAGTTGGAGGATACCCCTTCCGTACGCGGCATGATCAACAAGGTGCATCATCTGGTCCGCGTTGAAGCGGCGGAGTGAGTCATGAAACTGAACGAATTACGCGATAATCCCGGCGCGCGCCATAAATCCAAGCGCCTGGGCCGGGGCATCGGCTCTGGCAAGGGCCAAACCGCCGGCCGGGGCGACAAGGGCCAAAAGTCACGCTCCGGCGTGGCGATCAAGGGTTTCGAAGGCGGCCAGATGCCTCTGTATCGGCGTCTGCCGAAACGCGGCTTCAAGAACATTTTCGCCAAACATTATCAGGTGGTCAATCTGGGCCGGTTACAGGCCGCGATCGATGCCGGTAAACTGGACGCGGGCCAACCGATCGGCGTGGCTGAATTGATTGCCTCCGGTCTGGTGCGCAAGGCCCGTGACGGGGTGCGTCTTTTGGCCCAGGGTAAGTTGACCGCCAAGGTGGTGATCACCGTGGCGGGTGCTTCGGCGGCGGCCGTGGCGGCGGTGCAAGGCGCTGGCGGTACCGTGACGGTGACGGTGGCCAAGGAAGTAGCCGCAAATGGCGGCGATGCCACGGATGCGGCCGAAGGCGGGGCAGAGGCTGACAAGTGACGGCGGGATAAATAGCCGGTTTTGTGGCCCGTTCATGGTGTCGGGCCGGTGAACCGGATTTGAACAGGCGGCCTTGCAAAACACGGCGAGGCTACCGCAAGGACGAACAATATGGCATCCGCGGCTGAACAACTGGCGGCTAACATAAATTTCGGCGCTTTTTCCAAGGCGACGGAACTGAAAAAGCGTCTATGGTTCACATTGGGCGCCTTGATTGTCTATCGCATTGGCACCTATATCCCGATACCGGGTATCGATCCCGCCGCTCTGGCCGATATATTCGAGCAGCAGCGCGGTGGCATCCTGGGCATGTTCGATGTCTTTTCGGGCGGTGCCTTGGGGCGGATGACGATCTTCGCCTTGAACATCATGCCCTATATCTCCGCCTCCATTATCATGCAGCTTTTGACCACGGTCTCGCCCCATTTGGAGCAGTTGAAGAAAGAGGGGGAGCAGGGCCGCAAGAAGATGAACCAATATACCCGTTACGGCACTGTTATTCTGACGGCGCTGCAAGCCTATGGCATTGCCGCCGGCCTGGAAGGCATGTCGGCCTCGGGCGGAGCCGGCGTGGTTCTGGCACCGGGCATGTTTTTCAAGGCCAGCACGGTGATCACGTTGGTGGGCGGCACCATCTTCCTGATGTGGCTGGGTGAACAGATCACGGCGCGCGGCGTGGGCAACGGCATTTCGCTGATCATCTTCGCCGGTATCGTGGCCCAGTTGCCTTCGGCCATCGCCTCGACTCTTGAATTGGGCCGGACCGGCGCCCTGAACACCCTGTTCATTCTGTTTCTGATCGTTCTGGTGATCGCGACCATCACCTTCATCGTTTTTATCGAGCGCGCCCAGCGCCGCATCATCGTGCAATACCCCAAGCGTCAGGTTGGCCAGCGGATGTTTGGCGGCGATAGCACGCATCTGCCGTTGAAACTGAATACCGCCGGGGTCATCCCGCCGATCTTCGCCTCTTCGCTGTTGCTGCTGCCTGTCACCGTGGCCTCGTTCTCCGCCCAGGGCGGGCCGGAATGGTTGACCACCGTGACCTCGCTGCTGGGACGGGGACAGCCGCTTTACCTGGCCATGTATATTGGCGGGATCGTATTTTTCTGTTTCTTCTATACCGCCATCGTCTTCAATCCGGCCGATACGGCGGACAACCTGAAGAAATACGGCGGTTTCATTCCCGGTATCCGCCCTGGCAAACGGACGGCGGATTACCTTGATTATGTGCTGACCCGGTTGACGGTTGTTGGGGCAGGGTATCTGGCCCTGGTCTGTCTGTTGCCGGAACTGTTGTTGTCGCAATATGCGGTGCCCTTCTATTTCGGCGGCACTTCGTTGCTGATCGTGGTCAGCGTGACCATGGATACGGTGTCCCAGATTCAGTCCCACCTGTTGGCGCATCAATACGAGGGCCTGATCAAGAAATCAAAATTACGGGGCCGTAACCGATGAGGCTGATCTTGTTGGGGCCCCCTGGCGCCGGGAAGGGCACCCAGGCGCAGCGTCTGACGGAAAGCTGCAATATCGTGCAATTATCGACCGGCGACATGCTGCGCGCCGCCGTTGCGGCGGGATCAGAGGTGGGCCTGCGCGCCAAGGCGGTGATGGCGGCGGGCGATCTGGTCTCCGACGACATCGTCGTGGGCATCATTTCCGATCGGGTAGATCAGGCTGATTGTCAAAATGGCTTTATTCTGGACGGTTTCCCGCGCACCTTGGCCCAGGCAGAGGCGCTGGAGCAGATGCTGGCGGAAAAGTCACTGCGCCTGGATGCGGTGATCGAGATGCAGGTGAAAGACGCCCTGCTGATCGGCCGGATCACCGGCCGCTACACCTGCGCGAATTGTGGCGCCGGCTATCATGACGAAAATTTACGGCCAAAAGTGGCCGGCGTCTGCGATAAATGTGGCGGCACGGACTTCAATCGACGGGCCGATGACAATGCCGAGACCGTGACGGCGCGGCTAAAGGCCTACCATGAACAGACGGCGCCGCTGCTGCCTTTTTACCGGGAAAGAGGCTGTTTGCTGGCGGTCGATGGCATGGCGGAGATAGATCAGGTTACCCGGCAGATGAAAGCGTTGCTGGAGGCTGGTTAATACGTTGACTTGGCGGGAAAAAGGCATTAGATCGCGATGTTCTATATTCACCGAGATTGCCGCCGATGTGGCTGCCCGACCGTGGTTGCCCAGGGGCGGGTTCCGAACCGGCAGGGCCGCGCATTTTAACGCGGTTGGGTGCAAACAGGCTGGGTGCGGGTGAATTCGTTGGGCATGGGTACGTAGGTGCTGTTAGATGATCCGGTGGGCGGATTAGGCCGGCCGGGGGATACAGGTTTAGAAGACCCGATGCGGGACAAAGACAAGGAGAATCCGGGTGGCACGGATAGCGGGCATAAATATTCCGACCAATAAAAGGGTCCTGATTTCGTTGACCTATATCCATGGTATTGGCAGAACCAAGGCCAGGGACATCTGTACCAAGGTTGGCATCCCGGACGAGCGGCGGGTGGCGGAGTTGACGGATCAGGAAGTCATTCGGATACGTGAAGTGATCGACCAGGATTATATGGTCGAAGGCGATTTGCGGCGCGAAGTGGCGATGAATATAAAGCGTTTGATGGATCTTGGCTGCTATCGCGGCATCCGTCACCGCAAGGGCTTGCCCCTGCGTGGACAGCGCACTCATACCAATGCGCGCACGCGCAAAGGCCCGGCGCGGCCCATCGCCGGCCGAAAGAAAGCGGTATAGCCAATGGCAAAAGAACGTACACGCGTCCGCCAGCGCGAGAAGAAAAATATCATCTCGGGCGTGGCGCATGTCAATGCAACATTCAACAACACCATGATTACCATTTCGGACGTGCAGGGCAATGTAATCGCCTGGTCGTCCGCCGGCGCGCAAGGCTTTAAGGGCTCGCGTAAATCGACGCCATATTCGGCGCAGATGGCGGCGGAGGATGCCGGGCGGAAGGCACAGGAGCATGGCATGAAATCCCTTGAGGTGTTCGTCAAGGGTCCGGGCTCGGGGCGCGAATCCGCGCTCAGGGCATTGCAGTCGGTGGGTTTCACCATCACATTCATCAAAGACGTGACGCCGATACCACACAATGGTTGTCGGCCACCCAAACGGCGGCGAGTCTAGTCCCGCCGGTCGGCGCCTCCAAGGGGCCGGCCGAATAAGGATTTAGAAATTCCGGGATATTCCCGGTTGTGGCGGTTGGCGAGCGCGAGGATACGACGTGATCCAGAAGAACTGGCAAGAACTGATTAAGCCCAACAAATTAAACGTTGTGGCGGACAACGACCCTGATCGCAAGGCCACCCTGGTGGCTGAGCCTTTGGAGCGCGGCTTTGGGCTGACCCTGGGCAACGCATTGCGGCGCATATTGCTGTCATCGCTGCATGGCGCGGCGGTAACTTCAGTGCAGATCGATGGGGTTCTGCACGAATTCTCGTCGATCCCCGGCGTTCGCGAGGACGTCACGGACATTGTCCTGAATATCAAGGGACTGGCTGTCCGGTTGCATACCGAAGGGCCCCGGCGGATGACCTTGAAGGCGGAAGGGCCAGGCCCGGTGACCGCGGCGAGCCTGGAAATGGGCCCCGATATCGAAGTCATGAACCCGGACCTGGTGATCTGCCACCTTGATCAAGGCGCCAGTCTGTCCATGGAATTGACGGTCGAGTCCGGCAAGGGCTATCTGGCGGCGGAACATAACCGGGCCGAGGATTCCCCCATTGGCCTGATCCCGGTGGATTCCGTTTTCAGCCCCGTACGCCAGATCGCCTACCGGGTGGAAAACTCCCGGGAAGGGCAAATCCTGGATTACGATAAGCTGACCATGGATATCGAAACCGACGGCACGGTGACGCCGGAAGACGCCATCGCCTATGCCGCCCGTATCCTGCAGGACCAGTTGCAGTTGTTCATCAATTTCGAGGAGCCCCGGGAAGAACCGGTGCATTTCGAGCCGCAGGTGCCCAGGATCAACCGCAACCTGCTGCGCAAGGTGGACGAGTTGGAATTATCCGTACGCTCGGCCAATTGTCTGAAGAACGACAACATCATCTACATTGGCGATTTGGTGCGAAAAACCGAGTCCGAGATGCTGCGCACGCCTAATTTTGGCCGCAAATCCTTGAACGAAATCAAGGAAGTGCTGACCCAGATGGGCCTGCACCTTGGCATGGAAGTCAGCGAATGGCCGCCGGAGAACATTGATGATCTGGCCAAGCAGATGGAAACGGAATTCTAGCCAATTGGCGACTATTGCGTAATAGGCCCTTGGGTTAGCATAGGAGTAAGGACATGCGGCACCGAAAAAGTGGACGCAAACTGAACCGCGATAGTTCGCACCGCAAGGCGATGTTCGCCAATATGGCCTCGTCCTTGATTAAGCACGAACAGATCAATACCACTTTGCCCAAGGCCAAGGAATTGCGCCCCATCGTGGAAAAGCTGATCACCCTGGGCAAGCGCGGCGATCTGCACGCCCGCCGTCTGGCCTTTGCCCGGATTCCCGACCGCGACATGGTAACCAAATTGTTCGACGTTCTGGGCCCGCGCTATTCGGATCGTCAGGGCGGCTATGTCCGGATCATTCGGGCGAATTTCCGTTATGGCGATTGCGCGCCCATGGCTTATATTGAATTCATCGACCGGGATGAGGACGCCAAGGGATTGGATTCAGGTCCCGTCGATACAGAGGACGATGACGAGGATGTTGCCGCCTGATTATTGCCGTCTGGTAAATGCGGCCTGATCATGGTGCTTTGCCGGACCGGGAATTGCGATCAAACTGGGGCAGCCTTTGGGCTGCCCTTGTTATTTGTGCTCTCGCGGGTCGTAGTACCCGGCCGAAATGAGGAAGCTTCCAACGTGCGGAAAATTGCGGCATCGACGCGGTTCTTGATCTTGTTGCTCGCGGCGGCGGTTATCGCGCCGATCCCGGGCGTGGCGGCGAAAGTGGTGCCCACGTCCCAGGCTCAGGTGCAGCTTTCGTTCGCACCGCTGGTCAAACGGGCAGCACCCGCTGTGGTCAATATTTATACCCGGCGGGTGGTCGAACAGGTGGCCCGTTCGCCGCTGTTCGATGATCCTTTTTTCCGCCGATTTTTCGGCGAACGATTTGGCACCGGCGGTAGCCGGCCGCGACGCAGGCAACAGAATTCCCTAGGCTCGGGCGTGCTGCTGACCGCCGACGGCATGATCGTTACTAATCATCACGTTATCGCCGGGGCGGACGAGATCACGGTGGCCCTATCGGACCGCCGGGTGTTTGAAGCCACCCTGGTATTGGATGACGAACGTACCGACCTCGCCGTGTTGAAGATCCAGACCGAGACCGAAAAACTGCCCTATCTGGAGCTGCGGGATTCCGACAGCCTGGAAGTGGGAGATCTGGTGCTGGCCATCGGCAATCCCTTCAACGTCGGCCAGACCGTCACCTCCGGCATCGTTTCCGCCCTGGCCCGAACCGGCATCGGGGTCTCGGATTTTCAGTTTTTCATTCAGACCGATGCGGCCATTAATCCCGGCAATTCAGGTGGCGCATTGATCACCATGGATGGCCGGCTGGCGGGCATCAACACGGCCATCTATTCCAAAACAGGCGGCTCCCACGGTATTGGTTTCGCGGTGCCCTCGGCTATGGTACGTGCGGTTTTGGCCAACGCCATAGCGGGCCGGCACCAGGTTCAGCGGCCATGGCTGGGGGCGGCGACCCAGGTGGTAACCGCCGATATCGCGGCCTCCCTGGGCATGAAGCGGCCGCGTGGCGTGATGGTCCGCGGCCTATACCGTGATGGCCCGGCGGACCGGTCCGGCATGGCCGTCGGCGATGTGATCCTGGCCATCGATGGCCATGCCGTGGCCTCGCCCAAGGCGCTGAATTTTCGCATGGGCACCCGCATGATCGGCAAGGCCGCGCGTCTTGATATATGGCGCAATGAAGATACCAGAACCTTAACCCTGAAACTTGTCGCCGCCCCGGAAATACCGCCCCGTGACATCACCGAACTGCATGGCCGCCAGCCCTTGGCGGGGGCCACCGTCGCCAATCTATCTCCTGCCCTGGCCGAGGAAATGGGCCTGGGCAACCTCGTAAACGGCGTTATCATTCTGGATCTCGCCCGGCGCAGCACGGCCCGGCGCTTTCGTTTCCGCAAGGGCGACCGGATCTTGCAGGTCAACCAGGATCGCATTGGCCTAGTCGCTGATTTGGTCGCGGCCATGAAAAAACCGACTGGAGAATGGCAGATAACTTTGCGGCGGCGGGGCAAGGTACAAACAATCCGGATTGGCCAATGAGCAATCTGTTTGAAGCCGCGGGTATGGATCAGGGGCCCCTGCGGCCCCTGGCGGAGCGCCTGCGGCCCAATAGTCTGGATCAGGTCATCGGCCAGGATCATTTGCTGGCCGGCGATGGGGCCATCCGCCGTATGGTGGACGG
The DNA here is from genome assembly GCA_047518225.1 of Alphaproteobacteria bacterium. Classification (GTDB taxonomy): domain Bacteria; phylum Pseudomonadota; class Alphaproteobacteria. The sequence continues at coordinate 7,126 of JAKZRK010000303.1, read as the reverse complement.
CGGGCGTTTGGCCTCGCTGGTGCTTTGGGGTCCGCCGGGTAGTGGCAAGACCACCATCGCGCGCCTGCTGGCGGCCCATGTGGGACTGCATTTCGAACAGCTCTCGGCGGTGTTTTCCGGCGTGGCCGACCTGCGCAAGGCCTTCGCGGCGGCGGGCCAGCGGCGGATCAGCGGCCAGGGCACCCTGTTGTTCGTGGATGAAATTCACCGCTTCAACCGCTCGCAGCAAGACGGTTTCCTGCCCTATGTAGAGGATGGCACCATCGTCCTGATCGGGGCCACTACGGAAAACCCCTCGTTCGAGCTGAACGCGGCCCTGTTGTCACGCTGTCAGGTGCTGGTCCTGAACCGACTGGACGATAATGCCCTGGAACAATTGCTGTGCCGGGCCGAGGCGGCCAGCAGCAAGGAACTGCCCCTGGCGGCGGCGGCGCGCCTGACCCTGCGCGCCATGGCCGATGGCGATGGCCGGTTCGTTTTGAACCTGGCAGAGGAACTTTTGGCCCTGTCCGTGGTGGAGCCGCTGGATGTGGCTGAATTGAGCCAGACTTTGCAGCGCCGGGCGCCGGTCTACGACAAGGCGCAGGAAGGCCATTACAACCTGATCAGCGCCCTGCATAAATCCTTGCGCGGCTCGGACGTGGATGCGGCCCTGTATTGGCTGGCCCGGATGCTGACGGCGGGCGAGCAGCCCCTGTATATCACCCGCCGGCTGGTTCGTTTCGCGGTGGAGGATATTGGCCTGGCCGACCCCCAGGCGCTGGTACAGGCCAACGCGGCCAAGGATGCCTATGACTTTCTGGGCAGCCCGGAAGGGGAATTGGCCATCGCCCAGGCCGTGATTTATCTGGCCACGGCGCCCAAATCCAACGCCGCCTACGAAGCCATGAGCCAGGCCAGCAAGGCCGCCAGGGAGAGCGGTTCGTTGATGCCGCCAAAACACATCCTGAACGCGCCCACCAGCCTTATGAAAGACCTGGGCTATGGCGCCGAGTACATCTATGACCACGGCACCGAGGAGGGCTTCTCGGGCCAGGACTATTTCCCCGAACAGATGCCCAGGCAAAGTTTTTACCGGCCCGCCGAACGTGGCTTCGAGCGCGAGGTGGCCAAACGCATGGCCTACTGGGATAAGCTGCGCGGCAAGGCTCGCGACGGACCGGAAGAGGGGCCGGGGTCATGAATATGTACTTGGCCGTGGCCTTTGGCGGTGCCCTGGGCGCCATGGGCCGTCATTTTGTATCGGGCCATGTCATGCGCTGGGCGGGCAGCGGATTTCCCTGGGGCACGCTGACGGTGAATGTCCTCGGCTCGTTTATATTGGGCGTTCTGGTGGAATATTTGGCGCTGCGCTGGTCCACCACCCAGGAAATGCGGGGCTTTCTGGTGGTCGGCATACTGGGCGGGTTCACCACGTTTTCCGCCTTTTCCCTGGATGCTGTGTTGCTGTTGGAGCGCGGCAGCCTGGGCCCCGCCTTTGCCTATATCGCGGGCAACCTGGTGCTGTCGATCTGTGGTCTTTTCGCCGGTTTACTGCTGTTTCGCCAGGTGCTGACGTGAGCGCGGTGCAACTGGTACCGGTGGACGAAAACGAGGGCGAAGTGCGCCTGGACCGTTGGTTCCGGCGCCGCTTTCCCGAACTCAGCCATGGCCGGCTGGAGAAAATGTTGCGCCGGGGCCAGGTCCGGGTCGATGGCGCCAAGGTCAAGGCGGGCCATCGCCTGCTGCCCGGCCAGATGGTGCGGGTGCCGCCCCTGGACACGCCGGCGCCCCCGCAGGGGCCGGCGCTGAAACGGCGGGAGGATAAGGTTTCCGAACAGGATACCAAGGAACTGCGCCGGCGCGTTCTGCACCAGGATGCGGCGGTGCTGGTGATCGACAAACCGGCCGGCCTGGCGGTACAGGGGGGCAGCGGCACAACGCGCCATATCGATGGCATGTTGGGGGCGCTGCAATTCGATGCCGCGGAGCGGCCCCGGCTGGTGCATCGCCTGGACCGGGATACCACAGGCGTCCTGGTGCTGGCCCGTCACGCCCGCGCCGCCACCGCCCTGACCGGCGCCTTTCGCGACCGCAGCAGCGAAAAACTTTATTGGGCCATTGTCGCCGGCGTGCCGGCGCAAAGTCGTGGCCAGATCGATTTACCTCTGGCCAAAAGCCCCGGCCCGGATGGCGAGCGGGTGCGGGTCGACCGCAAATCGGGCAAGCAGGCCATCACCGATTTCGCGGTGATTGAAAATATCGGCGGACAGGCCGCCTGGCTGGCCCTGTGGCCGCGTACGGGCCGGACCCATCAGTTGCGGGCGCATTGCGCCGCCATTGGCACGCCCATCCTGGGCGATGGCAAATATGGCGGGGTTGACGCCACATTGCCTGGCATGGACCTGGGCGCCGGGTTGCATTTGCACGCCCGTGCCATCGCGTTGCCCCATCCCGACGACGGCACCTTGACCGTGGAGGCGCCCATCCCGGCGCAATTTCGTACAACCATGCGGGCCCTGGGCTTCAATCCGGAGGCTGCGGTGGAGCGCATGGCGGAATTGCTGGCCGAGGACGAAGGTGATTGGTGAAAACACGCTCCGTCAGTGTCCTGGCGGAGGAATATAGCAAAAGGGAGGTTATCCATGCCCCATATTCAGGCCGAAGGCGCCAAACTGCATTACGAGGAAGCCGGTAAGGGCGAAGCGGTCGTCTTCGTGCACGAATTCGCCGATGATTTGCGCGGCTGGGAGCCGCAAATGCGCTATTTCTCCCGGCGCTACCGCTGCATCGCCTACAACGCCCGTGGCTATCCGCCTTCGGACGTGCCCAGCGATCCCGCACTTTATTCTCAGGACCTGGCGGCCGATGACATCGCCGCCGTCCTGCGTGGCCTGGACATCGAAAAGGCCCATATTATCGGTTGCAGCATGGGCGCCTTCGCGACCCTGCATTTCGGCCTGCGCTATGCCCAGATGGCGCGCAGCCTGGTGGTCGTGGGTTGCGGTTATGGCGCCAAGAAGGACACCCGTGGCGCATTTACCAACGATGTGGAACAATTCGCCGCCACTTTTCTGGAAAAGGGCATGGCGGCGGTCGCCACGGATTATTCCGTGGGTCCGACGCGGGTGCAGTTCCAGAACAAGGATCCCCGTGGTTTCGCCGAGTTTCAGGAACGGTTTCTGAGCCATTCGGCGCAAGGTTCGGGGCTGACCATGGGCAATGTCCAGGCCAAACGGCCATCGCTGTATGATCTGGAAGACGGCCTGGGGCGGTTGCAGGTGCCCACCCTGCTGGTCACCGGGGACGAGGATGAGCCGTGCCTGGATGCCAATCTTTATCTCAAACGCACCATACCCTCATCGGGACTGTTGATGCTGCCCCGTACCGGCCATGCGGCCAATTTGGAAGAGCCGGCCGTTTTTAATCAGGCGGTCGCGGAATTCTTGGCCATGGTGGAAGAAGGCCGCTGGCAATTGCGCGATCCGCGCTCGGTTTCCGACTCCGCCCTGGTTGCCGGTCCGGGCGAAACGTGAGATCGACTTGAGGGAGGCAGCCACGGCTTCGCGCCTGATGGTACCGCAGGGTCTTCGCCTTTCGCCGCCTTGCTTGGGTGAACCATGGCCCGCGCCTTGAAGGTCATCCGCTTTTGCCTGGGCCTGCTGACCGGCCTGGCCATCGCCGCCGCCGCCGTGATCTATTTCGTTGATTTCAACGAATATCGCGGTTTCCTCACGGCCCGGCTTGGCGAGGCCTTGGGCCGGCCCGTGCATATCGATGGCGACGTGAAGCTTCGCCTGGGGCTGCATACGGGTTTCTCCGCGGCCGGACTATCCCTTGAAAACGGCCCCGGCGAGGGGCAGGAAAGCATGGCCAGGATCGGTCGCATCTCCTTCGGCTTGGCCTTATGGCCGCTGCTGAACCGGGACATCGAGATTGACCAATTGCAGATCGAAGATGCGGAAATTCTGTTGCGGCGGCAGCCCGATGGCCGGCTCAACTGGGATTTGGGGCAGGCCGGGGCCGGCGGCGACGGCAAAAGCGAGTGGTCTTTGCCGCGTATCGAGAACTTTCGTCTATTACGCACCAGGTTTATCTATCGTAATGGCGGCGGCGATACCGTCCTGGCGGTCAGCGCGCTGACCATCCAGGTGCCCAGCGCCTTGGCCGCCGCTGAAATAGACCTAAAGGCCACCCTACAAGGCAACCCGATGACTTTCACGGGCCGTGTCGACAGCCTTGATGCCCTGTTGAAGGACCGGGAAATTCAGATCGATGGCGCGCTGGAGGCCATGGGCTTGACCGCCACGGTTAGGGGGCGGCTGTTTCGCCCGCTGGAGGGCCGCGGCGTGGACCTTCGCGTGACCGCCCGGACCGGCCAGGTGCAGGTTCTGCTAAAGGCGGCGGGCGCGGAACCCATCTTGCGGGGCAAGGCCGATATCGCCTTTGATCTGAGCGACCGGGATGGGCCGCTGGCGGTGCGTAACGTAAAGGGCAATCTTGCACCCGCGCCGGGTGTTCAGGCCGCGGTCTCGGGCGGGGTGGGCGACGCCCTTGCCTTGGCCGGGCTGGCCCTGGATGTCACGGTTCAGGCCGACGACGCCGCGCAACTTTCCACCTTGGTTGGGGCCGATCTGCCGTCTCTGTCACCGCTCCGGGTGCGCGGGCATTTGGCGGGCACGGTGGCGCGCCCGGCTTTAACGGACCTTGCGGTCCGGGCCGGCAGACAAGAAAGGCTGCTGCTGACGGCCACGGGCACCATTACCGACCTCTTAGGCGTCAAAGAGCTCGACCTGGCAGTGCGTCTGCAAGGACCGGAGGCCGCTGTCCTGTCTACTTACGTTGGCGCGGCGGTGCCGGCCCTGGGACGGTTCCAGGCCTCAGCCACTCTGGCAGGCCGTCTGGCGGCACCCGCTGTCAACGATCTGCACGTACAGACCCAATCGGCCCGTGGTGCCAAAGTGACGTTGACCGGGCGGGTGGCCCGGCCGCTTAGCGCCGAGGGGCTTGATCTGCGCTTCGAAGTCACCGGGCCGGGCGGGGCGGTGTTGGGGGATTTGCTGGCCGGGGCCGCGCCATTGGTGGATACCCTGGTAGATAATCTGACGGCGAAGGGGCGGATCAAGGGTTCGACGACGGTCTTTCGGCTGGATGATCTGGACCTGCGCCTGAAGGATAGCGATCTGCGGGGGCAACTTGACGTCGATCTGCGCGGTGCGCGGCCCCGGATCACCGCCGATCTGCGGTCAAAGTTTCTTGATCTGGATTTTTCGTCCGACGATCGGAACGAACCAAGGGCAACGCCAGGCACGGCGCCGGCGCAACGGTTGATCCCGGACATGGCCTTTGATCTGGGCGCGCTGGCGTTGTTGGACGGCAGCCTGAGACTTCAGGTGGCGGAAATGCGCCGGACCGGGCTGGTTCTGGAGAAGCTTCACCTGACGGCGGCGTTGCGGGACGGCACATTGACCCTGCGCCCCAGCACGGCACAATTGGCCAAGGGACAATTGGTCATGGGTGGAGAATTGAATTCCGACGGCCTGACGTTGCAGTTGGACCTGCGCCGGGCGGCCATGGCCGAACTGGGTCCCATGCTGGAAGTCACCTCGCTGCAAGGAAACCTGGATCTAAGCGCCGATCTGCGCGCCCGCGGCGGCGACCTTCGCGGCTTGGCGGCGGGTCTGAACGGAAAGGCTTCGGTCGTCGTCAGCGACGGCCGGATGGAGGCCCGGTTTCTCGAACTGTTGGCCAAGGATCTGCTGCTTGGCCTGGTCAAGGAGCGGTCACCGGGAAAAGGCACGCGCCTGAACTGTTTTGCCAACAGCTATGACATCAAGGACGGCGTTGCGGTCAGCCAGGTGCTGTTGCTGGATACGGATAACATCACCGTCGTTGGCAAAGGCCAAACGGATCTGAGGAGCGAGGCGATTCGCTACCATTTGGTGCCCCTGCCGAAAGATCTCAGCCTGGTGTCTGCAGCTACCCCCATAAACATTAGCGGCAATCTGGCCAATCCCAGCTATACCCCGGACAGCGCATCGGTTGCCGGCAGCGTGGCGACGGCGGTCGTCGGCAATCTTCTGCTGCCGGGCGTCGGGCTGCTGCTGCCGCTGTTGAACAGGGGTACCGGCGAGGCACATCCCTGCCTGGATGTGGTAAAAGACGGCCAGGCGGTGGCGGCGCCAGCCAAGGCGGGAAAAACGAAGAATGCCGCCGGTATTCTCGGCCGGATCGGCGGTGCGGTGGGCGAAGGTGCCGGAAAATTGTTGCAGATACCAGGCAAACTTCTGGGATTGGAATGAAGCGGTTTTATAAGAAGGTCGCCGTGGTGCCGGGGGCGGAGGGGCTGCGCATCGAATTGGATGGCCGGCCGGTCCGGACACCGAAAAAGGCCGCCTTTGCGGTCGGGACCGAGGCCCTGGCCGAGGCCATCGCCGAGGAATGGCGGCAACAAGGCGAGACGATAGCGCCCGAGACTATGCCCCTGCTGCGCCTGGCCAATACGGCCATCGACATGGTTGGTGGGCAACGGGGCGCCGTGGTGGATAATCTGGCCGGCTTCGGCGGCACCGATCTGCTGTGCTATCGGGCCAGCGAGCCGGAGGACCTGGCGCAACGCCAGGAACGGCTCTGGTCACCCTGGCTGGCCTGGGCGGCGGCACGGCACGGCGCGACCCTTGCCACCACGAATGGCATTGGCCACATCGCCCAGGATGAAGTGGCGCTCGCCGCCCTGCATGGGGCGGTGGATGGCCATGATGCCATGGAACTGGCCGGACTGAACGATCTTGTGACCATTGCCGGCTCTCTGGTCCTTGCCCTGGCGGTCAGTGCCGGTGCCCTGGATGCCGCGGCGGCCTGGTCCGTGGCCCGCCTGGACCACGACTATCAGGCGGAACGCTGGGGCAGGGACGCCGAGGCCGAGGCCCGCGCCATCGCGTTACGCGGTGAATTCGAACAGGCCGCCCGTTTCCTGGACCTCCACCGCGCGGGTTAGAGCGGAACCGCCCTAGTGTCCTGATCGATAAATTGATATGATTATGTCTCTATTTGTTTTCAGGAGGCGCGATTGATGGCGAGAGTGGCGGTGACGATCTCTTTGAGCGATGACGAGCGCGCCGAATTGGAGGCGCTGTCTCGTCGTCGC